>DATHVV010000127.1:0-29773 GCA_035461105.1 Longimicrobiales bacterium | reverse complement strand
CGTGAGCCGGCCCGGATACCTGCTGCTGGAAGATGGACGTGCGTTCGACGGCGAGCTGGTCGGGCAGGCGGACACGTCGCTCGGTGAAGCCGTCTTCAACACCTCGATGACGGGCTACCAGGAAGTGCTGACCGATCCCTCCTACGCCGGCCAGATCGTGGCCATGACCTATCCGCTGATCGGCAACTACGGGATCACCGGGGAGGACGGCGAGTCGCGACGGGTGCAGGTGGCCGGCTTCGTCATGCGGGAGATCGCGCTCCACCACAGCAACTGGCGGGCGGAGCGGTCGCTGGCCTCATACCTGGACGGAGCCGGCGTAGCGGCGCTCACCGGCGTGGATACCCGGGCGTTGACGCGCCACCTGCGCTCGGCGGGCGCGATGCGGGCCATGATCGCCCCGGCCGAGCTCGGCCGGGATGCGGCGCTGGAACGGGTGGGCGCGCATCCCCGGATGGAAGGCCTGGACCTGGCCACGGGGGTCTCGACCCCGGAGCCCTACGTGACGCCCGCCGTCGGCCCGGAACGATTCCACGTCGTCGCCTACGACTTCGGCGTGAAGCGCCACTCCATAAAGCTGCTCGCGGAAGGCGGCTGCCGGGTCACCACGCTGCCCGCCTCCAGCACCCCGCAGGCGATCCTCGACCTCGCCCCCGACGGCCTCTTCGTCTCGAACGGGCCCGGCGACCCGGAGGCGGTCGGCCACGCGCTCGAGAGCATCCGTACCCTGGCCGAGCGCGGCGTGCCGGTTTTCGGGATCTGTTTGGGCCACCAGCTGATCGCCCGGGCCTGGGGCGGCACCACCTACAAGCTGCTCTACGGGCATCGGGCGGGGAACCATCCGGTGCGGCGGCTGGCGGACGGGGCGGTCGAGATCACGGCGCAGAACCACGGGTTCGCCGTGAGGCGGGGCCCGGGTGAGGAAGTGGAGGGGGCGCCGTCGCTTCGGGTCACGCACGTCAACCTGAACGATCAGACGATGGAAGGGCTCGAGCACCGGGAGCTGCCGGTGTTCAGCGTGCAATACCATCCGGAGGCCGCGCCGGGGCCCCACGACTCCCGTTATCTGTTCGACCGTTTTCTCGGGGCAATGCTCGCAAGTCAAGAAAAGACTTGACTTTCGGGCGATGCAGTTCTAACCTAGCCCCCCGTACCTGAAAGCTAACCCGCAGCGAAGAAGCGTGTCCCGGCGGTCGGTCGTCACTACCCTGGCCGTTGCAGTGATCTCACTCATGGCCCTGTCCGGCGTCGTGCTGGCGGTGCTCTTCGCCTCGGGCGGAGGCGGGGTCGGCCTGGGCCAGCGGATCGCCGTGCTCGAGATCGACGGGATCATCACCGACGACCGCGAGCTGCTCGAAGGACTGCGCAACTTCCGGCGCGACAGGAGCGTACGCGGGTTCGTGGTGTCGATCAACTCGCCGGGCGGCGTGGTCGCACCCTCGCAGAGCATCTACAGTGCGTTGCGCGCGTTGCGCGAGGCCGATGATCGGCCAGTCATTGCCTCGATCCGCGGGGTAGGTGCCTCGGGCGGCTATTACGTGGCGCTGGGAGCGGACTCGATCTTCGCGATGCCGGGCTCGATCACGGGCTCGATCGGCGTGATCATGGAGTTTCCGGACGCGAGCGAGCTGATGTCGCGGGTGGGCGTGCGCATGCAGACGGTGCAGAGCGCGGAGCACAAGGACGTCGGATCGCTGTTCCGGCCGCTGAGCGAGGCCGACCGGGTGCTGCTGGACACGCTGGTGCAGGATGTCTACCGGCAGTTCGTCGCGGTCGTCGCCGAAGAGCGGCAACTCGGTGAGGCGGCGCTGGCGGCGGTGGCGGACGGGCGGATCCTGTCCGGTCGCCAGGCGCTGCAGAGCGGGCTCATCGACCGGCTGGGCAGCACGGAGGACGCGATCGCGGCCGCGGGCCGGATGGCGAACCTGGGCGAGGAGCCGCGCACGGTGCGGCCGCCCGAGAAGCGATTCCGGCTGATCGACCTGCTGCTGGGCCGCACCGGGGGTGCGGAGGCGGTGTGGCGGCGGCTGGCCGGCGCGGAGCGGGCCGGGGGAGCGTCGGTCCGTTATCAAATGCCATGGTAGCAATGCTGCCAACAGGGGAGCGGAGCGGCTCCCACGGACGCCGGCGGCGCCCGAAATACAATCAAAATCGGTAGGGAGGACTCATGACCAAAGCCGACCTCGTCGAGCAGGTGGCCGAGGCGATCGGCCCCGGGATCACGAAGAAGGACTGTGCGCTGGTGGTCGATGGACTGCTGAACGCGATCAAGAACGCGATGGCCGACCACGAGCACATCGAGATCCGCGGGTTCGGAACGTTCAAGGTGCGGAAGCGGCGCTCGCGCATGGCGCGCAACCCGCGCACCGGCGATCCGGTCGAGGTGCCGGCCCGGGTCGTCCCGGTGTTCAAGCCCTCGAAGGACCTGCGGGTACAGGTTGCCGACGGCACGCACGTGCCGATGACCTCGGTCCTGGTCTGAAGTAGCGCTTCCTCCGCCTACCGATTACGCCCCACCGGCCGCCGCCGGCTGGGGCGTTTCGGCTTTAACGAAGCCACGCGGGCGGCATCTGAACAGGATGGTGAAGGCGAACGCGCTCCCCCGAGGGGCCGACTCCGCGGAGCTGGCCGAAGCCGAGCTGGTCGCGGCCGCGCGACGCGGCGACGCGGCGGCGCGGGAGGCGCTCACGCGCCGCTACCTGCCCGACGTCTACCGGCTGACCCTGCGCATCCTGGGGGAGCGCGGGATCGCGGAGGACGCGACCCAGGAGGCGTTCGTGAGCATGCTGCGGGCCCTGCCCGGGTTTCGCGGCGACGCGAGCTTCCGCACGTGGCTGCTCAAGATCGCCGCGAACGCCGCGTACTCGGCGGGCCGGCGCCAGAGCCGGCGCCACGAGGTGCCGATCACGGGCGCGGCGCTGCACGCCAGCGGCGAGCGCGACGCGGCGAGCCGGGTGGAGCAGCAGGCGGAGCTGGCGCGGGTCGAGCAGGCGCTCGGAGCGCTGCCGACGAAGCAGCGCCTGGCCGTCGCGCTGCGCGCGCAGCAGGGGCTCAGCTTTGCGGAGGTGGGTGCGGCGATCGGGTGTTCCGAGGGGGCGGCGCGGGTGAACTACCATCTGGGTGTGAAACGGCTGCGGGAGCTGCTGACATGACCATCTCCCATCCTTGTGATCACGTGCGCGAGCGGCTGCCGGAGCTGTTGCGCGACGAGCTCGGGGCGACGGAGCGCCGGGAGCTCGAGCGGCATGTCGACGGTTGCGCCGACTGCCAGGCCGAGCGGAGGGTGCTGCGAGCGGTGCTCGACGCCCTCCCGGAGATTCCCGGTACGCTCGAAGCCCGCGTGCTCGCCGCCCAGCGACGGCCGCCGGTGCGCCCGGCGCGACTGTCCCCGGCGCGGCTGGGTATGGCCGCGACCGTCGCGGCCGCGGTCATCGGGGGCGCGCTGATGATCGACGCGGGTCTGGGACGCCCCTCCGGCAACGGGACCGTGCCGGCGGGGGAGACCGCACTGCTGCCGGCATACGTCGAGCCGCTGGTCCCGCGATCGGTGCTGCCGGAGCTCACCGAAGCCGAGCTCGAGCAACTCCTGAAGGAGATGGAATCGTGATGCGCGCACTCGGTGTGCTCTGCGCGCTGCTGCTCGCGGTGCCGACCGCAGCGCAGCAGCCGGGCACGGGCCGGCCGGCAGACCGGCGCATGCAGCTCGAGCAGCGGGTGCTGATGCGGTTCGTGGAGCGCGCAGGCGACGAGCTGCAGCTGGACGAGGCACGCCGCGAGCGGCTGCGCACCGTGGTCCGCACCAATGCTCTGGAGCGGCGCCAGCTGCATCGCGCGGCCGCACTGCTCCGCCAGCAGCTCGCCTCTAGCCTGGCACAGGACGCTCCCGACTCCGCGTTCGCGCGGATCCTCGCCGAGCAGCGCTCGCTGCGCAGCCGCGAGCTGGCGCTCGCCGGGCGCGAGCAGGACCAGCTTGCCTCCTTCCTCACGCCCAGGCAGCAGGCGCAATACCTCCTGCTCTGGCTGCAGCTCCAGGACAATGCCCGCATGCTGGTCCAGCAGCGGGGCCGCCGCGGACCGGTGCCCTGAGCGCTCCGAGGGCTCGCGGCCGGGGGCGATTGCACCTGCGCGCTCCCTCGGGGTAGGATTCGGCCATGCAGGTGCATTTTCTCCTCTTCGCCCTCTACCGCGATCTCGCGGGCACGGAGCAGCTGACGCTCGAGCTGCCCCCGGGCGCGACCGCACGTGACGCCGTCGACCGGCTGCGCCGGACCGGCCCCGGCTTCGCGCGTCTCCCCGAGGCACCGGTCGTCGCGATCAACCGCGAGTACGCACCGCTGCACGCGCTGCTGCGGGAAGGCGACGAGCTCGCGCTGCTGCCGCCGGTGGCCGGTGGCTGACGTGTACACCGCGATCGGCGCGGCTCCGATCCGGGCCGAGGACGTGCTGGCCCGCGTGGGCGATGACGCGGACGGCGCGGTGCTGCTCTTCCTGGGCCGGGTGCGACGCGAGCACGAAGGCCGCCGGGTGCACGGCATGCGCTACGACACATACCAGGCCATGGCCGGGGCGGTGCTGGATGCGATCGCGCGGGAAGCGGCCGAACGCGCCGGCAGCGATCATATCGCCGTGGTGCATCGCACCGGCGAGCTGGCGGTCGGCGAGATCAGCGTGGCCATCGCGGTCGCTACGCCGCACCGTGCCGAGGCCTACGAGGCGTCGCGCTACATCATCGAGCAGATCAAGCTGCGCCTCCCCGTCTGGAAGCACGAGCACTACACGGCCGGTGACTCGCGCTGGCTGGAGGGCGCCGTGCCGCCCGGGAGCGCATCGTGAGCGAGCTGCTGCGGCAGGCCAGCGAGGCGCGCCGCGCGCTCGAGGCGGCGCGCCTCCAACCGGCGGTGTCGCCGGGCGCCGACGCGCCCGCCATGACCGACGGGCTGGGCCGGCGCATCGAGTACCTGCGCATCTCGGTCACCGACAAGTGCAATCTGCGCTGCGTGTACTGCATGCCGCTGCACGGGCTCCCCTGGCTCACTCGCGACGAGATCCTGCATTACGAGGAGATCGCCGAGATCGTGCAGGTGATGGCCGGAATGGGGCTGCGTCGCGTGCGCCTGACGGGCGGGGAGCCCCTGGTGCGGCGCGACCTCCCCGAGCTGGTGCGCATGCTGGCCGCGATCCCGGGCATCGACGACATCGCGCTCTCGACGAACGCCGTGCTGCTCGAGGCCGCGGCCGACACCCTGCGCGCGGCCGGTGTCGGCCGCCTCAACGTCTCGCTCGACTCGCTGCGCCCCGAGCGCCTCGACGCGATCGCGCGCCGGCCGGGGGCGCACGGCGCCGTGTTCGCCGGCCTGGCGGCGGCCGAGCGGGCCGGCTTCGCGCCCATCAAAGTGAACGCCGTGATCATGCGCGGCACCAACGATGACGAGCTCGAGGACCTGGCGCGCATCACGCTCGAGCGTCCATGGCACGTACGCCTGATCGAGGTCATGCCGGTCGGCGACAACCTCGACGTCTCCGCGGATGCGTACCTGCCCGCCGCGGAGATGCTCGCGCGCCTGCGCCGCATCGGCCAGCTGACGCCGGTGCCGGGACCGGAGGGGAACGGCCCGGCCACGTACTTCCAGCTGCCCGGCGCGGCCGGCACCATCGGCGTGATCACGCCGATGAGCCACAACTACTGCGAGCGCTGCAACCGCATGCGGCTGACCGCGAACGGCCGGTTGCGGCCCTGTCTGTTCGGCGAGCTCGAGACCGATCTGCGCGGGCCGCTCCGGCGCGGCGAGCCGCTCGAGCCGCTCATCCGGCACACGCTCCGCATCAAGCCGGAGCGTCACTACCTGATCCAGGGAAGCGACGCCGGCTCGGGTGGGTTGCGCGCGCTCTCCCAGGTCGGGGGCTGACACCGCGCAAGATCGCGCCGCAAGCCCCCCGACAGCGCAATCCCGCGCTGTGAAATCGCGTTGACAGCCCTGTGGCCCCGGCCTACTTTGCCGCGACTCACCAGACTCGGCATTCCGGGGGATTATGCTCAACAAGATCACGGTGATCGGCGGCGGCAACGTTGGCGCAACCGCCGCGCAGGGTCTCGCCCGCAAGCACCTCGCGAAGCACGTCGTCATCATCGACATCATGGAAGGGATCCCGCAGGGCAAGGGTCTCGACCAGTGGGAATCGGCGCCGATCGAGGGGTTCGACACGCGCGTCGTCGGCACCAACGACTACGCGCTGACGGAAGGCTCCGAGCTGGTGATCGTGACCGCCGGGATCGCGCGCAAGCCCGGCATGAGCCGCGAGGATCTGCTCAACACCAATGCCGGAATCGTGCGCCAGGTCTCGGCAGAGATCGCGCAGAGCTCGCCGGACGCGATCGTGATCATGGTCTCCAACCCGCTCGACGTGATGGCGCACGTCTGCATGCAGACCACCGGTTTCCCGCGCGAGCGGATCGTGGGCATGGCGGGTGTGCTCGACACGGCGCGCTATCGCTCGTTCATCGCCATGGAGCTGGACGTGAGCGTTGAGGACATCCAGGCGCTCGTGCTCGGCGGCCACGGCGATACCATGGTGCCGCTCGCTTCCTACACCACCATCAGTGGCATCCCGCTCACCCAGTTCCTGTCCGCGGACCGCATCGAGAAGCTGGTCGACCGGGCCCGCACGGGGGGCGCCGAGATCGTCGGCCTGCTCAAGACCGGCAGCGCGTACTACGCGCCGGCGGCCGCCGCCGTCCAGATGGCGGAAGCGATCGTGCACGACAAGAAGCGGGTGCTCCCCTGTTCCGCATGGTTGCAGGGCGAGTACGGCATGACGGGGCTGTTCCTCGGAGTGCCGTGCAAGCTGGGCCGGCGCGGGCTCGAGGGCATCATCGAGGTGGAGCTCACCGAAGCGGAGCGCGCCGCGCTCCAGAAGTCGGCCGCGGCCGTGCAGGAAACCATGGCGCTGCTCAGCTAGCGACCGCTCCGGCGAGGCAAAGGCAAATGCGCAGGGTTCTGACGCTCTGGGACGCGACGGTCGGCCGGAAGATCGTGATGGCCTCGACCGGTGTGATCCTGATCCTGTTCGTCATCGGGCACATGGTCGGCAATCTCAAGGTGTACATGGGCCCCGAGGCGTTCAACCATTACGCCGAAGGTCTGCGGACCTTCGGCGCGCCTTTTTTCGGGGACATGCAGCTGCTCTGGCTGATCCGCGCCTTCCTGCTCGTGACCGTGGTGCTGCACATCTGGGCGGCGATCTCGCTGTCGCTGCAGAGCCGGCGGGCCCGCCCCATCGGCTACCGTAAGTACCAGGCCAACGAGCTGGTGTTCAGCTACGCATCGCGCACCATGCTCTGGGGCGGCCTGGTCCTGATCGCGTTCATAGTCTACCACCTGATGCATTTCACGATCGGCAACGCGCATCCACGCTTCGTGCCGGGCGACGCGTACCACAACTTCGTGGTCGGGTTCCAGCAGTGGCCGGTCTCGCTGGCGTACATCGCGGCCATGATCCCGCTGGCGCTGCACCTTTATCACGGGCTGTGGAGCATGCTGCAGACACTGGGCGCGAACAACGCGAAGTACAACCACCTGCGTCGCCCGATCGCGCTCGGGATCGCGCTGGTGGTGGCGCTGGCCAACATCTCCTTCCCGGTGGCGGTGCTCGCCGGCGTGCTGACGCTGCGCTGAGGCACGGAGAAGTCATGGAACTGAGAGCGAACGTTCCGGACGGGCCGCTGGCTCAGAAGTGGGACCGACACCGCTTCGAGCTGAAGCTGGTCAACCCCGCGAACAAGCGGAAATACAGCGTGATCGTGGTGGGCTCCGGGCTGGCGGGCGCGTCCGCGGCCGCCACCATGTCGGAGCTCGGCTACCAGGTCCGCTGCTTCTGTTACCAGGACAGCCCGCGCCGCGCGCACAGCATCGCGGCCCAGGGCGGCATCAACGCGGCGAAGAACTACCAGGCGGACGGCGACAGCGTCTACCGGCTGTTCTACGACACCGTCAAGGGCGGCGATTTCCGGGCGCGCGAAGCGAACGTCTACCGGCTGGCGCAGATCAGCCTGCAGATCATGGACCACTGCGTGGCGACGGGCGTGCCGTTCGCGCGCGAGTACGGCGGCTACCTGGCGAACCGCTCGTTCGGCGGCGCGCAGGTCTCGCGCACGTTCTACGCCCGCGGCCAGACCGGCCAGCAGCTGCTGCTGGGCTGCTACCAGCAGCTCGAGAAGGAAGTGCGCGCGGGCGGCGTGGAGATGCACTCCCGCCACGAGATGCTGGACCTGGTGGTGGTGGACGGGAAGGCGCGCGGCATCATCACGCGCGACCTGCTCACCGGCCGGGTGCAGGCGTGGGCCGCCGACGCGGTCGTGCTGGCGACGGGCGGGTACGCCAACGTGTTCTTTCTGTCCACCAACGCGAAGGGCTGCAACGTCACGGCCGCGTGGCGGGCGCACCGCAAGGGCGCCGGTTTCGCGAACCCCTGCTTCACGCAGATCCACCCGACCTGCCTGCCGCCCGCCGGCGAGCACCAGTCGAAGCTCACCCTGATGAGCGAGTCGTTGCGCAACGATGGTCGGGTCTGGGTGCCGATCCGCGCCGGTGATACGCGGCCGCCCCACGAGATCCCGGACGCGGAGCGCGACTACTACCTGGAGCGCTTCTACCCGAGCTTCGGCAACCTGGCGCCGCGCGACATCTCGTCACGGCGCGCCAAGGAGATGGTGGACGAGGGGCGCGGCGTCGGCCCGGGCGGCATCGGTGTCTACCTCGACTTCCGGGATGCGATCCAGCGGCTCGGCCGCGATACCATCGCGGAACGCTACGGCAACCTCTTCGAGATGTACGAGAACATCACGGGAGAGAACCCGTACCAGACGCCGATGCGCATCTATCCGGCGCCTCATTACACGATGGGCGGGCTGTGGGTCGACTACAACCTGATGAGCACGATCCCCGGGCTGCACGTGGCCGGCGAGGCCAATTTCTCCGACCACGGTGCCAATCGCCTGGGCGCGAGCGCGCTCATGCAGGGCCTGGCCGACGGCTACTTCGTGCTGCCGCTCACGATCGGAGACTACCTCGTCCGGACCAAGCTGGACCCGGTCGATACCGATCACGCCGCCTTCCGCGACGCCGAGCGTGAGGTCAACGAGCGCACCCGGCGCATGCTCGAGACGAAGGGTACCCGCACCGTGACCGAGATCCACCGCGAGCTGGGGGCGCTGCTCTGGGAGAAGTGCGGCATGGCCCGCAACGCGACCGGCCTCCGGGAGGCGATCGCGCGCATCCCCGAGCTGCGCGAGGAGTTCTGGCGGACCGTGCGCGTGCCCGGCACCGGCGCGTCCTTCAACCAGCAGCTCGAGTACGCCGGCCGGGTGGCCGATTTCCTGGAGTTCGCGGAGCTGCTCTGCATCGATGCGCTCGATCGCGACGAGTCGTGCGGCGGCCACTTCCGCGAGGAGCACCAGACCGAGGAGGGCGAGGCGAGGCGCGACGACGAGCACTTCGCGCACGCTTCCGTCTGGGAGTTCACCGGGATCGGCAGCCCGCCGCGGAAGCACCGCGAGGAGCTGACCTTCGAGTCCGTCGCGCTCGCGCAACGGAGCTACAAGTAGAGCCTATGAACCTCACCCTCCACGTCTGGCGCCAGAGCGGCCCGGCCGACGCGGGCCGCTTCGAGACCTACCGCGCCGAGAACGTCAGCGAGCACTCCTCGTTCCTGGAGATGCTCGACCTGGTGAACGAGCGGCTCATCCGCGATGGCCAGGAGCCGATCGCGTTCGATCACGACTGCCGCGAGGGGATCTGCGGCATGTGCGGCTTCATGATCAACGGCGTGCCGCACGGGCCGCTGCCCAGGACCACCGTCTGTCAGCTCCACATGCGCCATTACCGCGATGGCGACGAGCTGTGGCTGGAGCCGTGGCGCGCCGCCGCCTTCCCGGTGCTGCGCGACCTGGCCGTCGACCGGGCCGCGTTCGACCGGATCATCCAGGCGGGCGGCTACATCACCGCGCGCACCGGCAGCGCCCCGGACGCCCACGCCGTGCTCGTGCCCAAGGACAACGCCGAGCTGGCCATGGACGCCGCCGAGTGCATCGCCTGCGGCGCCTGCGTCGCCGCCTGCCCGAACGCCTCCGCCATGCTCTTCACCGCGGCGAAGATCGCCCATCTCGGCTATCTGCCGCAGGGACAGCCGGAACGCTACCGGCGCGCCGTCGAGATGGTCGAGATGCACGACCAGGAGGGGTTCGGCCACTGCACGAACCACGGCGCCTGCCAGACCGCGTGCCCGAAGGACATCAGCGTCGACTACATCGCGCGCCTGAACCGCGACTTCCGGAAGTCGCGGCTGCGTCGGCCGGGCGAGCTCGCGTAGGAGGGCGAGGGACGAGGGCGAGGGCGAGGAGGGTAGAGGGGCGAAGGGCGACCGGGCAGCTGGGCTGCCCGGTCGTCCTGCATCGGGCGCCGGCTATAGGCGCGGGGGCGTCACCCCGACCTGGTCCTGGTACTTGCCCCGCTTCTGGGCATAGGTCACCTCCGGCACCTCGTCGCCCTGGAAGAACAGCAGCTGCGCCAGCCCCTCGTTCGAGTAGATCTTCGCGGGCAGCGGCGTCGTGTTCGAGATCTCCAGCGTCAGATAGCCTCGCCACTCCGGCTCCAGCGGCGTCACGTTCACGATGATGCCGCAGCGCGCGTACGTCGACTTGCCAACGCAGATCACCAGCACGTCCTTCGGCACCCGGAAATACTCGAGCGTGCGCGCCAGCGCGAAGGAGCGGGGCGGGATGATGCAGTGTTCCGCCTTCACGTCCACGAACGAGCGCGCGTCGAACGCCTTCGGGTCGACGATCACGCTGTACACATCGGTGAAGACCTTGTACTCGTCCGCCACCCGCACGTCGTAGCCGAACGAGGAGACGCCATAGCTGATCGCGCCCTCCCGCACCTGTCGCCCCTCGAACGGCTCGATCATCCCCTCCTGCTCCGCCATCCGGCGGATCCAGCGGTCGCTGCGAATCGTCATCGGGTGCTCCGGCCGGGTGGCTGCCGCGGACCTGCGGCGGGCTCGGCTGCTGCCGTCGCGGCGCAACTTAGAGGGCCGCGGCCGAGCGCTGCAAGCGGCCCCGAAAAGCCCTTCGCAAGCCTCGGTAAAATGGGGAATTACCTGCTTGACACCCCCTGGGGCCGCGCCTACTTTGCCGCGGCCGTAAGTGAAGGATTTCACAAGCGTACGGGGCGGCGATGACCGAGGTGTATGTCCCGATCCTGATCCTGCTGGGCGTGTCGCTCGGGAACGCGGTCGTGCTGGTGGGGCTCTCGCACATGGTGAGCCCGTTTCGGCCGACGTCGGTGAAGCAGGCGGCCTACGAATCGGGCATGACGCCGCTGGGCGACGCGCGCGAGCGCTTCTCCGTGAAGTTCTACCTGGTCGCCATCCTGTTCATAGTCTTCGACATCGAGACGGTGTACCTGATCCCGTGGGGGGTACTATTCCGGGAACTGGGGATCTTCGGGTTCATCGAGATGGTGATCTTCATGACGGTCCTGCTGGTCGGGTTCATCTACGTGTGGAAGAAAGGAGCTCTCCAATGGGACTAGGAGAGCGTCCCGGGCTGCCGGTGATGCCGGCGGGTGAGGGGGAGGCGTCCTTCCTGACGACGCGTCTGGACGAGGTCGTGAACTGGGCGCGGCGCAGCTCGCTGTGGCCGATGCCGTTCGGGACGGCGTGCTGCGCGATCGAGATGATGGCGACGTTCGCGACCAAGTACGACATGGCGCGGTTCGGGATGGAGCGCATGTCGTTCTCGCCGCGGCAGGCCGACCTGCTGATCTGCGCGGGGCGGGTGGCGTACAAGATGGCGCCGGTGCTGCGCAAGATCTGGGACCAGATGCCGCAGCCGAAGTGGAGCATCTCGATGGGGGCGTGCGCGTCCTCGGGCGGGGTGTTCGACGCGTACTCGATGGTGCAGGGGATCGACACGATCATCCCGGTGGACGTGTACGTGCCGGGCTGCCCGCCGCGGCCCGAGGGCCTGATCTACGGGATCATGATGATCCACGAGAAGATCCGGGGCGAGGCGCTGAAGAACCCGGCGCTGCGGGCGGAGGACCCGGCCCGGGTGGGGCTGCCGAACCTGCCGGCGGAGGTGGTGGCGGAGATCACGACGCCGTTCGGGAACTCGACGAACCAGAACAAGCTGAGCGGGCTCGTCTCACGGGGCGCGGTGGCGCGTCCCACGGACCGGCATCCCTGACATGGTGGACAAGGAACTGAAGGACGCGGTCGCAGGGCTGGAATCGGGCCCGCAGGCGACTCCGGCGGCGGCGGAAGCGCCGCCCGGGGCGGCGGCGGACGCGGCGACGCACCCATCCGTGGCGGCGCTCCGCGCCCGCTTCGGGGCGGCGGTGCAGCACCACACGGTGATGTCGGGCGACGAGCACGTAGTCTACGTGGCCGCGGCGCAGAGCGCGGAGCTGCTGCGCTGGCTGAAAGAGGACGCCGGCGAGCGCTACGACCTGCTCAAGGACGTGACCTGCGTGGACTATGGCGGGGGCCGGCCGCTGGAGGTGGTCTACGAGCTGTGGTCGATCCCGAACCGGCGGCAGCTGCGGGTGAAGGTGACGCTGCCGCTCGACGAGCTGGTGATCGACAGCGTGCAGCCGATCTGGCGGACGGCCGACTGGCACGAGCGTGAAGCGTACGACCTGTTCGGCGTGCATTTCCGCGGTCATCCCGACCTGCGCCGGATCATGATGCCGGAGGACTACGCGGAGGGTCACCCGCTGCGCAAGGATTTCCCGCTGCGCGGCCGCTTCAGCCGCGCGGAGCAGACGCGGCGGGCGCTCGCGCAGGCGTGGGAGGACGCCTACACGCCGCAGGAGCTGTCGGTCGTCGAGCACGAGCCGCAGCTGGGGCGCCCGGCTGCCGATGATGCTGCGCGTACCCACGCCGAGGCGAGCGGCGCGCTGAATCCCGATGCGCTGCCGGCGCGACCCAACGAGGCCGACGATTTCTCCCTGGGCACGTCCGGCTCGGCGGCGGGCGGCCGTCAGGGCGGACAACTGTGATGGCATGAGCACGCGAACCGTCGAATACATGGTGACGCGGACCCCGGAGCTGACCGCCGACGGTCGCCTGGTCCGCATGCCGGTGCTGCCCCCGGGCATCGAGCCGGAGCTGCGCGCCGAGCACATGGTGATCAACATCGGGCCGCAGCACCCGGCCACCCACGGCGTGCTGCGCCTGGTGCTCGAACTCGATGGCGAGACGGTCATCAAGTGCACGCCGCACATCGGCTACCTGCACTCCAGCTTCGAGAAGCTGGGCGAGTACCGCACCTGGAACCAGGTGATCCCGCTCACGGACCGCATGGACTACCTGGCGCCGCTGATCTACAACTGCGCCTACGCCATGGCAGTCGAGAAGCTGATGGGCGTGGAGGTGACCGAGCGCTGCAAGGTCGCGCGCGTGATCTGCATGGAGCTGGACCGCATCTTCAGCCACCTGCACTGGATCGGCACGACCGCGCTCGACATTGGCGCCATGACCGTGTTCCTGTACACGTTCCAGGAGCGGGAGCGGATCTACGACCTGCATGAGGCGCTCACCGGTGCCCGCATCACCACCTCCGCGACGCGCATCGGCGGCATGATGGCCGACCTGCCGCCCGGCTGGATCGAGGCGGTGCGCCATTTCGTGGACACGCTGCCGCGCACGCTCGACGAGACGGAGACGCTGCTGACGCACAACAACCTGTGGGTCGGTCGGAACCGCGACATCGGCACCATGGGTCCGGAGGAAGCGGTGGACTTCGGACTCACGGGCCCGAACCTGCGGGCGTCGGGCGTCGCCTACGACGTGCGCAAGGACCGGCCGTACTACGACTACGAGACCTACGATTTCGACGTGGTGGTGGGCGAGCACGGCGACTGCTACGACCGCTACCTGGTGCGCATGGAGGAGATGCGGCAGAGCCTGCGCATCCTGCGGCAGGCGATCGAGCGGCTGCCGGGCGGGCCGATAAACGTGGACGACCCGCGCCTGATCCTGCCCGGCAAGGCCGACGCGATGGCGGACATGGAGTCCATGATCCACCATTTCAAGGTGGTGATGGAGGGTGTGAAGGCGCCGGTCGGCGAGAGCTGGTTCGGCATCGAGAGCAGCAAGGGCGAGCTGGGCATGTACGTGGTGAGCGACGGCGGCAGCAAGCCGGTGCGCTGGCGGGTACGCGGCCCCAGCTTCGTCAACATCTCGGCCCTGCCGAAGATGGTCGAGGGTCACCTGCTCGCGGACGTGATCACGATCAACGCGAGCCTGGACATCGTACTGGGCGAGATCGACCGGTAAGGCCGGGCGCCCGGGCAACCCGCAAGAGCGAGCGACCCGGTGATACGGGTGAGGATACATGGCTGAGGAGCGTACGCCGCTCATGGGCGGCAACCCCGGCTGGGCCGGAGAGGCCGGCGAGTTCGGCCACCTGAGCGAGGCGGACATCAGGGGCACGACCTACGTGGGTCGGCGTCCTCCGGAAGGCACGCATCCCGGGGCGTCGTGTTCCTACCCCTTCCAGGTGCTCGAGAAGCAGCCGGAGGCGCCGCTCTTCGTCGGGCCATACCGGCAGCGGCTCGACAAGATCCGCACGCGCTATCCGACGGCGCAGGGCGCGCTGCTGCCGGCCCTGCAGCTGGCGCAGGAGGTGCGCGGCTTCATCTCGCCGGAGACCATGGCGGAAGTGGCCGCGGAGCTCGCGCTCTCGCCCGCCTACGTGCGGGGCGTGGTCACGTTCTACACGATGTACAACAAGCGTCCGGTCGGCGACTACCTGGTGCAGGTGTGCACCAACGTGAGCTGCAATCTGTGCGGTGGCGACGAGGTGTTCGAGGCGTTCCTCGAGCACACCGCCACGGACGCGGGAGAGATCTCGGCGGACGGTCGCTTCACGGTGATGGAAGCCGAGTGCCTGGGTGCGTGCGGCTTCCCGACGGCCGTGCAGATCAACGAGCGCTACTTCGAGAACGTCACTCCCGGGGACGTACCGGCGATCCTGGAGCGGCTGCGCGGCGAGAGCGCGGCCGGGCCGCGTCCGGAGCGGGGAGGCTGAGCCATGGCATACCCGTATCGGGACGAGCGCGAGACGCCCATGCTGTCGGCGCACTTCGGGGATCCGGAGGCGCGCACGCTGGAGGGCTGGCGCCGCCGCGGCGGCTACGAGGCGCTGCGGCAGGCGCTCGGGATGAGCCCCGGCGAGGTCGTCGACATGGTCAAGAACAGCGGGCTGCGCGGGCGCGGCGGGGCCGGGTTCCCGACCGGCGTGAAGTGGTCGTTCCTGCGCGACGATGGCCGGCCGCACTACCTGCTGATCAACGCCGACGAGTCCGAGCCGGGCGCGTTCAAGGACCGCGAGCTCTGCCGCTGGACGCCGCACCAGATGCTCGAGGGCGCGCTGATCGGCGCCTACGCGATCCGCGCCACGCACATCTACATCTACGTGCGCGGCGAGTTCTTCGAGCCGGCGCAGATCGTGGCGCGCGCGATCGAGGAGGCGTACGCCGCGGGCCTTGCCGGACCGGACGTGCTCGGCTCCGGCTACGGCTGCGAGCTCACGCTGCACCTGGGTGCGGGTGCCTACATCTGCGGGGAAGAGACCGCGCTCATGAACTCGCTGGAGGGCCGGCGCGGCCAGCCCCGCATCAAGCCGCCCTTCCCGGCGGTGTACGGCGCGTTCGGCCAGCCTACCAACATCAACAACGTCGAGACGCTCTGCGCCGTGCCGCACATCGTCAGGCAGGGCGCGGAATGGTATCGCTCGTTCGGCACCGAGAAGAGCCCGGGCACGAAGCTCTTCAACATGTCCGGCCACCTGGTGCGGCGCGGCAACTTCGAGTTCCCGCTCGGCTTCAACATGAAGGAGCTGATCCACGACGTGTGCGGCGGCATCCGGGACGGGCGCCGGCTGAAGGCGGTGATCCCGGGCGGCAGCTCGGTGCCGATGCTGGGGGCGGAGGAGATCGACATCGCCTGCGACTACGAGAGCGTGGCGCAGGCGGGCAGCATGCTGGGCACGGCATCCATGATCGTGATGGACGACCGCACCAACGTGGTCAAGCAGGTGCGGCGCATGGTGGACTTCTACGCCCACGAATCGTGCGGCCAGTGCACACCGTGCCGCGAAGGCACGCAGTGGCTCGCGAAGATCCTGCGTCGCATCGAGACCGGCAACGGCACCGAGGAGGACCTCGAGACGCTGGTCGATCTCGGCAAGAACATGACCGGCACGACCATCTGCGTGCTGAGCGATTCGGCGGCGGCACCGGTGGTGAGCTCGCTGCGGCTGTTCCGGGATGAGTACCTGGCCCTGATCCGCCGGCCGCAGCCGGTGGCGGCGATGGTGTAGAGGCGCGATGAGCAACGAGCAGCAGCAGCAACTCGTCCACGTGACGATCAACGGCAGGGCCCTGACCGTGCCGCCCGGGACGCGCATCATCGAGGCGGCGGAGCAGGCGGGCATCGGCATCGCCCACTACTGCTACCACCCCAGCCTGTCGGCGCCGGCCATGTGCCGCATGTGCCTGGTCGAGGTGGAGGGCGCGCCCAAGCTCGCGCCGGCCTGCGTGACCGCCGTCGCGCCCGGCCAGGTGATCCTCACCGAGAGTGCGCGGGCGCGCGAGGCGCGCGAGGGCACGCTCGAGTTCTACCTGCAGAACCATCCCCTCGACTGTCCGGTCTGCGACAAGTCGGGCGAGTGCAAGCTGCAGGATTACACGCACGCGGAAGGCCCGAAGCATGGCCGCTCGGTGGAGCCGAAGCGGGTCCTCGGCCAGGACGACTTCGGCGGCGACATCCTCTATGACGGCGATCGCTGCATCCAGTGCACGCGCTGCGTGCGCTACATGCGCGAGATCGCGGGCGAGGACCTGCTGTGCGTGGTGCAGCGCGGGCACCGCTCGGCGATCGACACGTTCTACGAGCGGGGTGTCGAGGGCAACCTGTGGGCCGGCAACATCGTCGACATCTGCCCGGTGGGGGCGCTGCTCTCGAAGGACTTCCTGCACAAGGCGCGGGTCTGGGACCTGGACAACACATCGTCGATCTGCCCGAACTGCTCGCAGGGCTGCAACGTCAAGCTGGACACGCGCGACAACCTGGTCATGCGGGTGCGGCCCCGGCTGAACCCGGACGTCAACTCGTACTGGATCTGCGATTACGGGCGGCATCGCTACGAGTGGATCAACCAGCAGGGCCGGGTGGAGGTGCCCCTGGTGCGCTCGCCGGGCGGCGCCCTGCGGGCGGTCAGCTGGCAGGATGCCATGCTGCGGCTGGTCGCGGCGCTGCGGGAGCGCTCCGGGCCGGCGATCGTGCTCGGCTCGGCCATGCTCGGCAACGAGGAGAACGGCCTGCTCGCCAGGCTGGGCGCGGCCCTGGGGGGCGAGCTGCTGTTCCGGTCGGCACGCGCCCCCGACGAGGTGCCGTGCCCGGGCGCGCCGCAGCTGGCGCGCCGGCGCGACCTGGCGGCGAACGTGCGCGGCCTGGAGCTGCTCGGCTTCCGGCGGGTCGGCGATGACGCGGGCACCGGCGGCCTGCCGGACGCGCGCGGCGCCACCCTGATCGTGCTGGGCGACGCACTCGAGCAGCTGCCCGCCGGGTACGGGGCCGACGCCGGCCTGTTCGTGGCGCTTGCGCAGCGCGACCTGCCCGGGGTGCGCGCCGCGCACTTCGTGCTGCCGGTGACCACGTTCGCCGAGCAGGAGGGCACGTTCACGAACTACGAGGGGCGCGTGCAGCGCTTCTGGCCGGCGGTGCAGCCGCCGCCGCTGGCGCGGCCCGGCTGGCAGGTGCTGGGCGTGCTCCTGGCCGGTCTCGGCGAGGCGAGCGCGCCAGCCAGCGCGGGAGTGGCGTTCGGCATGCTCGCTGAGCACCACGACGCGCTCGCCGGCCTGAGCTACGAGATGATCGGTCCCCGTGGCGCCCTGATCAACGAGCCGGCGCGCATCGGCGCCGGCAGGGGGGTGTGATGCACGACGTCGGGGCGCTATCCCCGATCGCCTGGCTGATCTCCATCAGTATCAAGGCGATCACGGTCTTCACGGTGACGCTGGTGGCGGTCGCACTGTTCACGCTGCTCGAGCGGCGGATCTCGGCGTGGATCCAGGACCGGCTCGGCCCCAACCGTGTGGGCCCGTTCGGACTGCTGCAGCCGATCGCGGATGGGGTCAAGAACATCCTCAAGGAGGAGACCTATCCGGGCGCCGCCTCCAGGATGTTCTTCGTGCTGGCGCCCATGCTCTCGATCACGCCCGCGATGATCACCATGGCCGTGGTGCCCCTCGCCGCGCCGCTGCCGACGCCGTGGGGGCTGGTCGAGATGATCGTCGCGGACCTGCCGATCGGCATCCTCTACGTGCTCGCGCTCACCAGCCTGGGCGTGTACGGCCTGGTCATGGCCGGCTGGGCCTCGAACAACAAGTACGCGCTGCTGGGGGGGCTGCGGGCCAGCTCGCAGATGGTCAGCTACGAGGTGGCGATGGGGCTCAGCCTGATTCCCATCTTCATGCTGGCCGGCAACGTGACGCTCACCCAGATCGTCTGGACCCAGCAGGAGGGCGTCGGCCTCTGGCTCGCGTTCCCGCTCGCGCTTTCTTTCCTGATCTTCATGCTGGCCGCGTTCGCCGAGACCAACCGGCTGCCGTTCGACATGCCCGAGGCCGAGTCCGAGCTGGTGAGCGGCTTCCACACCGAGTACTCGTCGATGAAGTTCAGCATGTTCATGATCGGCGAGTACGCGAACATGACGACCGCGTCCGCGCTCATGGCCACGCTCTTCCTGGGCGGCTGGGACATCCCGTTCACGAGCTGGGACAACATGCGCGTGGTCGCGCCCGGCGTGGTCGAGGGCGCCGCGCCCTCGGTGCTGAAGACGCTGGTGACCCTGGCGGTGTTCGCGGTGAAGACGCTGTTCTTCGTGTTCTTCTTCATGTGGGTCCGCTGGACCGTACCGCGCTTCCGTTACGACCAGATCATGCACCTGGGCTGGAAGATCCTGCTGCCCACAGCGCTCGGCTACATCACGCTGATCGGCAGCACCATCCTGGTGCTGGACGCGCTGCAGGTGCCGATGGGACTGGTGTACGGCCTGGTGCTCACCGCGGTGAGCGTGGTCTCGCTGCTGCTCTTCCTGTGGCTGGTCGATCGCGACCGGGTCATGGCGGGCTCGTCCTACACCTCGGCGCGACGGATCCGGGCGGCGGGCATCACCATCGAGCGCGAGACGGCGGACGTGGTCGGCGCGGGAGAGGAGTCGTCATGGCGATAGGGGTGAGGACGGTGCGCCGTCCGGAGAGCAGCACCTCGTACCTGCGGGCGTCCATCAAGGGCATGCGGCTCACGCTGCGACACCTGCTGCGTCCGGATAAGAAGGTGCTCGAGTACCCGGACGAGAAGCCCGAGCTGGCGCCGCGCTGGCGCGGCACGCACCGCATGGCGGTGCATGCGGACGGCCGGCCGAAGTGCGTCGCCTGCGGGCTCTGTCCGACGATCTGCCCCTCCAACTGCATCCGGCTCGTGCCCGGTGAGGACGACCAGGGGAACCGCTATCCGATCGTGTACGAGATCGACGAGTTCCGCTGCATCTTCTGTGGCATGTGCCAGGAGGTCTGCCCCGTGGAGGCGATCCACGTCGGGCAGGATTACGAGAACGCGGAGTACACGCGCGAGCGGTTCGTCTACGACCTGGACCGCTTGATGGCGCAGGACCACCCCGTCACGGGATTGTGGGATCCCGACGACCCGCTGGGACAATGAATCTGAACGATTTCCCGCTGGCGCAGCTGCTGTGGTGGGTGTTCGCGTCCCTCGCCGTGGGTGGGGCCCTGGGCACGATCACGCGCAAGAACCCGATCGCCAGCCTGCTGTTCCTGGTGCTCACGTTCTTCAGCCTGGCAGCGATCTACACCATGCTGGGCGCCTACTTCATCGGCGCCATCCAGGTGATCGTCTATGCCGGCGCGATCATGGTGCTCTTCCTGTTCACGATCATGCTGCTGAACCTGGGCCACGACTACCGCTCCGACCTGCGCGGCGGCCTCTGGATCGTGACCTCGTTCGTGGCGGCCGGCCTGGTCGGCTGGGCGATCTGGCGGGCGCTGCTGGGGCCGGGCGCGGTGATGCAGCTCGATGGGGAGCAGCGGATCGCGGCGTCGGTCGGCGAGCTGAACGCGGTCGGCGCCATCGCGCAGCCGCTCTACCGCGACTTCCTGGTGGCGTTCGAGCTGACCTCGCTGCTGCTGCTGGTCGCCATCATCGGCGCCGTGCTGCTGGCCAAGCGGAGGGTGTGATGGAAGGGCTGCGGCAGATGGATCTCGGCCAGCTCTCGCTGGCGCTTTCGGTGGTGCTGTTCGCGATCGGCGTGGCCGGCGTGATGTTCCGCCGCAACGCGATCATCATGTTCATGTGCATCGAGCTGATGCTGAACGCAGTGAACCTCGCGTTCATCGCGCTGTCGCGCTCGGTGGGCATCGAGGGGCAGGTGTTCGTCTTCTTCGTAATGACGGTGGCCGCGGCCGAGGCGGCCGTGGGTCTGGCCCTGATAATCTCGATCTTCCGGCACGTGGAAACGGTCGACATGAAGAACTTCAACCTGCTGCGCTGGTGAGCGCGGCGGGTTGTTGAAAGGCGGACTCGTGGAGCACTTCCATCCAACGCTGCTGTGGGCGATCGCGCTGCTGCCGCTGCTCGGCTTCGCCGCGAACGGGGTCGCGGCCTTCGCCGCGCCCACGCGCAAGGTCATTCCCACGGTGGTCGGACCGGGCGTGATCGGGCTGGCCTTCGTGATCGCGGTGATCAACTTCCTCGGACTCTCGGCGGCGGAGCTGCACGAGCCGATCGTGGAGACCTACTGGCAGTGGATGCCGGTGGGCAGCCTGAGCGTCGATGCCGCCTTCCAGCTCGACCAGCTGTCCATGCTGATGACGCTGATCGTCACCGGCGTCAGCTTCGTGATCCATGTCTTCAGCGTCGGCTACATGCGTGAGGATGCCGGGTACGCGCGCTACTTCGCGTACCTGAACCTGTTCGTGTTCTTCATGGTGGTGCTGGTGCTGGGCGCGAACTACGCGGTCATGTTCGTCGGCTGGGAAGGCGTCGGCCTGTGCAGCTACCTGCTGATCGGGTTCTGGTTCCGGGACCGGGAGAAGGCGGACGCGGGCAAGAAGGCGTTCATCGTGAACCGGATCGGCGACTTCGGGTTCCTGGTCGCCATGTTCATGCTGTTCAGCAACCTGGGATCGCTCGACTTCGTCACCGTCTTCGAGGCCGCCCCGGCGGCGTTCGCCTACGGCGGCGCGGTGGTCACGGCGCTGACCCTGTTCCTGTTCCTGGGCGCCACCGGCAAGAGCGCGCAGATCCCGCTCTACGTCTGGCTGCCCGACGCGATGGCCGGACCCACCCCGGTGAGCGCCCTGATCCACGCCGCGACCATGGTCACCGCGGGCGTGTACATGGTCGCCCGCTCGAGCGTGCTGTTTGCGCTGGCCCCGGTATCGATGATCGTGGTGGCGGGCATCGGCGCGCTCACCGCGCTGTTCGCGGCCACCATCGGCCTCATGCAGTACGACATCAAGAAGGTGCTGGCCTACTCCACGGTCTCGCAGCTCGGCTACATGTTCATCGGCGTGGGCACGGGTGCCTACGCGGCGGGCATCTTCCACCTGATGACGCACGCCTTCTTCAAGGCACTGCTGTTCCTCGGGTCGGGCGCCGTGATCCATGCCCTGCACCATGCGCTGCACCATACCCACTCGGAGTGGGACGCGCAGGACATGCGCAACATGGGTGGGCTGCGGAAGTACCTGCCGATCACCTGGGTGACCATGTGGATCGGGACGCTGGCGATCGCCGGGGTCTGGCCGTTCGCCGGGTTCTT
This sequence comes from Longimicrobiales bacterium, assembly GCA_035461105.1. Lineage (GTDB taxonomy): Bacteria > Gemmatimonadota > Gemmatimonadetes > Longimicrobiales > RSA9 > VEPF01. The sequence goes on along the minus strand of DATHVV010000127.1, from coordinate 7,866 downwards.
CTCCAAGGACGAGATCATCTGGCAGACGGCCGCGCGGGCGGTGGGCCCGTTCGAGCCCTGGTTCCGTCTGTACTGGGTGATGGCGCTGATCGCGGCGATGCTGACCGCGTTCTACATGACGCGACTGATGATCATGACGTTCCACGGTCGCAACCGCCTGGGGGCGAAGGAGCAGGAGCACCTGCACGAGGCGCCCGCGGTGATGTGGATACCCCTGGCGGTGCTGGCGGCCCTGTCGGTCGTGGGCGGCTGGATCAACGTCCCGGAGGCGATTGCGCGCATCCCGGTGATCGGGTGGCTACCGCACAGCGAGTGGCTGCACGACTGGCTGCACCCGGTCGTCGAGCGGGCCGATCACGTGATCGGCGAGCACGTCGGCGGGGTGCTGCACCATTCCCCGTTCGGTGGCGGCGAGGCGCTCTGGGCGATGCTCTCGTTCCTGATCGCGGTGTCGGTCATCGTCGCGGCCACGTTGTTCTTCCGCCGCCAGGTGGTGCGGCCGGCCCTGGATTCCGCCGAGCCGCGTGGCTTCGGGCGGGTGCTCTACCGGAAGTGGTACGTCGACGAGATCTACGACGCGCTGATCGTGCGTCCGATCGTCGGCACGTCGCGCGCGCTCTGGCGCTTCATCGACAACGGACTGATCGATGGGGCGGTCAACGGGACCGGCTACACGGCGCGCGCCTTCGGCTGGGTCGGTGCCCAGCTGCAGACAGGACAGCTGAACACGTACGCCTTCGCGGCGGTGGTCGGCGTGCTCCTGCTCCTGGCCATCGTGGTCTTCTGAGCGGGTGGTGAGCGTGCTCGATTCCCTGGGCTACTCGGGCTGGGTGCTCCAGTTCCTGATTTTCTTCCCGCTGGTCGGGATGGTCGCCGTGCTGCTGGCCGGCAAGCGGCTGGCGAAGCACCTGGCGCTGGCCGTGACCACGATCGAATTCCTGGTCTCGGTACCGCTGTGGTTCGCCTTCAACCCGGCGAGCGCGGCCATGCAGTTCGGCGCCGTGGTGCCGTGGGTACCGCAGTGGGGCATCTTCTACCGGGTCGGGCTCGATGGCATCTCGCTGCTGCTCGTGCTGCTGACCACGTTCCTGATGCCGCTCACGGTGCTCGGGTCCTATCGCTACATCGCGAGCCGCGAGCGGGCCTTCTACGCCATGCTGTTGCTGCTCGAGATGGGCGTGGTCGGCGTCTTTGCGGCGCTCGACCTGTTCCTGTTCTTCATGTTCTGGGAGATCGTGCTGGTGCCGATGTACTTCATCATCGGCATCTGGGGCGGGCAGCGCCGGGTGTACGCCGCCATCAAGTTCTTCCTGTACACGACGGTCGGATCGCTGCTCATGCTGGTGGGCATCCTGTACCTGTTCTTCAAGTACCGGGCGCTCACGGGCGGGCTCTCGTTCGCGTACGCGGACCTGCTGCAGGTGCCGCTCACGTTCACCGAGCAGTACTGGCTGTTCGGAGCGTTCGCGCTCGCGTTCGCGATCAAGGTGCCGCTCTTCCCGTTCCACACTTGGCTGCCGGATGCGCACGTCGAGGCGCCCACGCCCGGCTCGGTGATCCTGGCCTCGGTGCTGCTGAAGATGGGCGCCTACGGATTTCTCAGGTTCCTGCTCCCGCTCTTCCCGCAGGCGGCGACGCACCCGACCATCGTCGGCATCCTGCTGGGGTGCGCCCTGATCGGGATCATCTACGGAGCCTGGGTGGCGGCCGTGCAGCCGGACGCGAAGAAGCTGATCGCCTATACCTCGGTGGCGCACATGGGCTTCGTGGTCCTGGGCATCTTCGCGCTCACCGTGCAGGGGGCGCAGGGGGCCATGATCGTGATGCTCTCACACGGGCTCTCGACAGGCGCCATGTTCTTCCTGATCGGGATGCTCTACGAGCGGCGGCACACCCGCATGATCGCCGATTACGGCGGGCTGGCAGCGGTCGCCCCGCTGTTCGCGACCGTCTTCGTGTTCGCCGCACTGACCAGCATCGGACTGCCGGGCACGAGCGGCTTCGTGGGCGAGTTCCTGGCGCTGCTGGGCACGTTCGCGACCCATCCGTGGGTGGCCGTGATCGGCTCGGTGGGCGTGATCTTCGCCGCTTACTACATGCTGCCGATGGTGCAGCGCATCTGGTTCAACCGGCTGGACAAGCCGGAGAACGAGCGCCTCGCGGACCTGTCGGGTCGCGAGCTCGCGGTGCTCGTGCCGCTGGTCGTCGGGATGCTCTGGATGGGCTTCTACCCGAAACCGTTCCTTGATCGTGCGCAGGTCTCGCTGACCGAGCTGGTGGCGTCCGTGGAGCGTCGCAGCGCGCCGGTGGTGCCGCCGTTCGGGCTCGAGATCCAGCGTCCCGCGGCAATGTCGCCGGCGGAGGGCGATTGATGCAGATCGATTATTCGTCCCAGGCGCATTACGCCCTGGTCCTGCTGCCGGAGATCATCCTCTCGATCTCGGCCATGGTGATCCTGCTCGTGGACGTGTTCCAGAAGGGGGAGCACAGCCGGCCCTCGAGCGAGGTGATCCCCTGGCTGACGATCGGCGCGGTGCTGCTCGCCGCGGTCGCGAACACGTACCTGCTGGGATTGCAGAGCACCGATCCGGCCGCGACCATCGCGCTCGACTCCTTTCGCGTGTTCAGCAACTACCTGTTCCTGCTCGCGGCCGGGTTGTTCGTGCTGATCTCGACGCGCTACGTCGATCAGGAGCACCTGCGGCTGGGTGAGCTCTACGTGCTGGTGCTGTTCGCGACCGTGGGCATGATGGTGTTCGCAGGCGCGCAGGACCTGATGGTGATCTTCCTCGGGCTCGAGGTCATGTCGGTACCGGTGTACGTGCTCACCGGCATCAACCGGCGTGACCAGCGCTCGAGCGAGGGGGCCCTCAAGTACTTCCTGCTGGGCGCGTTCTCGAGCGCATTCTTCCTGTTCGGCATTGCGCTCGTGTATGGCGGTGCCGGTACCACGAACCTGCCGCTGATCGCGGCGGCCGCGGGCGTGGATGGACTGGGCGCGAGCAGTCTGCTCGGGATCGGCATCGCCCTGCTGGCGGTGGGCTTCGGCTTCAAGGTCGCGGCCGTGCCCTTCCACATGTGGACGCCCGATGCCTACGAGGGCGCGCCCACGCCCATCACGGCGTTCATGGCGGCCGGCGTGAAGGCGGCTGCGTTCGCCGCCTTCCTGCGCGTGTTCCTGACCGCGTTCCCAGGGCTGTACGACACCTGGGACAGCATCGCCATATGGCTCGCGATCCTGACCATGATCGGTGCCAACCTGGTCGCCCTGGTCGAGGGCAACGTGAAGCGGATGCTCGCGTACTCGAGCATCGCGCACGCCGGCTACCTGCTCGTGGCGCTGGCCGCCGCGAGCACGCTCGGCGCGGCATCGTTCCTCTTCTACCTGGTGGTGTACACGCTCATGACCATTGGCTCCTTCGCCGTGGTCATGGTAGTGGCGCGCCATGGCGAGACGCGCCTCGACCTGGACGCGTACAGCGGCCTGGGGTGGCAGCGGCCGTTCCTCGGCGTGGTCATGACCATCTTCCTGCTCTCGCTCGCCGGGTTCCCGTTCACGGGCGGCTTCATCGGCAAGGTGTTCATCCTGCGCGCGGCGGTGGAGAAGGGGCTGATCCTGCTGGCGGTCGTGCTCGTGCTGGCGTCGCTGCTCTCCTACTACTACTACCTGCGGGTGGCCTGGTACATGTGGTTCCGGGAGGCGACCCGGGAGGAGCAGGCGGAGTCCGCAGCCGCCGGGCCGCTGGTCATGTCGGGTGGCGTGAAGACCACGCTCGCGTTCGCCGCCGTCGCGGTGATCCTGCTGGGCGTGCTGCCGGGCGAGCTGCTGGAAGCGGCCGAGCGCAGTGCCGCCAGCCTGTTCCAGCTGCCCGGGCTGCTGGGCGCGCGCTGACCGCGGACAGGGCAGCCGTCAGCAGGGCGCGCGCGGCGGCGGCCGCGCGCGCCTTTTCGCATCTGTGCTCGCGCGCCGGCGGGTTTGCCGGGTCGAGGTCCCGGCGGTAAACTGGCTTGCTGGTCGGGACCATGGAGACCGATGGCATGAACGCACAGATCTTTCGGGAATACGACATACGCGGCATCGTCGCGCGCGACCTGTCGGGCGCGGTACCGGAGCACATCGGCCGGGCGTACGGCAGCGAGTTGCGCGCGCGCAACGGGGAGCGGAGCGGCCTGCGGGTGGTGGTGGGACGCGACAACCGGCCCAGCTCGCCGGCGCTCGCGGAGGCCGTGATCGGGGGCCTGCGGGCGTCCGGCGTGGACGTGCTCGACATCGGGATCGTGCCGACCCCGGTGCTCTACTGGGCGGCGGAGCGGCTCGCCAGCGAGGGCGGCATCCAGATCACGGGCTCGCACAATCCGCCGGAGTACAACGGCATCAAGATGATCATGGCCGGGCGCGCCCTTTACGGCGCCGCCATCCAGGGTCTGCGGGAGCGGATCGAGCAGCGGCGCTTCGCGGCCGGACAGGGCAGGCTCGAGGCCCGCGCGGTGATCGCGGACTACATCGACGACGTGGCGGGCCGCTTCACGCTGGCCCGTCCGGTGCGCATGGTCGTCGACTGCGGCAACGGGGCGGGCAGCCTGGTCGCGGTCGAGCTGCTGCGCCGGGTGGGCGTCGAGGTCATTCCGCTCTACTGCGAGTCGGATGGCACGTTCCCGAACCATCATCCGGATCCCACCGTCGATGCCTTCATCGCGGACATGATCGCGCGGGTTCGTGCCGAGCAGGCGGACCTGGGGGTTGCGTTCGATGGCGACGCGGACCGGCTGGGCGCAGTGGACGAGAACGGGACGGTGGTGCGGGGTGACATCCTGCTGCTGATGTTCGCGCTGGACGCGCTGGCGCGGCTGGGCCCGCCGCAGCAGCTGATCTTCGATGTGAAGTGCTCGCAGGCGGTGCCGGAGGTGTACCGGGCGGCGGGCGGCGAGCCGATCATGTGGAAGACCGGGCACTCGCTGATCAAGGAGAAGATGAAGCAGACGGGCGCCCCGATCGCGGGCGAGCTGTCCGGCCACATCTGCTACGGCGAGAATTACTATGGCTTCGACGATGCGCTCTACGGCGCGTGCTACCTGGCAGCGCTGATCTCGCGCCTGGACGGCCCGTTCTCGCGGCGGGTGGCCGAGTTCCCGCAGTACGTCTCCACGGCGGAAATCCGGGTGGAGGTTTCGGAGGACACCAAGTTTGCGATCGTCGATCGCGCGGTCGACCATTTCCGCCGGGAGCACGAGGTGATCGACGTGGATGGCGCGCGCGTGCTCTTCGACGGAGGCTGGGGTCTGCTGCGGGCCTCGAACACGCAGCCGGTGCTAGTGCTGCGCTTCGAGGCGCGCACGGCTGCCCAGCTCGAGCGGATCCAGGAGACGATGGCGACGTGGCTCGCGGGGCAGGGGATCGACATGCAGGCCGCAGCGACGCACTGACATGAAGCGCCACACGCTCCGGGTGGCGATCGCGGTCGGCGTCGCGATCTTGCTCGTGCTGCTGTTCGGCAGCGCGGCGGCGCGGCTGTACACCGACGCCCTGTGGTTCGGCGAGCTGGGTCATGGAGCGCTGTTCCGCACCCGGCTCGCGGTCACGGTGCTGGTCCGGCTGGCGAGCGGCACGCTGGCGGCGGCGATCGTCTTCGGCAGCCTGCTGCTGGTGCTGCGCCGGCTCGGACCGGTACACGTGCGTCGCCGCTACGGCAATCTCGAGATCGCCGAGCAGGTACCGCGGCGGGCCGTGATCGGGACCAGCGCGCTGCTCGCGGCGCTGGCGGGCTGGTGGCTCTCGAGCGTGCAGTTCGGCGGTGCCGTGCCGTTGTTCACGTATGCCTGGTTCCGGCGCGAGAGCTGGGGCCTGGCCGATCCCCTGTTCGGTCACGACCTCTCGTTCTACGTCTTCACGCTGCCGGTCGTGTTCCGCGCCATCGACCTGGCGCTGCTGGCCGTGCTGTGGGGCGGCTTCCTGGCCGGCGTCGGGTACGCGCTGGTGGGGGCGCTGCGCATTCAGCGCGGCCGCCTCGAGGTGGACCAGGCCCCGCGCCAGCACCTGGCGGGGCTCATCGCGGCCGTGCTCGTGCTGCTCGCGCTCCGGCTCTGGCTCGGTCGCTACACGCTGCTCCTCGCCGGCAACGGCTTCGGCGGCAGCATCGGCTACACCGACGTGCATGCGCGGCTGCCGGCGCTCGCCGCCAGTGCGGCGCTCGCGCTCGTCGCGGCGGCCGCCGTTCTGTGGGGCGCGCACCGCCGCGTGTGGGTGCCGCCGGTAGTGGCGATCGGCGCCTTCCTGCTGTTCGGCCTGGTGGGTCGCGCCGCCTGGCCGGCGCTCGTGCAGAAACTGCAGGTCGAGCCGAACCAGCTGGCCCGCGAAGCCCGCTACATCGAGTGGAACCTCGAGTTCACGCGGCGGGCCTTCGGCCTTCACGACCTGGCCCGCGTGCCGCTGAACTATCGGACCGCGGTCGCGGCCGACTGGAGCGGGAACTCGGCGCTGCTCGCGACGCTGCCGCTCTGGGACCCGGAGCCGCTGCGCAGCGCCTACACGGAGCTGCAGGCGCCGCAGCGCTACTACGCGTTCCTGGATGTCGACTTCGATCGATATGCCACCGGCGCGGCCGCGCGCCAGGTCGCGGTCGGCGTGCGCGAGTTCCAGCGCGAGGGTCTGCGGCCTGGCTCGCGCACCTGGCACAACCTGCACCTGAACCCACAGTTCACCCGCGGCTATGGCGCCGTGATCGCACCCGCGGACGAGGCGGTCGGCGGTCAGCCCGTGTTCTGGCTCGGGGGGGTGTCCCCGATCCAGCGGCATCCGGAAGCGCCGGCGGAGATCCAGCTGCGCGATCCCGCCGTCTATTTCGGCGAGAGCAGTGCGGGCTACGTCGTGCTCGAGCCGGATTCGGCGCACGCGCCGGGCGTGCCGCTCAGCTCGTTCGGTCGCGTGCTGGCCTTCGCCTGGCGCTTCGGTGACCAGAACCTGCTCTTCGCGCGCGGCCTCTCCGAGCGCGCGCGCATCCTGTTCCGCCGCCCCGTGCTCGAGCGGCTCGGTACCCTGGTGCCGTTCCTGGAGTGGGACTCCGACCCGATGCCGATCCTGCACGAGGGTGGCATCGCCTGGCTGGTGGATGGCTACACGATCTCGAGCACGTTCCCGCTGGCCCGGCCGCTCGCGCTCGAAGGCGCGGGTACGGTGCGCTACCTGCGACCGAGCGTGAAAGCGCTGGTGGACGCGAGCTCGGGCGCAGTCGTCGTATATGCGGTGGAAGCCGAGCCCGACCCGATCCTGGCGACGTACCGCTCGCTGTTCCCGGGGCTGATCCGGGACGCTGGCGAGGCGAGCGAGGAGCTGCGCGCGCATTTCCGCTACCCCGCGCTGGCGTTGCGCATCCAGGGGGACGTGCTCGAGGAGTACCACCTGCGCGAGCCGGAGGCGTTCTACGTCGGGCAGGACGCGTGGCAGCTGCCGCAGGACATCACGACCGGCAGTGCCGCGCGGCCGTACCGGCCGGTGTATCTCAGCGCCCGGCTGCCGGACGCGGGCGGGCCCGAGTTCCTGGCCGTGCTGCCGTTCATCGCGCGCCAGCGGCAGAACCTCACGGCGCTGCTCGCGGCGCGCAACGATCCGCCGCACTACGGGGAGCTGGTGCTGCTCGAGCTGCCGCGCGACGAGCAGATCCGCGGACCCGGACAGGTGCAGTCGCTGATCGAGCAGCAGCCGGCCATCTCCTCGCAGCTCTCGCTGTGGCGGCAGCGCGGCACCAGCGTCGACATCGGACGACTGCGCATCGTGCCGCTCGACAGCACGCTGCTCTACGTGCGTCCGCTCTTCCTCACCGCCGCGAACCAGGAGGGTGCGATCCCGCAGCTGCAGCGGGTGATCGTGAG
>DATHVV010000126.1:0-1654 GCA_035461105.1 Longimicrobiales bacterium | reverse complement strand
CCCCAACCTGGTGCAGAAGATCGACACGATCCTGCAGGAGACCGGCGTCTCGCCGGAATGCCTGCGCTTCGACCTGACCGAGAAGGTCGTCACCCAGAACACCGAGCTCGCGGCGCGCCTGATGGCGCAACTGCGCGAGCGGGGCATCCGCATCTGCATCGACGACTTCGGAACCGGCTACTCGTCGCTCGCGCAGCTCCGCGCGCTGCCCATCTCCACGCTCAAGATCGCGCCCTCGTTCGTGCGCGACCTGGCGGGCGCGGGCGGCGGCAGCCAGGCGATCGTGCAGACCATCATCGCGATCGGTAAGAGCATGTCGATCGAGGCGATTGCCGAAGGCGTCGAGACCCCCGAGCAGGTCACGCAGCTGCGCGCGCTGGGCACCCGCTTCGCCCAGGGTTTCCTGTTCTCTCTGCCGCTCGATGCGGCCGGCGCCGGCGAGCTGATCGCGAACTGAGCATGCGCCCAGGCCGAGCCCGTCACGGCGACTGGCTCCCGCTGATCACCGGGGGCGCGTCACCGCCGGTCCGCGTCCCGTTCGGCGGGCGGTAGCGTCACCTTCGCGAGCCCGCCGTTCACTCCGGCTAGCCAGAGCGTGACATCCGCCGCGAACGCCGCGGTGTTGTAGCTCGTGCTCGTGAGCGGCCGCCAGGTGCGGCCGCCATCGATCGAGTAAGAGGTGCCGGCCGGCGCCGGCGCCACCATCCATTCACCCCGCCACGCGACGCCGTATTTCACGCCCGGCGGCTCGGTGCTGCCCGCGAGCGCCCAGGTCACGCCGCCGTCCGTCGTGCGCAGCAGGTTCGGCCCGGCCCGCTGCGGCTCGCGGTAATCCCCGCCGACCGCGATACCATGCAGCGAGTCCGCGAACGCAATGCCGAACAGTCCCGCGCTGGCGCCGCCCGGCAGCGGCGTCTCCGCCACGCTCCAGGTGATGCCGAAGTCGCCCGTGCCGAACACGCGCGCGGCGGCGCCGCCGCCGGTCGCGAACCAGCCGTGGCCGCTCGCCAGCGCGACCGCGTTCGTGCCGCTCGCGGCAAACGCCGCTTCGCCCTCGAGCGGCGGCGGCAGCGCGTCGACGCGCGTCCAGGTCTCCCCGCCATCCTCCGTGCGCAGCACCAGGAACGCGCCGTCCACGGGATCGCTGAACGCGAAGCCGCGCCGGTCGTCGAAGAACGCGAGCCCATCCAGGAACACGTCCGGGTGCGCGAGCCGCCACACCTGCCGCCAGCTCGCGCCGCCATCGTCGGTCACGTAGATGCGCGCCTCGCCTCCCTCGAAGCGGGTCGCGACCACGACCGCGCGCCGCGCGTCGCTGCCGGCCGTGCCGAAGCCGTGCACGTCGACCAGGAACATGCCCCCGGCGCCGGGAATCGAGTCGGCGCGCCAGCTCGCGCCGCCGTCGGTGCTCACTGCGTAACGCCCACCGCTGCCGCTCGCCCAGATGACGTCACCGGCGACGTGCAGGCCGCGGAACTCCGCCTCCGACCCGCTCTTGATGACAGCGAGCGCGGGCGTGTCCTGCGCCGCGAGCGGAGCGGCGGACAGCAGCGTGAGCAGCAGCGGGAGCGGGGGACGCATCACGTCGCCTTCCGGTCAGTCAGTTCGGGTGTGTCGGCAGCCGCAGCACGAGCTCGGTGCCCTCCGGTCCGTC
>DATHVV010000125.1:0-8172 GCA_035461105.1 Longimicrobiales bacterium | reverse complement strand
ACCCGAACACGATGCCGCCCACGGCCGTGCCCGTCGCCGGTGGCCGCGCCGCGATGACCGGTCCCGCCAGGATGCGCGGATCCCGGTTGTAGGTTCCCGCGGCCACTTCCTCGCCGCGATGCGCCAGGTGCAGCACCGTCGACTCGGCTTCGGCGCGCTCCGCGCTGATGCCCGGAGCGAGGCGCGCGAGCATGCTGAACCACTGCCAGTCCCCGTCCTGCTCCCAGCCCGTGCCCTCCGTGTCGGCCAGCACCTGGATCGGCAGCCAGAGATCGACCGCGGCCAGGTCCACGCCCGTGAACCCGTCCGGTGTCACCCCGATGATCGTGTACGGACCATGCCCGAAATCGAGCGTCCTGCCGAGCACGTCCCTCGCACCCGCGAAGGCTCGCTGCCAGTACGCGTGGCTGATCACGACCACGCGCGCGCCGCCGATGCGATCCTCCCCGGCATCGTAGAACCGGCCGAGCCCCGGCTGGACGCCGAGCAGCGGAAAGAAGCTGGCGCTCGTCCACACCGTCTGGACCGGCTCGGCCTCCAGGCCGTGCCCCACGGTCATGCCCCTGCGCGTGAACGCCGCCAGCGCGCTGAAGGAACGCGCCGACTGCAGCTGCGCGTAGTCCGGCCAGCTCACCGTCTCCGTGGCGAAACGCTGGCCCATGTGCTCCACGTAGGCATCGACGTAGAGACGCTTCACCTCCTGCGGGGCGGTGATATGCCCTGGAGGACGAAGCAGCAACCGATCGACGATCCCGAACATCGTCGCGTTCGCCCCGATGCCGAGCGCGAACGCGAGCACGATGCCGGCCGACAGGCCGGGCGTGCGCGCCAGCGAGCGGACCGCGGTCTGCACCATGTGCAGCGCCGTGCCCAGGCCCTCGCGCCGGCGCCGCTGGGCCGCGTGTCGGCGGTCGATGCGCTCCAGCTCCCGGCGGTAGTCACGCTCGTCCCCGAACCGGCGGGCCGCCTCGTCGCGCGCCTGCTGCCCACTCAGGCCAAGCGCTCGCAGCTCTGCCTCCACCTGCTGCAGGTGGAACGCGATCTCCTCATCCAGGTCCTTGCGCACGCTGCCGATGCGCAGCAGCCGGCCGAACGGGCGACGCCCCCTCATGCCGCCGCCTCCACCGCATGCAGCACCTTGAACACCGCCTCTGCATACCGCTTCCAGGCGCTCTCCTGCGCCCCGAGCTGAGACCGGCCCCGCTCCGTCAGACCGTAATACTTCGCCCGGCGGTTGTTCTCCGAGACCCCCCACTCGGCCTCCAGCCAGCCGCGTCGCTCCATGCGGTGCAGCGCCGTGTAGAGTGCCCCGTCCTCGATGTCCAGCGTACCCTCGGTCTTCTCACGAACCCACCGGGCCACCGCGTACCCGTGGCTCATGCCCCCGCGCAACGCCCGCAGCACCAGCAGGTCGAGCGTCCCCTGCAGCAGGTTCAGATTCGCTTCTTCCATGGCTCCGTCCCCGACTCCATTCCGTGGTCCTGGCGGCCGGGGCCCGATCTCGGCCAGACCGGGCCGGCGCTCCCATGAACAGTTCAGGGGAAGATGGCGCCGCCCGCGGCCGGGGGCAAGAGAGTCGTTGTACGGCCGGCGCTGGAGGGTCAGAGCGTGGCGGCGCCGCCGTCGAAAGGCGGGCGCGGGAGGGCCAGAGCGTGGCCGCGCCGTCGTCGAAAGGCCGGCGCGGGAGGGCCAGAGCCTGGCCGCGCCGTCATCGAGGCAGGCGCCGGCCGTCGGTCTGCCGTCGCGCCGCGGCCGGGTGCCGGGCCACTTCGGTCGGGATCGGCTCGCGGACGCGCGCCGGGGCGGGCGTCAGCGCGCCCCGCGCGCGTCGGCCAGGCGCTCGCGCTGCTGCGCCTCCTCGCGGTCTTCGCGGTTGGACCAGCGGAAGAAGAGGATGGTGATGACGATCCAGAAGACGATCATGCCGGGGACCCACATGATCGCGCCGCCCAGCTGCTGGTCATCGAGCGCGGAGAGCTCGAACACGCGCGGTGCCGCCTCGTACCAGGGATAGAGCGGGGCCGCGGCGAGCGTGATGATGGCGGAGACGATGGACATCGGGATGCTGAACAGCGCCAGGTAGAGCAATCCCACGGGTGCCTGCATGCGCTGCAGCTCGGGCAGCGGATTGATCACCGGGTACCACATGATGGCGGCCGCGGTGATGAACATGATGTGCTGCAGGATGTGGGCGTTGTGCTGCACGAGTGCCCAGTTGTAGAGGAACGGGAAGTGCCACCCGATGAACACCAGGTTGTAGATCCCGAAGGCGACGAGCGGTGAGGCGAGCACGCGGGCCGTGGCAGCCACGCCGGGCAACCGCAGCACCGGGCGCACCAGCCAGGCGGGCAGCCCCATGAGCCAGAGGGGCGGCACGATCAGCGTGATCACCAGGTGCTGCACCATGTGCGCGCTGAACAGGTAGTTGTCGCTCAGGTCGTGGAGGGGTCCGTTCAGCGACAGGAACAGGAAGAGTGTGCCGCCGACGAACGCGATGACCTGGAGCGGGTCGGCGGGCTGCTCCGAGAGGCGGAAGCGGCGGCGGCCCGGACCGATGCCGTAGAGATAGGCGCCCACCCAGAGCAGGCACCCGATGAGTGTGCTCTCGTGGATCTCCCAGCTGGTCCAGCTGAACTCGCCGCCGTGCAGCAGCGCCAGCGTGGCTAACGTCATCGCGCCTCAGCCCACTCCGTACCTGGGCAGCACCTTGAACAGGATGACCATGCCGATCACTACCAGCGTGGCCAGGAACAGCGGTGCGAAGAACACCCGCGAGTAGATCTTGCTGTCGAACTTCAGGTGCATGTACCAGAACACGACGATGAAGAACTTCAGCGCCGAGAGCAGGAGCAGGATCGGCACCAGCACGCCGGCCATCGCCTCGATGTAGAAGATCCCCACTTCGACGGCCGTAATCACCGTCAGGATCACCCCGACGATCACGTAAGTCTGCCAGGTGGCGTGGCCGCCGGGCGGATGGGCCGCGTCCGCGCCGTGGTGGTGCTGCGTGTCGTGCGCGTGCGTGTCAGCCATTGCGCCGTCTCCTACTCGATCAGGTAGACCAGGGTGAAGATCGCGATCCACACGATGTCGACGAAGTGCCAGTACAGCCCGGCGATCTCGAGCTGCAGCGATTTCCCCGGGGGCAGCCCGCCGCGGAGCAGCTGGATCAGCAGCACGAGCAGCCAGATGACGCCCAGCGAAACGTGTGCCCCGTGGAAGCCGGTCAGCACGAAGAAGCTGGAGCCGAAGAGGTTGGTCTGCAGCGTCAGTCCTTCGTGGTAGAAGTGCGTGAACTCGTACGCCTGGAATCCCAGGAACAGCGAGCCCAGCACGGCCACCGCCGCAATCCCGATGGCGCCGCCGCGACGGCTGCCCTGCTGGACCTGGTCGAGCGCGATCACCATCGCCAGCGAGCTCATCAGCAGCACGAACGTGCTGATCGACGTGAGCGGAATGTCGAGCAGCTCGGTGCTGTATGGCCCGACCACGCTCTCGTGCTTGTACACCATGTACATCGAGATCAGCGATCCGAAGAACAGCGTCTCCGAGCCGAGGAACACCCAGAAGCCGAGCTTCAGCGTCGGCAGCCCGGTGGCGGTGTACGGCTCCGGGTGGTGAGGGTGCTCGTGCACTACCGCAGTGTTCGCCATATCTCCTCTTCCGGGACGAGGGCGAGGGCGAGGGATGACTCGCGCTCGCGCGTCGCGCCTCGTGCTAGTGCGTCGGCTCGTAGGCCCAGTTGATGGCGCCCAGCGTGGTCCAGGTCAGGCCGATCAGCGGTGCCCACCACAGGTTGGTCAGGAACAGCACGAACGTCAGCACCGCGCCGAACGCGGTGAAGATCGGCCAGTACGAGCTGGGGGGCAGGTGGATGTGCGGCTCGGGCGTGCCGCGCGCGGCGTCCTCGGCGGCGGCGCTCTCCAGCCACATCGGCTCGCGCGTGTGCACGACCGGGATGCGGTTGAAGTTGTGCTCCGGCGGCGGCGAGGTGGTGGCCCACTCCAGGGTGGCACCGCCCCACGGGTTGGGCCCGGACGGCGCGCCTCGCTTGAGGCTCCAGAGCACGTTCCCGAACAGCACCGCGACACCCAGGATCTGCACGAACACGCCCGCGGTGGAGAGCTGGTTGAGGCCGGTCAGGTTCAGCTCGGCGGAGTACGTGAAGACGCGGCGCGGCATGCCCAGCAGGCCGATCCAGTGCTGGGGCATGAACGTCATGTTGAAGCCGATGAAGAAGAGCCAGAAGTTGACCTTGCCCCAGCGGTCACTCATCAGCCGGCCCGTGTATTTCGGGAACCAGTAGAAGAGCGACGCGAAGATGGCGAAGATCAGGCCGCCGATCAGCACGTAGTGGAAGTGCGCCACCACGAAGTAGGTGTCGGTCTGCTGCAGGTCGTGCGGCGAGGTGGCGTGCATGACGCCGGACACGCCGCCGATCGTGAACGTGATCAGCATGCCGATCGCGTACAGCATGGGCGTGGTGAACCGGATCTTGCCGCCCCACATGGTCGCGATCCAGTTGAAGATCTTCACGCCCGTGGGGATCGCGATGATCATGGTAGAGACCGTGAAGAAGGCATCCGCGATGGGCCCCATGCCGGTGGCGAACATGTGATGGGCCCAGACACCCCAGCCGATCAGGGCGATGAGCGCACCCGAGTAAACCATGACCGCGTAGCCGAAGAGCGGCTTGCGCGAGAACACCGGGATGATCTCGGAGACGATGCCGAACGCGGGCAGGATCAGGATGTAGACCTCGGGGTGGCCGAACATCCAGAACAGGTGCTGCCACAGTACCGGGTCGCCGCCGGCCTGGGTCACGAAGAACGTGGTGCCCCAGAACCGGTCGAAGGTGATCAGGAACAGGGCCACCGCGAATACGGGCAGCGCGGTCACGATCAGGAAGCTGGTGAGCAGCGCCATCCAGGTGAACAGCGGCATGCGCATCAGCTTCATGCCGGGAGCGCGCAGGTTGAGGATGGTGGTGATGAAGTTGACACCGCCCATGATCGAGGCGGCGCCGAGCGCCTGCAGCCCGAGCGCCCAGAAATCGATGTTCATGCCGGGCGAGTACTGCTCCGACGTCAGGTTGGCATAGCCGAACCAGCCACCGTTGGGCGCCTGCCCGATCAGAAAGCTGGAGTTCATGAACAGCGCGCCGAACAGGAAGATCCAGTACGAGAGCGCGTTCAGGCGCGGGAAGGCAACGTCGCGCGCGCCGATCTGGAGCGGCACGATGTAATTGAAGAGCGCCACGGCGATCGGCATGCCGACCAGGAACACCATGGTCGTGCCGTGCATCGTGAAGATCTGGTTGTACGCGTCTGCGCTCAGGAAGTCGTTTTCCGGCTTCGCGAGCTGGATCCGGATCAACGTTGCCTCGATGCCGCCGACGACCATGAAGAAGAGTGCGGTGACGCCGTACAGCAGCCCGATCTTCTTGTGGTCGACGGTGGTCATCAGGTCCCACACGACGTTCTTCTTCTTCGTCGGATGGGGTTGCGTGACCGGTGCTCTTGCCTCGAGTGTCGCCATTCGTGTTCCTCGGTCTCCTACCGCAGGCTCAGCAGGTACATCGCGATCGCGTGGATCTCCGCGTCCGTCAGCCCGGTCGGCGGGAAACCGCCGCCGGCCTTGTGCGCGCCCGGCATCAGCGTGCCCGGCTTGAGCGCCTGCGGATCGCGGATCCAGCGGATCAGGTTCGCGAGATTGTTCTCGGCCGCGCCCGCCCCGACGTGTGGCCGCGCCCCGAAGCGGGTCAGGCTTGGACCCACCATGCCCACCGCGCTCGTGCCCTGGATCGCGTGGCAGGCGACGCAGACGCTGCTGCCGAATACCTGGCGCCCCTGCAGCGCGTAGATCGAGTCGGGAATCCCGGGCTGCACGGCGGAACCGATGCCGGTGGGCGGGCGCACCTGGCCGGGCGCGGGGAGCGGCCGCGGCTGCGGGCCCTGTGCCTCCTGCCCGCGCACCCCCTCCTGCCCGGCCGCGAGCGCCTGCGCCGGCGTCGCCTGGGTCGGCGGGGCCTGCGCCGCTCCGGTCTCGGTCGGCACCGTCAGCTGCGCGGCCGGCTGCGCCACGACCGGCGCCTCGGCGGGCGCGTCGCCGCGCTGCATGGCCGCGACCCACGCGTCGAAGTCGGGCTCGGCGACGGCCACCACGCTCATGCGCATGATCGCGTGCGAGTCGCCGCAGTACTCCGCGCACTGGCCCGGGTAGTAGCCGGCCGAATCGGCGGTGAAGACGATGTGGTTGAACGAAGGGCTCTCGCCCTCGTGCGCCCTGGCCTGCGGGTTCACGTCGCGCTTGCCGCCGATGCGCGGGATCCAGAACGAGTGGATGACGTCGGCGGAGTGCATCTTGAGATCGATCGGGCGGCCCACCGGGATGTACATCTGGTTGGCCGTGACCACGCCGTGCTCCGGGTAGCGGAACTCCCACCACCACTGGTGGCCGATCACCTCGACCTGGAGCGCGCCCTCGGGCGCCCGGCGCTGGTTCTCGAAGATCGTCTGCACCGTCGGGATCGCGATCAGGACGACGATCACCGCCGGGATCAGCGTCCACGCGATCTCCAGCTTCACGTTGCCGTGCACGTGCGCCGGCTCCGGGCTGTCCGGCCGCTCGCGGAAGCGCCACGCCACGTACAGCGTGAGCAGCACCACCAGCACCAGGATGCCCATCGTCCACCAGAACGTGTTCATGAACACCGCGTTCTGGGAGGCACCGTAGGCGCTCACCGGCTGGAACGTCGTCTGGGGATACGCCGGTTCCTGCCCGGACACGGGTGCGGCGGCCAGCACGAGCGCACTCAGCGCTCCCGCCGCCCGCCGCGCGAGCGCCCCGCCGGGGCGCACCGCCGCAGCTTCGTTCAAGGCCATTCCGCTTGGGTCTCGGGTGATCCGATTGGGTCCGGGCACCAGGGCTCCGGCACCCAGAGCCGCGTACTCTATATTCGCCCCCCGCCGGGGTCAAGCGCGCGCGAATCCGCACACCGCAAAGCGGAGAGCGGACTTACACCAACGCGCCGCAGGTGGCGCGCGCGTGCCGGGACATTTCGCCCCGAGGGCGCGGATTCGCTGCCGAGCGCGCGGCGGTCGTCGCGAGCCGGGATCTGCGCGACTCGCGCAGCCGGCCTTGCTGTCCGGCGCCGGGCTGCGCCTATTGCCGCGGTGCATGATCGCCTGGTGATCGGTGGCGGCGTGGCCGGCGTCGCGAGCGCGCTCGAGCTGGCCGCGTCGGGTGAGCGTGTCGCCCTGGTGCGCGCGGGTCCCGGTGCGAGCGCGCTCGCCGGCGGCGGCTGGAGCGGCCCGCTGCCGGAGCGCCTGGGCGCCGCGCTGGCCGCGGCCGGGTTGCCGCACGTAGCCTGTCCGGCACCGCTGCCGCATCCGGCGGGTGAGTTGCGGCGCTTCGATTTCGCGGCGGCGTCGCACGTCGCGCCCGTGCTCGGCAGCGGTGCGATCGTCTGCGGGATCTTCGGGCTGCCTGCCTTCCACGCTGCCGTGCTGGCCCGGCTCTGGGGCTGCGGAAACGGGGTGCTCGTCGAGCTGCCGGGAACCCCGGGCGCGGGCTGGTCGCCGGTCGCGCTCGCCTCGCATCTCGAGCGCGAGCCTGCCGCGCTGATTTCGGCGGTCCAGAGCGTGACCGGCGGCGCCGAGGTCGTGATTCTGCCCGCCGTGCTGGGCCTCGCCTCCAGCGCGCTGCACGAGAGGCTCGAGGATGAGCTGGGCGTGCGCGTCGTGGAGGCGCTCGGCGTGCCGCCGTCGGTGCCCGGATGGCGTCTCGATCGTGCCCTGCTCCGCTGCCTCGAGCAGGCCGGCATCGAGCGGATCGATGGGCGGGTGATCGGCCGCGACATCGTCGGCAGCCGCGTGCGCGGCGTGCACGTCGTGGGCGCCGCGGGCCGACAGTTCCTCGAGGCGGACGGGTTCGTGCTCGCGACCGGGCGCTTCATCGGCGGCGGCATCCGCACGCACGCCATGACCGGGACGGTGCCCGTGGCGAGCGGCGCCGCGCTCCGCGAGTCGGCGCTGGTCGAAGGCGCGCTCGGCTGCGCCGTCTGGATCGATCATCTCGACCAGCGCTTCACGACCGTGCAGCCCGTGCCACTCACGGATGCGGTGCGCGCCGCGCGGCAGCCGCTGCTGGCGGCCGGCGTGCACGTCGACC
>DATHVV010000124.1:0-3883 GCA_035461105.1 Longimicrobiales bacterium | reverse complement strand
CGCGGATCGTCAGGGCCGCCGTCGCGCACCTCGTCCAGCTTGCCGAACCAGGCCCGCCAGTCGGGTGCGTACAGCTCGCGGATACGCTGCCGGTCGCGGGATACGGTCGCGGTCCCGCTCACCGAGACCCACTCGCGGGTGGGCGGGCACGACTCGTCGCTGCTGGAACGCTCGGCGCTGGAAATTTCAGCGCGTCAGCGGGGCTTCCGCCGTGCCGGCCCGCTGCTCCGCTGCCTCGCGCAACCGCGCGACGTCGATCTTCCGCATCTGCAGCATGGCGTTCATTACGCGTGTGGCGGTCGCCGGATCGGGATGCTGCAGCAGCTCGGGCAGGGCGCGCGGCACGATCTGCCAGGAGACGCCGTAGCGGTCCTTGAGCCAGCCGCACATGCTCTCCTCCCCGCCCTCGGTGAGCCGCGCCCAGAGGGTATCGACCTCCGCCTGGTCCTCGCAATCCACCACCAGCGACATCGCTTCCGTGAAGCTGAACTGCGGCCCGCCATTCAGGCCGAGGAACTCCTGCCCGTGCAGCTGGAACTTCACCATGAGCGCGCTCCCGTCGTGGTTGCGGGCCACGCTCAGGATCTTCGAGTCGGGAAAGATCGACCCGTAGAAGGTGGCGGCATCCTCGGCCTGGCCATCGAACCAGAGACAGGTCGTGATCTTCTGCATGCCTCCCTCGCGGTGACTGGGGTGCGGCGCGCGCCAGCGCGTCGCGCGCCTGATGGGTGGGGACCGCGGCGGCTCAGCTCGCGGTGCAGCCGCGGCCCGCGGGAGGCCGCAGCGTCTCCAGATACTCGGCCAGCATTTCCAGGTTCGAGCGCAGCACCTCGACGCTGACCGCGTTCTTCGCCATGCCGAACGATCCCTCGATGGCTGCGACCAGGAACCGCGCGACGCGGCGGACATCGACGTCGTCGCGCACGAAGCCCTGCTCCCGGGCGCGCTCGAGGGCTTCCGCGAACGCGGCGATCCAGGTCTCGATCACCTCGGCGACGCGTGCCCGGAAGCCCTCGTCGAGCGGCGACATCTCCTGCGCGAAGTTGTTGAGCGGGCAGCCCAGCTCGATGCCGCCGGCCACGAAGTCATCGGGCCGTCGGCGGAGCGTGTCCTGGAGTGCGGCGATCGGGTCGCGGTCGCGGTGCCGGAGCGGCGCCAGGTAGACCTCGAGCAGCGGCTCGCGCACGACCTCCTCGACGACCGCGTAGCCGAGCGCCGCCTTGTCGGGGAAGTGGTGGTAGAGCGCGCCCTTCGTGACCCCGGCCTCGGCGACGATGCGGTCGATGCTGCCGGCCTGGAAGCCGCGCCGGTAGAACTCGTCGAACGCGGCCACCAGGATCTTCTGGCGCGTCGCGTCGGAGGCCCGCGGGCGGACCGTGGCGCTCACCGAACGGCACCCTTCCGGAGCGAAAGCCGAAGATCGTGCACGCCGCTCACTCCTTGCGGATGGCGACGAGCGGATCCACCCGCGCCGCGCGCAGCGCCGGGACCGCGCAGGCGCCGAGCCCGACCGTGATCATCACCAGCGTGACCAGCGCGAGCGTGGCCGGGTCGCGGGGCGCGACGCCGAAGAGCATGCCCTCGAGCAGCCGGGCCGCCACGAGCGAGCCGATGATGCCGAGCAGCGTGCCGATGCCGAGCAGCACGGCGCCGTCGCCGAGCACCATACCGAGCACGCGGCGTGGGTCGGCGCCCAGGCTCATGCGGATGCCGATCTCGGCGGTGCGCTGGCTGATGAAGAACGAGAGCACGCCCGCGAGGCCGACCGCGGCGATCACCAGCGCGAGCACCCCCAGGGTGCCGACCAGGAACGTGTTGAGCCGCTCCGCGGCGATGTTCTCGGTGCGGATCTGCTCGAGCGTCGCCACCCGCAGCACCGGCTGCTCGGGCGCCAGCTCGTTGATGATCTGCTGCACGCGCGGCGCGAGCGTCGGTGCGGTGCTGCCCCGGATCACGAACGCGCCCGGGTAGTAGCCCAGGTCGTTCTGCGCGAGCGGCTGGAACATGACGAGCGGCGGCGGCTCGTCCGGGCCGTGGTCGCGGGTATTGCCGACGACCCCAACCACCGTCTTCCAGTTGCCCTCCTGCATCCCGATCGCAGGCAGCACCTGCCCGGTCCAGGCGACCCGCCGGCCGATCGGGTCGTCGCTGCCGAAAAGCCGCTCCGCGAGCGCCTGGTTCAGGATCGCGACGCCGCCGCTGCCCTGGCGGTCCGTGGCCGCGAACTCGCGCCCGGCGAGCAGCTTCATCCCGGCTGCCCGGAAGTACTCCGGCGTGGCCGTGCGGTATTCCGCGATCGGCACCGGCACGCCCGGCTCCGGCGGCCGGCCCTCCGCCCGGATCTCCAGCCCTACCTGGTTGCTGCGCAGCGGCACGGAGAGACCGACGCCGGCCACGGCCACACCCGGCAGCTCCGCGATGCGACGGCGCATCTCCTCCTGCAGCGTCACGATCTGCTCGCTCGTGCGGCCCTCGTGATCCGCCGGCGCCTCCAGCGTGAGCGTGTTCTCCAGCTCGACACCGGTCTCGACCGCGTTCAGCAGCATGAGCGTCCGCCCCAGCAGGCCCGCCGCGGTGAGCACCGTGACGCTGGCCGCGACCTGCGCCACGATCAGGCCCCGTTGCAGGCGACGCCTGCCCCCCGTCGTCCGGGTGCCCGACCGCGTGAGCGCCGCCCCGGCCAGCTCCTGCGAGCGCAGCCCCGGCGCGAACGCGAACGCGAGCGCGGCCGCACTCGCCACCAGCACCGCGAACAGCAGCACCCCGCCATCCATGCTTATCTCGCTGGCTCGCGCCGTGAAGCGGCCCGCGAAGCCGACCAGCAGGTCGAGTCCCACGTACGCCAGCCCGAGACCGAACCCGGCACCGAGTGCGGCCAGGATACCGGTCTCCGCGAGCAGGATCCGACGCAGCTGCGCGCGATCCGCACCCATCGCCCACCGCACCGCGAACTCCCGGTCTCGCTTCAGGTTCCGCGTGAGCACCAGGTTCGCCACGTTCGCGCACGTGGTGAGCAGCACCAGCCCAGCCGCCGCCATCAGCAGGTAGAGGGTCAGCCGCGCCTTCGAGACCAGCGCATCCCGCAGCGGCGTCACCGTCACCGCATAACCGGCCGCGGCGTCGTAGTTGTCCGGGTGACGCCGGTACATCTGCGCCGCGATGTCGTCGATCTCCGCCTGCGCCCGCGCCACCGGCGCGCCTGGAGCGAGCCGCGCGAAGACGTCCGTCATCCGGTGCGAGCGACCGTGCACCATCGTCGCATCCAGGTGATGCGGGCTCGTCACCAGGTTCACGAACACGTCGGTCGCGCCCGGGAACGGCGGCGCCGGCTCCAGCACGCCGATCACCGTCACCGACCGCCCGTTCATCCGGAACACCCGCCCCAGCGCCGCCGGATCCGAGCCGAACGCGCGCTGCCAGTACTCCCAGGTGAGCACCATCACCGGGTCCGCGGCCGCCCCATCGTCGCCCGCATTCAACGCCCGCCCCAGCACCGGCGAAAGGCCCATCACCTCGAAGAAATTCGCGCTCACGATCCCCGCCTGGACCTGCACCGGAGTGCCCGCGCCCAGCATCGTGAACGGCATCGCCGAGAACTCCGCGAAGCCCGTCAGCGTCCGCGCCTGCTCCCGCAAGTCGATGATCTCCGGCACCGAGAACTTCACATCCTCGAGACCAGCTCGCGCCGCACTCTGGTGCAGGTAGACGATCCGCTCGCCCCCCTCGTGCGGCAGGGGCCGCAGCAGCACGCCACGGAACACGCTGAAGATCGCCGTGTTCGCGCCGATGCCGAGCGCGAGCGTCAACACCACCAGGAACGAGAAGCCGGGCGCTTTCAGCAGGGACCGGATCGCGTAACGCATGCGTGCAGCCTCCGTGGGGG
>DATHVV010000123.1:0-12270 GCA_035461105.1 Longimicrobiales bacterium | reverse complement strand
ACTCGTTCGACTTGCATGTGTTAAGCACGCCGCCAGCGTTCGTCCTGAGCCAGGATCAAACTCTCCAAAGTTTTTCGCTTCAGATGTCTGAACAGCTCTGACCAAACGCCCACGTTATTCACATAGGCATTCGGAATTGTTTTACCTTTGCCTTGAATCCCCGACCCCTCCCGAAAGAGCGGTCATGCCGCCGGAAGGTATACCGGCAGCGGGACCCACACGGACATCGATGACCCGACTTTTCAAACAGCGGGCGCCATTTGGCGCGGAGCAGACCAAGATAGTAATCAGTACCCGGACCGTCAACCCCGGAAGGGGTCCTGGCCGAGCACCGATCGAAGCAGGAAAATGCCGGTTGGGACTTCGGAGGATTCAGGCCCCGGCACGACCGGCCGCCGGGGCATCGGGATCAGAGCTCCTCCTCCTCGTCGGCGTCCTCTTCCTCCCATTCCTCCTCGTCGTCCCAGTCTTCGTCCTCGTCGAGGTCGTCGTCCCAGTCGTCGTCATCGTCCCAGTCTTCCTCGTCATCCTCCTCGAGGTCCTCCTCCTCCCAGTCCTCCTCCTCGAGCTCATCATCGTCGAGGGCGAGGATGTCGAGATCCTGCTCCAACACGTCCGGCATTTTGCGCGCTCTCCTTGGCAGGGCGGTGGTGGCCAGACCGGCGAATGCCCGGACCTTCGGGACGTTCGGCGACCGGACGGGCCAAGGTACACCCGCGGGGGGGCATGTCAAGAGTCGTTTCGCGGGGGAAAATGAGCGTGATCGTGTACGAAATTTCGGGGGTGGCGGGGGGGTCCGCGAGGAGCGGTCGCGCGGCCGGACCGCAGCGGGTCCGGCCGCCCCATCGCGGCGTCGTTCAACCGGCCAGGCGGGACGCCTTTTTCCGTTCGTGCTGCTTGAGAAAACGCTTGCGCAGGCGGATGGCCGCGGGCGTGACCTCGACCAGCTCGTCATCGGCGATGAACTCGAGCGCGCTCTCCAGCGTGACCTGCCGGGGCGTCTCCAGCTGGATCGCGTCATCGGCGCCGGCCGCACGGATGTTCGTGAGCTTCTTGCCCTTCGAGACGTTCACCTCGAGGTCGCCGGGACGCGAGTTCTCCCCCACGATCATGCCCTCGTAGACATCGACGCCGGGCGGGATGAAGAGGACGCCGCGCTCCTGCAGGTTCCAGAGCGAGAAAGCGACCGAGACGCCGTCGGCCATGCACACCATGACGCCGCGGTCGCGGCTGCGGATGCTGCCCGCCCAGCTGCCATAGCCGCTGAAGCGATGGTGCAGCACGCCCTCGCCGCGCGTGTCGGTCAGGAACTCGCTGCGGTAACCGAACAGGCCGCGCGCCGGCATCCGGTAGACGATGCGCGTGAGGCCCATGCCCTCGCCGCTGCTCTGCCCCGAGCTGCGCATCTCGAGCAGCTCGCCGCGGCGCCCGCCCAGCTTCTCGATGACGACGCCGACGAAGCGCTCCGGCACGTCGATCACGACTTCCTCGAACGGCTCGAGCGTCTCGCCGTCGGGGCCCCGCTTCGTGATGATGCGCGGCCGCGAGACCGCGAACTCGTAGCCCTCGCGGCGCATCGTCTCCATCAGGATGCCGAGGTGCAGCTCGCCACGGCCGCTCACCGTGTACGTGTCCGGCGAGTCGGTGTCCTCGACCCGCAGCGCGACGTTGCGTTCCAGCTCCTTGTAGAGCCGGTCGCGCAGCTGCCGGCTGGTCACGTACTTGCCATCGCGTCCCGCGAACGGCGACATGTTGACGATGAAGTCGACCGAGATGGTCGGCTCCTCCACCGCGATCCCCGCGAGCCGCTCAGGACGCTGCAGGTCGGTGATGGTGGCGCCGATCTCGACACCCTCGATGCCCGCAAGCGCGACGATCTCGCCGGCGCTCGCACTCTCGACCTCGACCCGCTGCAGCCCCTCGAACGCGTACAGCTTCGAGACGCGGCCCTGCCGGTCCCCCTCGTCGGGCGTGAAGCCGATCACATCGTCCGTGCGATGCGCGAGCAGCAGGATCGGGTCGCCCACCCGGATCGTGCCGCGCTCGATCCGGCCGATCGCCTGCCGGCCGAGGTAGGGCGAGTGGTCGAGCGTCGAGATCAGCATCTGGAACGGCGCCTCGGCGTCGCCCGGCGGCGGCGGCACGGTCTCCAGGATCGCCTCGAACAGCGTCGCCAGGTCCCGCTTCTCGCCCCCGATCTCGCGCATCGCGTAGCCCTCGCGCGCCGACGCGTACAGGAACGGCGCATCCAGCTGCGCCTCGTCCGCCTCCAGCTCCATGAACAGCTCCAGCACCTCGTCGTGCACCCGCGCCGGATCCGAGCCATCCCGGTCGATCTTGTTGATCACCACGATCGGCTGCAACCCGAGCGCCATCGCCTTGCGCGTCACGAACCGCGTCTGCGGCATCGGCCCGTCGAACGCGTCCACCAGCAGCAGCACCCCGTTCACCATCCGCAGGATCCGCTCGACCTCGCCCCCGAAGTCCGAGTGACCGGGCGTGTCCACGATGTTGATCTTGTGCTCCCGCCACCGGATCGACGTGTTCTTCGACAGGATCGTGATGCCCCGCTCCCGCTCGAGCGGGTTCGAGTCCATGACCCGCTCCTCCACGATCTGGTTCTCCCGGAACGCGCCGGCCTGGCGCAGCATCTTGTCCACCAGCGTGGTCTTGCCGTGGTCGACGTGGGCGATGATGGCGACGTTTCTGATCATGGATCCTCGTGATCCCCAGCCCTGCGGACGTGTCGGTTACGGAACAGCCATTTAATTTAGCGGATCACGTCGTGGAAGGCTACGGGATCGGCCCCGCGGTAGTGGTCAGTCGCCATGTCATAGTGGCCCACTACCGGCCCCGCCAGGAGTGCCGCGGGGGGGACGAACGTCCTTGTCCGGACGGTAAGGGCTGTCGCGCGGAACCGGGGTCGTTCGAGCGGATCGGCGCCAGATCAGAAAATTGCCGATGCGCGCCTCGCGCGTGTAGCCGCCTGCCATCGCGGCCGCGATGCTGTCGGCGAACGCCGGCGGCATGTCCGCCGCTCCCGCGTGAGGACGTAGGCGGTGATGAGCACGCAGGCGGGGGCGCGGCGGCGCAGGCGTGCATGGACGGTGTCGCGGACGGAAGGAACCGAGCACCGGCTTCAATGGTGCGCCCGGGTCAGGCATCAGCCCCGGCCGTCAGGTGATGCGACCTGCGAGCCGTCAGGTGATGCGACCTGCGATCTGGCGGGTTCTCGGACCGTCGAACTCGGCCAGGAACACCTTCTGCCAGGTGCCGAGCACGAGCGTGCCGTGCTCGACGAGCAGCGTGAGACCGGGGCCGACGAACGCCACCTTGAGGTGGGCGTCGGAGTTGCCCTCCGCGTGGCGGAAGTCGGCGTCGCGCGGGACGAGACGTCGCAGGAAGTCCAGGATGTCGCGGGCGACGTCCGGATCCGCGCCCTCGTTGACGGTGAGCGCGCACGTCGTGTGCAGCGACCAGAGCTGCACGACCCCGTCCCGCACGCCGCTGGCCGTGACCTGCTCCTGCACCCGCCGTGTGATGTCGATCAGCTGCTCCCGGTCCGTGCTCTCGACGGAGATGCGCATGTGCCTCCCTTGATTTCCCCCTCACCCACCGTCCAGGCCGCGCAGGCGCGCGCCCCTCACCCGCCGTCCAGGCCACGCCCCGCGCGCCCCCCCCACCCGCCGTCCAGGCCGCGCCCCCCGCGCGCCCCCCACCCGCCGTGCTCCCGCCGTGCCCCCACCCCCACGCCACCCGCACCCCCACCCGCCGTTTCACGACTGTCGTTTCCGCCATTCCGCGACCTCTTCGCGAGTGCGCAGCGGGTACATGGGGCGCGGCTCGAGCTGGATGGTGACGTGGCGGATGCCGAAGCGCTCGTGCATGCGCGCGTGGATCTCCCGCAGGATGCCGGCGTGGGCGCCGGCGTCGGCGACGACGTGGCCGCTCATGGCGAGCACGCCGCTGGTGAGGGTCCAGACGTGCAGGTCGCTGATGCTCTCGACGCCCGGGATGTCGCAGATCGCGCCGTGCAGCTCGCCCATGTCGATGTGTCTCGGCACGGCCTCGAGCAGCACGTCGACGGACTCGCGCACCAGCCGCCAGCTGCCGACCAGGATGAGCAGCGCGACGAACGCGGACATGATCGGGTCGGCGGCCATCCAGCCGGTGAAGCGGATCGCGAGCGCGGCGCCGATCGCGGCCAGGGAGCCGAGCAGGTCGCCGAGCACGTGCAGGTAGGCGCCGCGCAGGTTCAGGCTGTGGCCGGAGGCGCCGTGCAGCAGCGCGGCGGCGATGATGTTGACGACGAGGCCGCCGGTCGCGACCGCGAGCATGAGCCCGCTCTCGACCGCGACCGGCTCGCGGATGCGGATCCAGGCCTGCCACAGGATGACGAGCGAGATCACGACCAGGGCGACGCCGTTCACGAACGCGGCCAGGATCTCCAGGCGCAGGTAGCCGTAGGTGCGCACCGCGGTGGCGGGCCGGCGCGCGAACCAGAGCGCGAACACGGAGAGCGAGATCGCGGCCACGTCGCCGAGCATGTGTCCGGCGTCGGCGAGGAGTGCGAGCGAGTTCGCGAGCAGCCCGCCCACCAGCTCGACCACCATGAAACCGGCGGTGATCGCGAGCACGAGCAGCAGCCGCCGCCGTCCGGCCTCACGCAGGTGCTCGTAGTGACCGTGCGAGTGGCCGTGCTCGTGACCACGCTCGTCGCCGTGTTCGTGGCTGTGCGTGTGGCTGTGCTCCCGGCCGGGATCGTGGCTGTGTTCCTGGCCGGGCGCGTGGTTGTGTTCCTGGCCGGGCTCGCGGCTGGACTCCCGATCGCGCATGGTGGCCATCGCTCAGGCGCCGGCCGGCGCCGGCTGGCCGTGGGCCGGGGCGGGCTGCGCGCCGTCCGCGAGGTCGCGGACGCCGGTTTCACCGGCCCGCGTGAGCGCGAGCTTCAGCAGGATCGGGCCGAGCAGCAGGTGGAAGATGATGATGGCGGCGGTAATGCTGACGAAGTAGGAGCCGATGCCGGGCAGCTCGCGACCGACCACCAGGGAGAGGCCGAGCGTGACGCCGGCCTGGGAGATCAGGCCGAACCACGTGTGCTGTCGCACTGCCGGCGAGACGCCGCTGAGGCGGGCACCCATGCGGGCGCCGCCCCAGGTGGTGAGCAGGCGCAGCGCGACGACGGCCGCGGCCATCGGCCAGAAGCGCACCAGCGCGCCCAGGTCCAGGCTCGCGCCCGCGATGGCGAAGAAGATCGCGAACACGGCGAGCGCATTCGCTTCCACCGCGTGGATCAGGCTTTCCCCAACCTCCGAGAAGTTCTCGATGACGAACCCGGCGCCGACCGCCGTGAGCAGCAGCTCCAGGTGCAGCGCGTAGGCGATCAGGATGAGCAGGAACGTGAACACCAGCGTGGAGAGCACGCGCCGGCGCGGCACGGCGCCGAGGTATGTGGCGAACGCGTAGCCAGCGGCGCCGCCGACCAGCAGTGCCCCGCCGACCTCCCAGGTCATCGCGGCGAGCTGGCCGGTGTCGAACGCGGCGTCCGGGTTCACCAGCGTCGCGGTGATCGAGAGCGCCACGGCGAAGGAGATGATCACCAGCACGTCCTTGAAGATCGTCACGCTTAGGATCGTGTCGGTGACCTCGCCGCGCGCGCCCGACTCGTTGATGACGGCGACCGTCACGTCCGGCGAGGAGTTGGCGCACCAGATCCCCAGCAGCAGCGCCACGCCGATGGCGCCGCCGAGGGACAGCTCCGCCAGGAACGGGAGGAACGGTCGTGCCACCAGCACCAGCGCCATGATGCCGATGATGGTGACGATCATGATCGAGAGCGAGATGCCGAGGATCGAGTGGATCATCCGGCGCAGGCTGCTGATGCGCAGCTCGCCGCCGGCAGTGAGCGCGATGAGCCCGAGGGCCAGGTCGTCGATGGTGCGCAGCGCGAGCGCGGTCTCCAGGTTCAGCACGCCGAGCGCGAAGGGTCCGACCAGCACGCCGAACAGCACGTACCCGGTGACGCGCGGCAGCCCGATCCGGGACGCGACGAACCCGGAGAGGTACGATCCGATCAGCACGAAGCCGAGCAGCAGCGCCGCCAGCGGACCTTCGCTCACGGGGGGGCCCATGCGCGACAGCACGAACGTGAACCACGTGAGGACCACGAGCGTGACCAGCCGCTTCACCGGGCCTCCATCCGCGCGAGCCGCTCGAGCAGCGCCTGTACCGCGCCCGGATCGCGGAGCCGGGCCCGCGCCGCAGTCTGCGCGGGCGGCTGCTCCGCGACCAGGATGCCCCAGCCGCCCGGACCCAGCTCGCGGAATGCGTCCTCGTCGGTGCGGTCGTCGCCGATGAAGAGCGCGGGCGCGGCCGGATCGTCGTGCAGTGCTCGCCGCAGGAAGGCGAGCGCGGCGCCCTTGTCCCAGGCGACGTCCGGGCGCACCTCGATCACCATCTTGCCCTCGCTCATCCGCACTCCCGCTTCCCCCGCAACGAGAGCGCGCACGGCCGCGCGCACGTCCGCGTGCGCCCGCTCCGCCACCAGCCGGAAATGGACGCTGAGCGTGACGCCCTTGTCTTCCACGATGACGCCCTCGATGCGGGCGAGCTGCCGGGCACACGCCTCCGCCAGCCGGCGGATCGCGGGCGCCGCGGCGTCCGCGGCCGGGTGCAGCTCGGAGATGCCGGGACCCTCGATCTCGAAGCCGTGGTTACCGGCGAAAAACAGCCCGGGCACGGCCACGCGCGTGCGTACGTCCGCGAGCGCGCGCCCGCTGAGCACCGCCACGACCGTGTCCGGACGCGCCGCGAGCCGGACCAGGACGAGACGTGTGTCGCCGCCCAGGTGCGCCAGCTCCGGCCGCGACACGATCGGGGTGAGCGTGCCGTCGAAATCGAGGCCCACGAACAGGTGGCCCGCACGCGCGCGCGCGTCCACGATCGCGGCCGCCAGATCGAGGGCGTCGGGCAGTGCCGGATGCGCGCGCTCGGGAGTCATGCGGAGTACGCTACGGTGCGCGGCGGGAGCGGGCAAACTCGGTTGCCCGCCCCTCCGGGCCCCGCTACCTTTGGAGGTCGGACCAACCCTTGAAAACCCGGACAACTTGCGCCGTGACAAGCAAATCCGCCCTTCTGACCGGCGCCGCTGCTTTCCTCTTCGCGCTGCTCGCCGGATGCCAGGGCAAGCCCCAGGCGCGCGGTGAGTCGAGCGCGATCATCGTGGTCGCCACGGACAGCCTCTGGCAGCAGGTCGAGGAGAGCGTGCGCCGCGCGCTCGAGCCCACCATCACGACCGTGCGCGACGAGCGCACGTTCGACCTCACCCAGGTCTCGCCGCAGCACCCCAACTGGACGACGCTGCGGCAGTTCAAGCAGGTGCTCGTGCTCGGCCATGCCGGCGACGACTGGGTCGCGCCGGTGCTCGGCACCCGGACGTCGCCCGCGGGGCCGTTCCTGACCGATGCGCCCAACGTCTGGGCGCGCAACCAGCTGGTGACCGCGGTCGTGCTGCCGGAGGGCGACCCCGCCGCCGCCCTCCAGGGTGCGCTGCCGCCGCTCGCGGCGCGCCTGGACAGCCTCTACCGCGTGTACGCCCGGCGCCGCATGTACGTCAGCGAGCCGGACCTGGCCCTGCGCGACACGCTGGCCGCGCGCGCCGGCTTCTCGATCCTGCTGCCCCAGGTGTATCACCCGGAGCGCACCGACTCGGTCTACAGCTTCGTCAACTGGACCCGGTCGGGCGACGACCTGCGGCGCACGATCACGGTGACGTCGCGCCCGGGCGTGGACAGCACGCTCACGGCGGAGGCGGTGCTGGCCTGGCGGCAGCACGTGCACCAGGACTGGCGCGTGCCGCAGACCACGCAGCCGGAGCCGCTGACCGTGCATCCGGTCGCGCAGGGCGCGGCCCGGGCCATGGAGGTGCAGGGCGTCTGGAACGGCACCGACCCGCAGGTGCCGATGGCGGGACCGTTCCTCACCCGGGTGGTTCCCTGCCCGGCGCAGAACCGCACGTTCCTGGTGGACGCGTGGCTGTACGCGCCCGCCAAGAAGAAGTACGAGTACATGATCCAGCTCGAGACGCTGCTCGACACGTTCCGCTGCGGCGACGACGCCGTGGCCCCTTCACCGGTGGTGTAGTAACGGCATGTCCTTCGTCCACCTGCACACGCACAGCGAGTACTCGCTGCTCGACGGTGCCAACCGCATCTCCGACCTGGTCGCGCGCGCGAAGGAGCTGGAGATGCCGGCGCTCGCGCTCACCGACCACGGCTGCATGTACGGCGCGTGGGAGTTCCAGGAGAAGGCGAAGAAGGCGGGCATCAAGTCGATCGTGGGCATGGAGGCGTACGTCGCCCCCGGCGACCGGCGCGTGCGCCGCATGGACGGGCCGGGCGCACCCGAGGAGAAGTACTACCACCTGGTGGTGCTCGCCCGCGACCAGGAGGGTTACCGCAACCTGGTTCGGCTCACCTCGATCGGGTTCCTGGAGGGCTTCTACCACCGTCCGCGCATCGACCGCGAGGTGCTCGCGGAGCATTCGGCCGGCCTGATCGTCTCGTCGGCGTGCATGGCCGGCGAGGTGGCGCGTCACCTGATGGCGGACCGGTGGGACGCGGCGCGCGCGGCCGCCTCCTGGTACGCGGAGCTCTTCGACGGCCGCTACTACCTGGAGGTGCAGGCGCACGACACGCCCGGCCAGCAGGCGCTCAACGCGAAGGTGCTGAAGCTCGCCGCCGAGCTGGGCCTGCCCGTGGTCGCGACCAACGACGCCCACTTCCTGCGCGCCTCCGACCACGAGGCGCACGACGTGCTGCTCTGCATCGGTCTCGGCAAGGACCGCGACGACCAGAACCGCATGCGCTACGACCGCGGGCTCTACTTCAAGAGCGCGCCCGAGATCGCGGAGCGGTTCCCGGACCGACCCGACCTGCTCGCGAACACGGTCGCGCTCGCGGACACGGTCGACGTGCAGAGCGAGAAGCGCTACTACGTGCCCTCGTTCCCGATGCCGGCCGACGTGGCGAGCGAGGCCGAGCTGCTGCGCCGGCTCACCTACCAGAAGGCGAAGGCCCGGTTCGGCGATCCGCTGCCGGCCGGATGGGAGGCGCGGCTCGAGTACGAGCTGGGCGTGATCTCGAACGACAAGGCCGATTACGCCGGCTACTTCCTGATCACCCAGGACTTCATCAACTGGGCGAAGGAGCGCGGCATCCCGGTCGGCCCCGGGCGCGGCTCCGCCGCCGGGTCGCTGGTCGCCTACGTGATCGGCATCACCGACGTCGATCCGCTCCGCTTCGACCTGCTCTTCGAGCGCTTCCTCAATCCCGACCGCGTGTCGATGCCCGACATCGACGTCGACTTCTGCTACGAGCGGCGCGGCGAGGTGATCGAGTACGTGCGCGCGAAGTACGGCCGCGACTCGGTCGGCCAGATCATCACGTTCGGCACCATGAAGTCGCGCGCCGTGATCCGCGACGTGGGCCGCGTGCTCGGCTTCGAGCCGGGCGAGATGGACCGGCTCGCGAAGCTGATCCCGAACCAGCCCAACAACTCGCTCACGGTGGGCGAGGCGGCCGTGAAGATCAGCGAGCTGCGGGCGCTGATCGAGAGCGATGCGCGCGTCGCCCAGCTGATCGAGTACGCGAAGGTGCTGGAGGGTCTCTCCCGGCATGCCAGCGTGCATGCCGCGGGCGTGGTGATCGCGCCCGGTCCGCTCCAGGAGTACGTCCCGGTCTGCACCCAGTCCACGCGCGGCTCGGGCGCGGCCGAGAACGGCGGCGACGAGGGCGTGCTGGTCACGCAGTGGGACATGAACGCGCTCGAGCAGGCCGGGATGCTCAAGATGGACTTCCTGGGCCTGAAGACGCTCACCGTCATCTACGAGGCGGCCGACCACGTGCGCCGCCGGCACGGGGCGCTGCGCCACCCGGAGACGGGCGTCGAGTACGCGCGCATCGAGGACGTGCCGCTCGATGACGCCGCGGTCTACGACATGCTCGCGCGGGGCGGCACCACCGGCGTGTTCCAGTTCGAGTCGTCGCTCGCGACCGACAAGCTGCGGGCCATGAAGTGCGACTGGTTCGAGGACCTGGTCGCGACCAATGCGCTGATCCGGCCGGGTCCGCTCGACTCCGGGATGACCGACGTCTACATTCGCCGCAAGCTGGGGCGCGAGCCGGTGCGCTACCCGCACCCCCGGCTGGAGAAAGTGCTGGCCTCGACCTACGGCGTGATCACGTACCAGGAGCAGGTCATGCGCATGGCGCAGGTCCTGGCCAACTTCACGCTGGCGGAAGCGGACGTGCTGCGGAAGGCGGTCGGCAAGAAGGACATGGCGCTGATCACGAAGGAGGTCGGCAAGTTCAAGGAGCGGGCGGTCGCGAACGGTGTCGAGCAGCGGATCGTGGACGAGATCGCGGAACAGGTCGTCACCTTCGGCAGGTACGGCTTCAACCGGTCGCACAGCGTCGCTTACGCGCTGCTCTCCTACCAGACCGCGTGGCTGAAGCGGCACTATCCCGCCGAGTTCATGGCCGCCCTGCTCTCCTCGGTCGTGGACAGGACCGACGATGTGGTTCACTATATCGCGGAGTGCCGCGAGCTGGCGCGCTACATCCCGGCGCTCAACCACGGCCTGCGCGTGCTGCCGCCCGACGTCAACGAGTCCGGCTGGAAGTTCACGCCCGTGGCCGACGACGCGATCCGCTTCGGCCTGGGCGCGCTGCGCGGTCTGGGCACGGCCGCGGTCGGTGCCATCCTGGACGGGCGTCACGGCGAGCCCTACCGCTCGCTCTTCGACCTGGCCGAGCGGGTGGACCTGCGGCACGTGGGCAAGCGCTCGCTGGAAGCGCTCATCCTGGCGGGCGCGTGCGACTCGCTGAGCCGCCCGGCCGGCCACCGGGCGCAGCTGCTCGCGGGGCTCGAGCTGGCGGTGCGCGAGGCGCAGCTCCGACAGGAGGAGCGGGAGAGCGGCCAGGTCTCACTGTTCGACCCGGGCGGCACGGCCGAGCTGCCGGCCCGCCCGGAGCCGCAGCTGCCCGACGTGCCGCGCTGGCCGGAGAGCGAGCGGCTGGCGCGCGAGAAGGAGATCCTGGGCTTCTTCATCAGCGGCCACCCGCTCGAGAAGTACCGCGACGAGGTGCGCGTGTTCGAGGCGGTCAACACGGCCTCGCTCCGGCAGTTCCGGGACCAGAAGGTGGAACTGGCCTGCGTCGTGACCGGCGTGGTGCGGCAGCTCTCGAAGAAGAACGGCGCGGAATGGGGCCGGATCACGGTCGAGGACTTCCACGGCACCGCGAGCGTGCTCGCGTTCGGCGACGTGTGGGAGCAGTATCACGACCTGGTCGTACAGGATGCGCCGGTGCTGATCCGGGGCAGCGTGTCGGGGCGTGACCGCGACGAGGATGCGCCGCCGATCTTCCTGGACAGCGTGGTCACGCTGGAGACGCTGCGCCAGTCGGGCAACCTGGGGCTGGAGCTGGCACTGGCCGGCGACGCGCCGGGCGCGGCGCTCGCGGCCGCGACCGCCGCGTTCCGCGCGAGCCCGGGCCCGGCGCCGGTGTTCGTCACCGTGCGTCACGGCGGCGGCAACGGCGGCTCGAAGGAGATGGTGCGGCTGCGCTCGCGCAGCCTGAGTGTTCAGCCCTCGGAGGCGCTGCTCGCGCAGCTGCGCGAGCTGTTCGGCGCCGACCGCATTCGCCTGGTACGGTTCCAGGAGCGCACTTGAGCTCGCAGATCGGATTCGACAAGGAGATCGGGGAGCTGGAGCAGCAGATCCAGACGCTCGAGCGCGTCGCCGACCAGCACGGCCTGGCGGTCTCGGGCGAGCTCCAGATCCTGTACGAGAAGCTGGACCGGCTGCGCCGCGAGTCCTACCAGAACCTCTCGCCGGTGGAGCGCGTCCAGCTGGCGCGTCACCAGAAGCGGCCCTACACGCTCGACTACGTGGACCGCGCGTTCACCGACTTCATCGAGCTGCACGGTGACCGGGCGTTCCGCGATGACGAGGCGATCGTGGGCGGCTGGGCGCGCATCGATGGCGAAGCGGTCATGCTGATCGGCCACCAGAAAGGCCGCGACATGAAGGAGAACCTGCGCCGCAACTTCGGCATGCCGCACCCGGAGGGCTACCGCAAGGCGCTGCGCCTGATGCAGCTGGCCGAGAAGTTCGGCCGGCCGATCGTGACCCTGATCGACACGCCCGGGGCGTACCCCGGCATCGGCGCCGAGGAGCGCGGCCAGGCCGAGGCGATCGCGCGCAACCTG
>DATHVV010000122.1:0-11489 GCA_035461105.1 Longimicrobiales bacterium | reverse complement strand
CGGCGGCTCCGGCGCGCGCGCCCGGGGCAGCGCGCGCGCCTGCTCGCGACGCTGACGCGCCCGCTCGGCGGGCGTGGGACGCGGCAGGCGCGACCCCGGCGGCGGCCGCTGACCCGGACGGGGCGGGCCGCCTTCGGGAGGCTTCTTGAGCACCTTCTCCAGCATCGAGGCCACCACGAACGCCACGAAGAGGAGGATGGGGAGTCCCTCCATGCCTCAGCGCTGCCCTTCGGGAGGCGTGTCGCCGCCCGCGATGGCGCGTCGCATCTCGGTGTCCGCCGTCACGTTGCCGTAGCGCGCGTAGTCCATGATGCCGAGGTTGCCGCTGCGGAAGGCCTCGGCCATGGCGAGCGGTACCTGCGCCTCCGCCTCCACGACCCGGGCGCGCATCTCCTGCACCTTGGCGCGGTTCTCCTGCTCGACCGCGACCGCCATGGCACGCCGCTCCTCCGCCTTCGCCTGCGCGATCCGCTTGTCGGCCTCGGCCTGATCGGTCTGCAGCTCGGCACCGATATTCTTGCCGACGTCCACGTCCGCAATGTCGATCGAGAGGATCTCGAACGCCGTGCCCGCATCGAGACCCTTGGCCAGCACCGTCTTCGAGATGTTGTCCGGATCGGAGAGCACGGCCTTGTGGGATGCCGCCGAGCCGATCGTCGAGACGATGCCCTCACCGACGCGCGCGAGGATCGTGTCCTCGCCGGCGCCGCCGACCAGGCGGTTGATGTTGGCGCGCACGGTCACGCGCGCGGTCGCGATCAGCTGGATGCCATCCTTGGCCATGGCGGCGACGCGCGGGGTGTCGATCACCTTGGGGTTGACCGACACCTTGACGGCCTCGAGCACGTCGCGGCCGGCCAGATCGATGGCGGTCGCCTGCTCGAACGTGAGCCCCAGGTTCGCCTTGTCGGCACTGATCAGCGCCTTGACGACGCGATCCACGTGACCGCCGGCCAGGTAATGGGCTTCCAGGTCGCGCGTCGTCAGGTTCAGGCCCGCCTTGATCGCGGTGACCAGCGGACGCACCACGTTCGCCGGGTTGACCTTGCGGAGCCGCATGCCGATCAGGTCCGTGAGGCTGACGCGCACGCCGGCGGACACGGCCTCGATCCAGAGCCGCACCGGCACCGCCCAGGTGATGATCAGCAGCAGTATGACGACGAGGGCCAGCACCACGACGGGCGCCAGACCAATGATTTCCCCCTGCATCGAAGCTCTCTTTCGTGTTCAGGGTGCTCAGGAGCCGCCTTCGAGCGGCTGCACGACGTGCCGGTAACCCTCGGAGCGTACGATCCGGACCGGGGTGCCGGCGCTGATGAAGTCGGCGTCGGAAACGACATCGACGCGCTCGTCGCCGATGCGGGCGGCGCCGGCGGGGCGGAGATCGGTGAGCGCGACGCCGGTGGCGCCGACCAGCTCGGTGCGAACCGCGGCGGAGATGTAGCCGCGCTCACGGCTGGTCGCCTCGCCGAGCAGGAACCCCGACGTGCCGGCGCGGCGGCCGCGACTGAGGTGGCGCAGCAGCGCCCAGGCGACCACGATGACGACGAGCACGGACACCGAGAAGACGCCGAGCGCCTGGATGTAATCGCCCGCAGAAGCCATATCACTCACGAGACTCAGGTAAAAGCCGGCCGCCAGCGCGACACCGCCGGCGATGCCCGCGATGCCGAAGCCGGGCAGCAGAAAGACCTCGACGCCGATCAGCGCGAGCCCGGCACCGATCAGCAGCAGCTCCTCGATGCCGGCGAGCCCGAGCAGCAGGTGACTCCCGAAGAAGAGCGCGAGTGCGGTGATGCCGACGCCGCCGGGCAGGCCGAAGCCCGGCATCTTGAACTCCCAGATGATGCCCAGGAAGCCGAGCGACAGGAGCATGGGCGCCACCGCCGGGTGCGTGAAGAAGCGGACCAGCCGCTCGGCCCAGTTCACGCGTGTCTGCACGATCGGCGCGTCGGCAACCTCCAGCACGTCGAGCAGCGTGCCGAAGTCGGCTACCGCACTGGCATAACCCAGCCGAACCGCCTCGCTCGTCGTGAGCGTGAGCAGCTTGCCCGCCTCCACCACGCCCTCGATGGCAATTTCTTCGTCCACCATGGCCTCGGCGACCCGCGGATCACGACCGCGCGCTTCCGCGAGCGCGCGCATCTCGCTGCGCATCGCGCTCACGATCTTCTCGGGCGCCTTCTCCCCTTCCCCGGTCACCGGCGTGGCCGCACCCATGACGGCGGTGGGCACCATGTAGACGTCGCGCGCGGCGAGCGCGATCAGCGCGCCGGCGGAAAAGGCGCGGCTGTCCACGAACGCGTAGACGGGCACCTCCGCGCGGCGGATCGCGTCGACGATGCGCTCGGCCGCATCGATACGGCCGCCGGGTGTTTCGATGTCGAGGATGACGGCCCGCGCGCCCGCGGCCTCCGCTTCGCGCAGCGAGCGGGCCACGAACGGGGCGAGGCCGAGCTCGATCACGCCCTGGACCGGCACGCGGTAGACCGGCGCCGCGCCCTGTTGGGCAGCGGCACGCGAGGCCCCCGGCGCGAGCAGAATCGCGCCCAGCAGGATCGGCAGCAGCGCGCGAGCGTCCATAGACGTCAGTACCGGGTGGCGCCGGGAGGGTTCCGCAGCAGCTGCGGTGCACCCTCCGCGAGCGGGCAAATCGCCACCCGCAAACTACTTCCGCACACCGCGGCGGACAAGCCGCTCACCCTTGACCCCTGCCTCGGAAGCGGCCTAGGTTCACGGCCTCACGGCACCTCGCGGCCTTCACCCACATGCCGATCCGGAGCCCGCCGGGCACCGGCGCGAGGCGTGCCCGCGGCGACGCGAACGAGATCTGACCGGGCGGCCGCCGGCCGCCGACACCCTCTGGAGGAGACATGGCGAAGGTGATGGAAGCGGAGCCGACGACGAAGGAGCTGGTCCACTACGAGGCGGCCGACGGCGTGGCCGTGCTGACGCTCGACGACCCGCCGGCGAATACATACACCTACGAGCTGATGCAGGACCTCGACCGGCAGATCCTGCGGGCGCGCATGGACGAGAGCGTATACGTGATCGTGCTGACGGGCGCGGGCGAGAAGTTCTTCTGCGCGGGCGCGAGCATCCCGATGCTGAACTCGGTGACACCGCAGTTCAAGTACTACTTCTGCCTGCACGCGAACGAGACCCTGAACCGGCTCGAGCAGACGCCCAAGCTGGTGATCGCGGCGCTGAACGGTCATACCGTGGGGGGCGGCCTCGAGATCGCGATGGCGGCGGACATGCGGATCGCGCGGCAGGGCGGCGGCAAGATCGGGCTTCCCGAGGTCAACCTCGGGGTGCTGCCCGGCACGGGCGGCACGCAACGGCTGGCCCGGCTGGTGGGCAAGGCCTCGGCGATCGAGCTGATGGTGACGGGCCGCACCTTCGAGTTCGACGAAGCGAAGGGCCTGGGCATCGTGACCGAGGTGTACGCCGCGGACTCGCGCGCCGCCTTCCTCGACCAGGTGCTGGAGTACGCGAAGCGGTTCACGCCCCCGAACATGGCGGCCAAGGCGATCGGCAACATCAAGCGCGCGGTGCAGACCGGTGCGGAGCTGCCGTTCCAGGATGCGCTCGCGGTGGAGCGGGAGCTGCAGCAGCTGCTCTTCCAGAGCACCGATGCGAAGGAAGGCATCGCCGCCTACGTCGAAAAGCGCAAGGCCAACTTCCAGGCGCGCTGAGCGGAGGCGAGATGGTCGCGACGGAGACGTCGCTCGCGCGCGAGGCGGGAGCGGGGCTGCTGATCGGCGGCGAGTGGGTGAGCGCCCGGGATGGGGTCACCTTCGCCACGGTGAACCCGGCCACCGGGGAGCCGCTCGCCGACGTGGCGGAAGCGCGCGCCGCCGACGTGGCGGCCGCGGTGGCCGCAGCGCGCACCGCGTTCGAGGACCGCGGCTGGGCCCGGCTGGACGCGGCCGACCGGGGGCTGCTGATCTGGCGCTTCGCGGATGCGATCGAGGCGCGCGCCGACGAGCTGGCCCGGCTCGAGACGCTCGACAACGGCAAGCCGATCCGGGAAGCGCAGATCGACGTGCGCATGACCGTGGACGTGCTGCGCTACTACGCCGGCTGGACGACGAAGCTCGAGGGCGAGACCATCCCGGTGCGCGGCGACGTGCTGAACTACACGCTGCGCGAGCCGCTCGGCGTGGTCGGCGCGATCATCCCGTGGAACTTCCCCATGCTGATGGCCGCCTACAAGCTCGGACCGGCGCTGGCCTGCGGGAACACGGTCGTGCTCAAGCCGGCGGAGCAAACGCCGCTCAGCGCGCTCGAGCTGGGCGCGATCGCGCTGCGGGTCGGCCTGCCGCCCGGCGTGCTGAACGTGCTGCCCGGGTTCGGCGAGAGCGCGGGCGCCGCGCTGGTGGCGCACCCCGGCGTGGACAAGATCGCGTTCACCGGCTCGACCGCGGTGGGCCGACACATCATGCGCTCGGCGGCGGACACGCTCAAGAAGGTGTCGCTCGAGCTGGGCGGCAAGTCCCCCAACATCGTGCTGGCGGACGCCGACCTGGACGCCGCCGCGCGCGGCGCGTTCACCGGCATCTTCTACAACAGCGGGCAGTGCTGCACGGCCGGCTCGCGGCTGCTGGTGGCGCGCTCCGTCAAGGATGAGCTGCTCGGGCGGGTGGTCGAGCGCGCGCGGAAGCTGCAGCCGGGCGACCCGCTCGACCCGAAGACACGCATGGGTCCGCTCATCTCCCAGGAGCAGCTGGACCGCGTGCTCGGCTACGTCGAGCAAGGCCGGAGCGAAGGGGCGGAGGTCCTGGCCGGGGGTGCGCGCGCGCGGTACGGCGGCGAGGAGCGGGGCTTCTGGGTGGAGCCGACGATCTTCGACAACGTGCAGCGCGAGCACGTGATCGCGCGTGAGGAGATCTTCGGCCCGGTGCTCGCGACGCTCGCGTTCGATGGCGAGGACGAGGCAGTGGACGTCGCCAACACGAGCGAGTACGGGCTCGCGGCCGCGGTCTGGACGCGCGATGTGAAGAAGGCGCATCGCATGGCC
Organism: Longimicrobiales bacterium; assembly: GCA_035461105.1. Lineage (GTDB taxonomy): Bacteria > Gemmatimonadota > Gemmatimonadetes > Longimicrobiales > RSA9 > VEPF01. Next base: position 6,466 of record DATHVV010000122.1, on the reverse strand, counting down.
CGGCGGCTGCAGGCCGGTACGGTCTGGGTCAACACCTACCACCCGCTCGACGCGGCCTCGCCCTTCGGCGGCTACAAGCAGTCCGGCTTCGGCCGCGAGCTGGGGGCGCATGCGCTCGAGCTGTACACGCAGGTCAAGAGCGTCTGGGTCGACCTGTCGTGAGCGCGCGCGAGGCCTGGATCGTCGCGGCCGTGCGCACGCCGATCGGGCGGCACGGCGGCGCGCTCGCCGCCGTCCGGCCGGACGACCTGGCCGCGGCGACCGTACGCGCCGCGATCGATGGGGCCGGCATCGAGCCCGGCGCCGTCGATGACGTGATCCTGGGCTGCGCAAACCAGGCCGGCGAGGACAACCGCAACGTCGCGCGCATGGCGGCGCTGCTGGCGGGCCTGCCCGTCACCGTGCCCGGCCAGACCATCAACCGGCTGTGCGGCTCCGGGATGCAGGCGGTGACCGCGGCGCTGCACGCGATCCGGGGCGGCGAAGGCGACGTCCTCGTGGCGGGCGGCGTGGAGTCGATGAGCCGCGCTCCATACGTCATGCTCAAGCCCTCCGAAGGGTACGCGCGGGGCGCACCTCAGGTCGCCGACACCGTGCTGGGCTGGCGCTTCGTGAACCCGCGCTTCCCCGATCGCTACACGATCCAGCTCGGCCAGACCGCGGAAGTCGTGGCCGCGAAGCACGCCGTCTCGCGCGAGGCGCAGGATGCGTTCGCGCTCGCCAGCCAGCGGCGGGCGGCCGCCGCGATGCGGAGCGGCCGTTTCGCGGCTGAGCTGGTCTCCGTGGCGGTGCCGCGCCGGGGCGGCGATCCGCTCCCCTGCCATCAGGACGAGCATCCGCGACCGGACACGACGCTCGCGCAGCTCGCGAAGCTGCGGCCGGCATTCCAGCCGGATGGGACGGTGACCGCGGGCAACTCCTCGGGGCTGAACGACGGCGCGGCGGCCCTGGTGATCGTATCGGCGGAAGCCGCGCGCGCGCGCGGGCTGCGTCCGCTCGCGCGCATCATCGCGACCGGCGTCGCGGGGGTGGCGCCGGACGAGATGGGGATGGGGCCGGTACCCGCGTCGCGGCTGGCACTGCAGCGTGCCGGAATCGCGGCGGTCGACATCGCGCTGGCGGAGGTGAACGAGGCGTTCGCGGCGCAGGCGCTCCCCTGCATCGACCAGCTGGAGCTCGACCCGGAGCGGGTCAACGTGAACGGCGGCGCCATCGCGCTGGGTCACCCGCTGGGCTGCTCGGGCGCGCGCATTCTGGTGACCCTGGTCCACGAGCTGAGGCGGCGCGGCGGCGGGCACGGTCTCGCCACCATGTGCATCGGCGTCGGCCAGGGCATTGCCACAGTCGTGGAGGTGGAGCCGTGAGCGAAGCGATCCTGACCGAGCGCGATGGCGCGGTCGCGCGTGTCCTGATCAACCGGCCGGAGCGGCTGAACGCGTTCTCGGGAACCATGCGCGAGCAGCTGGCCGATGCGCTCGTCGTCCTCGACTCGGATCCCGAGGTGCGGGCCATCATCGTCACGGGTGTCGGGCGCGCGTTCTCGACCGGCGGCGACATCGCGCGCATGAGCGAGCTGATCGAGCGCGGTGACGCCGAGGGGTTCGAGAAGGTGGTGCGCGCGGGCGCCGAGATCGTGCGCGTGATCGATGCCATGCACACGCCGGTGATTGCGGCGATCAACGGCCCGGCGGCCGGCGCGGGCGCCTGTCTCGCGATCGCGTGCGACCTGCGAATCGCGAGCGAATCGGCGTCGATCGGGTTCGGGTTCCTGCGGGTCGGGCTGCACCCCGACTGGGGCGGCAGCTACTTCCTGCCGCGCCTGGTAGGTCCGGCGGTCGCGCTCGAGTTCCTGCTCACCGGTGGCATGATTAGCGCCGAGCGGGGCGAGCGCCTCGGTCTGTTCAACCGGGTCGTGGCCCCGGCGGACCTGGAGCACGCGGCCCGCGCGCTGGCCGGACAGATCGCGGCGGGGCCCGAGGGCATCGTCGCCGCGGTCCGCCACTCGCTGCGGCACAGCCTGGACATGTCGCTGGGCGAGGTGCTGGATCTGGAGGTGCAGATCCAGCAGGACGCCTTCCAGTCACCCGATTTCCGCGAAGGGATCCGTTCGTTCCTGGAGAAACGCGCCCCGCGCTTTCACACGCGCCGGCGCAGCGAGGGCGGCAACGGACCATGAGCGAGCACGTGGTCGTGATCGGTGCCGGCACCATGGGTCACGGCATCGCGCAGGTGAGTGCCGCCGCGGGATACACGGTGACGCTGGTGGATACCAGCGCCGAGCTCGCGGCGCGTGGCCGGGCGCTGATCGCCGCGAACCTGGCAGAGGGTGTTCGCCGAGGCAAGATCGAAGCGGCGGCCAGCCGCGACGCCCTCGACCGGATCGGTACCGCCACCGACGCACGCAGCGCCGCGCCGGGGGCGGCGCTCGTGATCGAGGCCGTGCCCGAGCGCCTCGACCTGAAGCGGTCGCTGTTCCATGTGCTCGACGAGGCGGCCGCGGAGGACGCGCTGCTCGCAAGCAACACCTCGAGCCTGAGCATCAGTGAACTGCAGGCGGGGACGCGTCGCCCCCAGCGCGTGCTCGGACTGCACTTCTTCAACCCCGTGCACATCAACCCGCTGGTCGAGCTGGTGCGCGGCCGGTCCACGAGCGACGATGCCGTGGCACGCGGGCTCGCGTTCATCGCGCGCATCGGCAAGCAAGCCATCGTGGTGAACGACTCGCCCGGGTTCGCGACCTCGCGGCTGGGCGTGCTGCTCGGGCTGGAGGCGATGCGCATGCTGCAGGAGGGCGTCGCCAGCGCCGCCGACATCGACCGGGCCATGGAGCTCGGCTACCGCCACCCCATGGGACCGCTCCGGCTGAGCGACCTGGTCGGCCTGGACGTGCGCCTCGACATCGCCCGCTACCTCCACGAGCAGCTCGGCACCGAGCAGTTTCGCCCGCCCGAGATCCTCGAGCGGCTGGTCGCCGAAGGGCGGCTCGGGAAGAAGAGCGGCGCCGGGTTCTACGACTGGACGCGCAGCTGAGCATGGGTTACCAGGCGCTGCTCGTCGAGATCGCAGACCGGGTCGCGACCGTGACCGTGAACCGGCCGGAGAAGCGCAACGCGCTGAACATGACCGTACGCTCCGAGCTGCTCGCCGCACTCGACGCACTGCGCGCCGACGACGAGGTGCGCGTGGTCGTATTCACGGGCGCGGGCGGGAAAGCGTTCGTGGCGGGCGCCGATATCGCCGAGTTCGCGGCCCGAACGCCGCTCGAGCAGCGCGCCACGATGACGCCGCCGCGCATCTTCGATGCGATCGCCGAGCTGCCGAAGCCAACCATCGCCATGATCAACGGGCTGGCGCTGGGCGGCGGCTGCGAGCTGGCGCTCGCCTGCGACCTGCGCCTGGCGGCGGCCTCGGCACGCCTGGGCCAGCCCGAGATCAGGCTCGGCCTGATCCCCGGGGGGGGCGGCACACAGCGCCTGCCGCGGCTGGTCGGCTACGGGCAGGCGCTGCGCCTGGTGCTGACCGGCGAGCCGATCGATGCGGCCGAGGCGCTTCGCATCGGCATGGTCGATGCCGTGCACGAGGACGGCGAGCTGCGCGCGCGGACGCTCGAGCTGGCCGGCGCCATGGCCGCGCACTCGCCGGTCGCGCTGCAACTCGCGAAGCAGGCCGTGCGCGCCGCGCTCGAGCTGCCGCTCGCGGCCGGACTCGCCTGCGAGCGCGAGCTGTTCATCACCGCGTTCGGCAGCGCCGACGGCCGGGAGGGCGTGAGCGCCTTCCTCGAGAAACGCGCCCCGGACTTCCGCGGGCACTGAGCGCGGACCGGCCAGGGCATCGGCCGCTGCGAAGGAGGTGGACCTTGAGTCGAGACAATCCGTTCGGCGATGACGTCTCCGGGCCGAAGCGTCGCAATCCGTTCGGTGAGGAGGAAGGTGCGGAGACGGTCGCCGACGCGGCCAACCGCGTCGAGCATGCGGCCCGCAAGATCCGCCAGCTGCGCACCCAGATGGGCGCCGAGGGACTCACGCTCTCCGCCACCCGCGACCTGATCGACGAGGTGACCGCGTCGTTCGACGCCGTGGGACGAGCGCTGCGCCAGCTCGGCCGCGACTGAGCGTCCCGGACCCACCGGGGACCCGCTCGGGCGGCCGGGAGCCCTCGCTCTCGGCCGCGGGCGGGGATCCGGGCCGCTCGCCGCCGCGACGTCGGCCTTGACGATCGGGCGGCGCACACGGCACCGTGAAGCGCTCGCCCGAAAGGCCTGCCCCCTGGCACGAGGAGGTGTCGATGGTCCCGGTGATGTCACTGCTGCTGCCGATCCTGCTGTCCGCCGTCGCGGTATTCATCGTGAGCTCGATCATCCACATGCTGCTACCCTACCATCGCAAGGACTTCAGTCCGGTCCCGGCGGAAGCGCAGGTGATGGACGCGCTCCGGCCCTTCAACCTGCCGCCTGGCGAGTACGTCATGCCGGCGCCGCCCAGGGGCGGCGACTTCAGGGCGCCGGAGTACGTGGAGAAGCTCAACCGCGGGCCGGTAGCATTCCTCAACATCATGCCGAACGGACCGTTCAACATGGTGCCGCAGCTCGCCCTGTGGTTCCTGTACTCGGTCGTGGTGAGCATCTTCGCCGCCTACATCGCGGGACGCGCACTGGAGCCGGGGAGCAGCTACCTCGAGGTGTTCCGCTTCGCGGGCGCGACCGCGTTCGCGGGGTACGGACTGGGGCTCTGGCAGAATTCGATCTGGTACCGGCGGAGGTGGACGACGACGCTGAAGTCGAACTTCGATGCCCTGATCTACGCACTCGTGACGGCCGGGATCTTCGGCTGGCTCTGGCCCGTCTAGACGGGCTGGCGGGCCGCGGCCGGGCGGCGGCCGCGGCCCGCTTCAGGCCGTTCGGGAATGGAGCTCCTCGCGGGCGGCCTCGTCCTCCTCCGCATCCCCCGAGTCCAGCAGCTGCGCCGATCCCATGGCCCCCTCCTCGGTGCGCCGCTCCTCCGACACCGGACGCGCCGGGGTACGATGGACCAGGCGCGAGAGCAGGATCCGCTCCGCGCGGATGTCGTGCCCGAGCTGGATCAGCAGCCGCACCAGGTCGCCCCCGCCCCACAGCACCACCGCCAGCACGATCGTCTTGGCCAGCTGACCGAGCAGCTCCGGCAGCGCCGTCGCACCATAGAGCCGCATGCCCGCGACGAACTCGCCCACGATGGCCACCGCCAGGAAGATCGCAGCCGCCTTGAAGAGCGTGCCCACCCACCGCAGGGCCGTGTACGGCTCGATGTCCGACTGCCGCACCGCCTCGGTATTCCGCGACCGCGGCACCATTTCACTCGACATCTCAACTCCGCCGTTCCAGGTCCGGGCCACGAAGTGCAGGAAGCGGGCCCCGGGGGTGACCTGGGTGGCTGCCAGCACAGCGCTACGGGAGGCAACGGCGCCGGCAAACAAAAAGGCCCCGGTCCGAAGACCGGGGCCTGCGCATGCAACGGCTCGCGACCGCCTACGCGGCCGGATAGACCGAGATCTGCTGCCGCTTCTTGTCCTTCCGCTCGAACGTCACGACGCCGTCGATCAGCGCGAACAGCGTGTCGTCCTTGCCCCGACCCACGTTGCGGCCGGGATGGAACTTCGTGCCACGCTGCCGGACCAGGATGTTGCCCGCCAGCACGGCCTCGCCGCCATAGCGCTTCACGCCGAGGAACTGCGGGTTGGAGTCACGGCCGTTGCGGCTCGAGCCGACGCCTTTCTTGTGTGCCATGCTGCCCTCCTAGGCGGTGCGGATCTCGCCGATGCGGACTTCGGTGAATCCCTGCCGGTGACCCTTCTTCAGGCGGTAGTTCTTGCGACGCTTCCACTTGAAGATGATCACCTTCTTGTCGCGGCCGTGCCGCACGACCTCGCCCGTCACGCTCGCGCCGGCCAGCACCGGGGCGCCGACGGTCACGCCGTCGTCGCCACCGGCGAGGAGCACCTCGCCGAACGTGACCTGGCTGCCGACCTCGGCGTCGAGCGAGGGGACCCGGACGGTCATGCCGGGCTCCGCGCGGAATTGCTTGTCGCCGCTTCTGATAATCGCGTACATGAGTCTCTATGCGATGCAGGTATACAGACCGGTAAAGATGCCTGAAGCCCGGCTCGTGGTCAAGGCCGGGTTCTTCGTCTGCGTAACGGGTAGTTCGGCGACGCCGACGTACTTCGGTTCGATGAGCCCTTGGGTTGGGTATGGCGCGGTGTCCTCTGGCGTGTGCCGGATGCTGCACGAGCGGAACAGGACGGGCCGGGGTTGACAGGACGGGTCGGGATTGATATGTGCACGGGGAGCCGGCCGGGTCCACTCTCGATCACGGTTCCACGTCGCGGTTAGTCGCCACCACCTGGCGGCGCAAGATTGTTTCTCGGGCTGACCTTCTCACCACGTCCGACACCGAACGTGAAGGCACAACTGGCGAGAACCGGCAGGACA
>DATHVV010000121.1:0-26390 GCA_035461105.1 Longimicrobiales bacterium | reverse complement strand
CGGGGCGGCTGCGCCAACCCGTTCGCGATGATCAACTATCCGCGCGACGCGGAGCGCGGGTGACGGCCCCGTATTCCGCGCCCGTGCCGGCGACGGCACCCCCCGAAGACGGTCGGGCGGGGAGTCTGGCGCGGCCGTCGGTGGTGCGGCGAGTCGAACGCCCGGTGTTCCTCGGGCTGGCCGCACTGGCCGTCCTGTGCGCCCTGATCACGCTCACCTGGCCGCCTGGCTTCGACCACGGGCTCTACGCGTGGGTGGCGGATGTAGTGGTCCGCGGCGGGATGCCCTATCGTGATGCCTGGGACATGCACGGCCCGCTCGTGCCGTATGTCTTTGCCGTGCCGCAGCTCCTGTTCGGCCGACAGTTCTGGGCAGTGCGGCTGCTGGACCTGATCGTGCTCGCGGCCGCCACCGTCGCGCTCTATCGCCTCGTGCGCCTGTTGTGCGGCGCGCCGGTCGCACGCTGGACCGCACTGCTGTTCACGCTGTTCTATTTCTCGCTCGGCTTCGACGACATCGCTCAGCCCGACGGCTGGGTGGCGTTCGTCCTGCTCGTGGTCGTCGAGCGCCTCCTGCGCCGTCCAGGTGTGCCGCCTGCGCGCGAGCTGCTGCTCTTCGGCCTGGTCGTGGGGCTCGGAGCTCTGGTCAAGCCCTTTTTCGCTGCTTTCGCGTCCCTGCCCCTCCTGTACGTCGTGGGGCAGACACGCGCCGCCCGGCCGCTGCTCATGTCCACGGCCCTGGTCGCGGCCGGTGCGATCGCGCCGCCGCTCGTCATGATCGGCTGGCTGGCGGCGAGCGGCGCGCTGAGCGCGTTCACCGAGGTGCACCTCCGCTACGCGCTCGGGGTGTACGCCGTGAAGAGCGGATCGCTGGTCTACACGCGCGCGTTCGGCGTGGCTCGCTTCTTAGGCGGCTTCCCGGTGGTGGCCCTGGCGCTGCCGGCGGTACTGGTCGGCGCTGTCGTGGTGCTGCGGCTGCGACCGGTAGCCACACTCCTTCTCGCCTGGCTCGCCATCGCGGTCGGGGTGGTAGCGCTGCAGGACAAGTTTTGGACGTACCACTGGCTCATCGCGGTCCCGCCCCTGGCGGTACTCGGAGCCATCGGCATCGGGCGTAGCCTGGGGTTCGATCGAGGCGCCCTTCACTCCGTGTCGAAAATGGATTCCGCCAGCGCTTCGTCGGCTGCCGCCTCACCGCGCACGACGGACGGCGGCGCCATGCTTGCGCTCGCGCTGCTCGCGCTCATCGTGGTGCACGTCTCGATTCAGCCGGCGCGCGCTACGCTGCGCGGTGTGAGGTACGCGGTCGGGCTCTACCCTTCCCCCCGCTACCTCGCGAGCTTCGAGCTCGGCTCCTTTTCGCCCCTGGGTTATCGCGAGGCCGCGCGCTGGATAAGTGCAAACACCGATCCCGAGGCGCAACTGGCCATGTACACGCGTACCGCGGGAGTCGCCTACCTTTCCGAGCGCGAAACGGCGTTCCGGCTCGGCGGGTGGCGGTTTCCGGTCACGCATGGCGCCGGCCGACCGGCGTGGCACCGCTACCGCGCCGAATACCTGCGTGACCTGGAGCGCACGCGTCCCGAGATCGTGCTGGTCCAGGAAGAGGATCCGCAGCTTGCGGCCCTGCCGCCGGCGGCCATGCCGCTGCTGTCGGATTTCCCGGAGCTCGCGGCCTTTCTCGAGGCGAACTACGATCGCGCGCACGCCGCCGGAACGCTGGCGGTGTTCAGGCGACGAGCCGGACCGGCCGTGAAGTCATGACACGGTGCGCGCGCTCCCATGGCAGAGATCCCCGGCCACCGTTTGCTCGAGGCGCCCGCCCGCGGCGGCTTCACTCCAGGCGGAGCGCGACCATCGGCGCCACGCGCGTCGCCCTGCGAGCCGGAACGCAGGTCGCCAGCAGTGCGACGGCGCCGAGGAAAGCGATCGCGGCCGCGAACGTCAGCGGGTCCGTCGGCGTAACGCCGTACAGCTGGCTGGCCAGCACGCGGGTGAGCGCGAGTGCGGCACCAGTGCCGATCACGACGCCGATTCCGACCAGCTTCAACCCGGTGCCCGCGGTCATGCGCAGCACGTCGTACGGGCGTGCCCCGAGCGCCATCCGGACTCCGATCTCCTGGGTGCGCTGCCTGACCGCGTAGGCGAGCACGCCGTAGATTCCGACCGCCGCCAGCACGAGCGCGAGCCCGCCGAACACCGCAAACAGCAGCGTGAAGAAACGGTCCTGCGCGATCGATTCAGCCATCACGTCTCGCAGCGGCATGGTACTCCGAATCGGCTGGTTCGGATCGATCTCCCGGATGACCTGCCGGATCGGTGCCGCCAGCGCCGTCGGATCGCCCGCACTGCGCACCACCAGCGTCGCCAGCAGGCGCGGTGCGACGAGCTGCGGGAAGTACACGGCGGGCACCGGCGCCTCGTCGAGGCCGGTCTGGCGCACGTCGCCCACGATGCCGATCACGATCGACTCGCCCCACTGGACGTTGATCAACCGGCCGAGCGGATCCTCACCCGGCCAGAGCTGGCGCGCGGCACTTTCGCTCATCAGCACCGGCACCAGCGCGCCCGGCGCGAGCGTCGTGGGCAGGTGCTCGCCGCGCAGCAGCGGGATGCCCATGGTCCGCAGATAGCCGGGATCGACGTACCGCGTGTCCGCATGTACGCCGGGCTCGCCGGGGGTCGCGCCCGCCCCGGCACGCGTGTACTCCATCGAGAACGCGCCATCCTCGCGGAGCGGGAACACGTTGATCATCCCCGCCTGCTCGACGCCCGGCAGCTCGCGAACGCGATGCAGGATCTCCTCGCGCCGCTGCACCAGGAATTGTGCCATCTCCTCGGGCGGCACGCCGGCGAGATTGAGTTGCATGGCGACGGTCAGCACGCGTTCGGGATTGAAGCCGGCATCGACACTGCGCAATGCCAGGAAGCTGCGGGCCATGAGGCCGGCCCCGATCACGAGCAGCACTGCCAGGGCGACTTCCGCGACGACCAGCGCACCGCGCAGGCGCCCGCCTTCGGCCCCGACCGTGCCGCGTCCGCCGCGGAGATCGTGCTGGGGATCGGCGTGCGCCATGCGGAGCGCGGGCACGAGGCCGAACAGGAGTCCGGTCGCGGCGGCGAGCAGCAGGCCGAACCCGAGCACCCGTGCGTCGAGACGAACATCCTCCACGCGCGGCAGCGTGTCGGCGCTCAGCGCGAGAATGGTCTGTACGCCCCAGTACGAGAGCAGCACGCCGAGCGCGCCGCCGAGGAAGGCGAGCACGAGGCTCTCCGTGAGCAGCTGCCGGACGATGCGTCGGCGTCCGGCGCCGAGCGCGACGCGTACCGCGATCTCGCGCTGGCGCGCCGTGCCGCGCGCGAGCAGCAGGTTCGCCAGGTTGGCGCAGCCGATCAGCAGAATGAAGCCCACGACGCCCAGCACGATCACGAGCGCCCGATCCACGTCGCCCACGATGGACGTGCGCAGCGGGACCACTGCGGCCGCACTCCAGTCGGCATTGCTCTCGGGGTAGGTGTCCGCGAGCTTGCCGGAGAGCGCCGTGAGCTCCTGCTGGGCGCGGCCGGCGTCGGCACCGGCACTCAGCCGCGCGACCGCCCGCAGGTAGCGATCACCCCGCCGCGGCATGCCGTTGGCGAACATGTTCGGCTGCACCAGCGACTGCGGGATCCACACGTCGGTCTCCGGCGTCGGATGCCGCAGGCTGGCCGGCATCACCCCGACCACGAGGTACGGCTCGCCGCGCAGCAGGACCGAGCTGCCGACCACGCCCGGATCGCCGCCGAGCACGTTACGCCACAGGGCGTCGCTGATCACCGCGGCGCGCCGCTTCAGCCGGTAGTCCTCGCTCAGCAACGGTCGGCCCCGCGCGACCGGCGCCCCGAGGACGTCGAAGAACCCCTCGGTGACGTAGCTCATCTCGACCTCGAGCGGATCGCCGTGGCCGGTCAGGATCGTCGGCACGGACGCGTACCCGGCGAGGCTGGCGAGCGAACGGGCCCGAGCCTGCCAGTCCTCGAGATCCTGGTACGAGATCCGGCCCTGCAGCTCCCCGCTCCTCGGGTTCGACTGGTACAGCAGAACCAGCTCGTGGGGATCAGCGTAGGGCAACGGCCGCAGCAGGATACCGTTCACGATGCTGAACATCGCCGCATTCGCACCGATCCCCAGGGCCAGCGTGAGCAGTGCCACCGCCGTGAACCCGGGATTTCGGCGCAACGCGCGCAACGCGTAACGAACGTCGCCCGCCCACTCTTCGAGCAGCATGACGCCTCGTGCCTCGCGCACCTCCTCGCGCACCTGCTCGATCCCCCCGAACGAGATCGCCGCCTGTCGGCGCGCCTCCCGCGGGCTCATGCCGCGCCGTTCGTTCTCGAGCGCCTGCAGCTCGAGGTGCTCGCGCAGCTCGGCATCCATATCCGCGTCCTCGCGTGCCTTGAAGAACAGAGCGCGCACCCGCTCCCGCAGCCCGGCCAGCCACCTCATGCGGCACCCCCCGTCCAGCCGAGCACCCAGTTCACCGCTCTCGAGGCCCGCTCCCACTGCGACCGCTCACGCGCCAGCTCCCGCCGACCCGCCGCCGTCAAGCTGTAATACCGGCCCCGGCGGTTGTGCTCCGTCGTTCGCCACTCCGATGCGATCCAGCCCCGGGTCTTCATCCGCTGCAGCGCGGGATACAGCGAGCCCTGCGTCACGTGCAGGACCTCGCGCGACATCTGCTGAATCCGCTGGCTGATCCCCCAGCCATGCATCGGCTCCAGCGAGAGCGTCTTCAGGACGAGCAGCTCCAGGGTGCCCTGGAGCAGGTCGGATTGATCGCGGGCCATCTGGGCGCTCCTTCAGGCGGTCGACAACACTCGACTGAACGGTAGGGTGTGCTCCTGTAGACGGTCAAGAGGAGCGAGGCGGGGGCGGGACGATCGACGCGCAGGCGGGGGCGGCTCTACGGGCTGGTGCGCCAGGTGTCGGCGGATCGCGCGCGAGGCAGGCCGGCTCGAGGCGATCGAACCGACGGCAAGGAGACTGCTGAGCGGATCACCCCGGATGGCGGCGAGCAGGTAGTTGGCGACCATGAAGAGCGCGCGGAGCGCGAGCGCCATCTCGAACAGGGAGGAAAAGCAGGCCGGGCCGCTTCGGCAGCGCGCCACGCTACACGACGTACTTCCCGCGCTCGATGATGGTCTCGCGAGCTCCGTCAGGATAGCTGAACGCCGCCTCGCGCACGCTCACCAGCGGCTGCGTGGAGGGCACGTAAACCCGGTCGATGTGCACCACGCGGGCCGGGTCGCGAAACGATGCGGGACTCGTGACGCCGCCGAAGTGGTCGCTCCTGCCGAACGCAATGTGGAGCCCGAGCTTCTCATCCAGGAGCGTGCTTCCGACCGCCTGCACGCCCCACTCGCCGAGCACGCCGATGCCGACTTCGGCGATGTTGCCGTAGGCGGGCTCCTCCGCGAGGCGCTGCCGCTCCTGCTCCGAGGCGGGGCCGCTGCTGAGCACCTCGACCGCGCGGTTCCGCTCCAGGCGGTAGACGACGATCTCGTCACCGAACTGGACCGGCAGCTCACCCGTGGTCCGGCTCGGCTCCGCCGCCAGCTCGCCCTCGTACGGCACGATGTACGCTTCGCCGGACGGCAGATTGCCGACCATGCCCGGCTCGCGCATGAGCCCGCCGCTGGCATGTCCGGATCGAAAGCGAAGGTCGAATGAGCTGGCGTAGCGCGCTCGCGCAGCATCGAGCGTAACCGCAATGCCGTCTGCGCGGTCCATGCGCTGCTTGAACTCCACGACGCGCTCGTTGACCTGCTCGTAGTCGAGCGCGAGCACCGGGATCATGTCGCGCGAGAATCCGGGCAGCGTGGCGCCCCGGAAGCCGTGGATCTTCGCGAGCAGCTTGAGGGGCGCCGTCGCCGACAGCTGGGTCGGAGCGAGTACGACACTGGAGGCGGCGAGGATGACGTCGAAGGGCAGCGTCTCGCCGCCGGGCAGTGCCGAGTACGCATCGTGCGACTGCGCCACCACGGCCGCGTCCGGCAGGTCGTTGTTGTTGCTGCCGACGTTCGGGTAGACGCAGTAGGCCACCGACGAGAACGGCAGGCGGACGCGGTTCTGCTGCAGCAGCCGGAACCACTCCCCGGCGATGCTGCGCCGATCCTGCCATGCCGGCTCGTCGGGCACGCGGGCATCCGGCAGATCGACCAGGATCGTGAGCCACTTCTCGGACTCCTTCAGCGCGAACACCGAATCGAGCAGGGCGGCCAGCTGGTCGAACGTCAGGTTACTCACGTGGGGGCCTCGCTAGTTGCCATCCGGCGCCGGACGGTCGCTGTTGAAGACGTCGTTGATCACCATCCACTGATCGCCCTCCAGGCGCCACACCACCACGTAGCTGCCCTGGTCCTCGAACGTCGTGCCGTCGGGAGCCGTGCCGCGCAGGTCGTAGCGACCGCGCTCGACCGCGAGCTCGCCGCTCCGGGCAGCAGTGATCTGCAGCGGCGTGAACGTGATGTTGTCGATCTGCGCGAACGTGGGCGCCATCAGCTCCGCGATCGCCTGCCGGCCCTGGGCGGGCGGTGCGTTGGGCGCCATCAGGATGCCGTCCTCCGTGTAGAACGACGCGAACGCCTCGGGCGACTCGTTCGCGGCGGCCTGCCACGCTGCGACACGGTCGCGGATGGCCTGCTCCACGGCGGCGACATCGACCGCCCCGGCCTGGGCGGGTGCCGCCTCGGGATTGGCTTCGACCGCGCAGGCACCGAGCAGCAGGGTGGCACAGATGAGCAGAACGCGCCGACGGATCATGGCTGGCCTCTGAGAAGAAGGAGTGAGCGGGTGCCCCGGGAAGAGGCAGGCCGCAGCGCTTCGTGTCAAGCGCGCCGGCAGGCGTCGGACGAATCACGTGGCCGACTCCCGCGGGCCGTCCGGGAGAGCAGCAGCGAGCGCTGTCCTGCCCGCGAGGTTGCGTGGCCCGGAATCCCTCCCCTAACATGCAGTTTCCGGCGGCACGTGCCTTTGCGTGGCCCGGACCTCGGCCCGCCCGAACGATTTCCATGCCGTCCAGGATTCCCCGACAGGAGGCCCCATGACCCCGCGCTTCGATCGCCGCATTGCTGCCAGCTTCCGCTTGCGTGTGACGGTCACGGCAGGAGTGCTCGCGCTCACGATGCTGGCCGCACGCCCGGCATGGGCGCAGGAGATCGAATACCGCATCAGCCAGCGCGCCACGATCAGCCAGAGGCTGGGCAGCACGCTGGTCAGCCTGGACTACTCGCGGCCGCTGGTGCGCGGCCGCGCCGACCTGTTCGGCAAGGTGGTGCACTGGGGCGAGCTCTGGACGCCCGGCGCGAACGAGGCCACGGTGCTCGAGGTGAGCGATACGGTGAAAATGGACGGGCATGTCGTGCCGCCGGGCCGCTGGTCCATGTGGATCATCCCGTCACGGGTCGGACCCTGGGAGCTCGTCCTCGACGCGCGCGACTCGCTGTTCCACACGCAGCGTCCCGAGCTGACCGATGACCAGATCCGGTTCGTCGTCAACCCGCGCCACGATGCGGTGCATACGGAGGCGCTGACCTGGACGTTCCCGCGCATCGCGCAGGACGGCGCCACCATGCTGCTGAGCTGGGGGACGCTGGAGATCCCGTTCGAGCTCGAGGTCGAGTCGGTCGAGCCGGTGCTGACCGTGGCCGCGGAGGACGCGGCGCTCTACGTGGGGGGTTGGCGCATCACGTTCACGCCCGATTCCGCGTCGGGGAAGGGACCGCCTCCCACCGTGCTGACCGTCAAGCGCGGCGAGGAGGGCAGGCTCATCGCCAGCTTCCCGCCCGGCGTGTTCACACCCCCGGCGGACACCGCGCGCCCGGATCCGGCCGCGGAGGCGGCCATGTCGCCGCAGGAGCGGGAACGGGCGGAGGCCCGGCGCGCCCTGGCAGCGCCCGATTCCGGTCCGTTCGAGTACGTGCTCGTGCCGCGCGCGCGGGGGGTGTTCCTGATGGCCTGGGTCGAGAACGGGGAGCTGCTGGACGTGGAGCAGCTCTACCACGAGTTCGAGTTCGAGGGCGAGCGCGCGGTGCGTCTCCGGGTGCGCGACCGCAATGACCGGGTTCTGGGTACCGCGACGCGCGCGCAGGACTGATCCCGTGTCCCGGGTGGGGGTCCCGGGGTCTGCCCTCCGCGAACCGCGGGTTGTACGTTGAGCCCGCCGTGGCTGTGCAGCGGTGGACAGGCTGTGCCGATAAATCGAAGACCTGGGGGCAAGACATGAACCAAGCACAATTCAACAAGATCCGCGAGGGCAACGGCTTCATCGCGGCGCTCGACCAGAGCGGCGGCAGCACGCCGGGCGCGCTGCGGCTCTATGGCATCGGGGAAGACGGGTACTCCAGCGAATCGGAGATGCTGGACCGGATCCACGAGATGCGCACCCGCATCATCACCAGCCCGGCGTTCACGGGCGAGCGCGTCATCGGCGCGATCCTCTTCGAGAACACCATGGACCGCGAGATCGAGGGTCGAGGCACGGCCGAGTACCTGTGGTCGGAAAAGCAGGTGGTCCCGTTCCTCAAGGTCGACAAGGGCCTGGCCCCGGAGGCGGACGGCGTCCAGCTCATGAAGCCGATGCCCGAGCTGGACCGCCTGCTCGGACGTGCCACCCAGAAGGGTGTCTTCGGGACCAAGATGCGCTCGGTGATCAAGCGGGCCGACGAAAAGGGCGTAATGGCGATCGTCCAGCAGCAGTTCGAGGTCGGTCGTCAGATTCTCGCGGCGGGACTGGTCCCGATCCTGGAGCCGGAGGTGGACATCAAGAGCCCCGAGAAGGCGGCATCGGAACGCCTGCTGAGGGAGCGGCTGGTCGAAGGCATGGCTGCCATTGCCGATGATCAGTACGTGATGCTGAAGCTCAGTCTGCCGGACGAGGACAACCTCTATCGCGAGCTCGTCGAGCACCCCCGCGTGCTCAAGGTGGTGGCGCTGTCGGGGGGATACAGCCGCCAGGAAGCGAATGCGCGGCTGGCGCGCAACGACGGCGTCGTGGCGAGCTTCTCGCGCGCCCTCACCGAGGGGCTGAGCGTGAAGCAGAGCGACGAGGAGTTCAACGACGCGCTCGACGCGGCGATTCAGAGCATCTACGAAGCATCGGTCGCCGGTTCGCTGGCGCGCTGAGATACTCCTGACAGTGGCCGCCGGGCGCGCGCGTCCGGCGGCCGCCACTGCCGGTTCACCCCCTCGCCGATGCTCGCGCCCAGTGCGCAGCGCGGCCACGACGAAATCAGCGCAAGGACTCCACGACGGCCTGCTCGATCGCCGGCAGCAGCGCGGGATCGGCGGCGTAGACCGTCACGTCGTAGCTGCGCCCGCGCTCATCTTCCGTGCTCAGATGGACCCGGGGCTCGCGGCGCGCGGACGCGAAGAAGGTGTGGAGTGCGGCCGCGCGGATGCGCGCGAGATCGTCGCGACCGGTGCCGCGGCGGGGCAGGGTCACGGTGAAGCTGAGCGCACCGCCGCCTTCACGGGGCCGGGCGATGGAGATCGGCGCCGCGCCCAGCCGGCTGTAGGGCACGCGGATGCGGTGACCATCGCGGCCCTCGATCTCGACGGAGCGCGCCCCGACCCGGTGAACACGCCCGGCGACGTCCGCGATCTCGATGGTGTGGCCCGGCTCGAACCCGTGCTCGGCACGCAGCACGATCCCGGCGACGAGATCGCGGATCGCGAACCAGGCGGCACCGGTCATGATCAGCAGAGTGGCGGTGGCGGCGACGAGCGCCGGGACGAGCCCGAACGCCAGGGCCGCGACCAGCACGAGGACGGCGACGCCGAAGCCGAGCTGAACGGCCGGCAGCCAGCGCCTGAGCCGTGCGCGGGGCGTGGGGCCGACCGGCAGCACGGCGACGACCCAGTGCAGGAGGCGCGGGCCGGCGAGCAGCGCGACGAGGCCGAGTCCGACGACGATGACCGCGCCGATCACTTCGGAGATCGTCATTCGATCATCTCCAGCTCGCTCAGTCTGCGGGCGACGAACGGGCGCAGGAAGGGGTTGATGACGAGCTGGGTCTCGCCCCCGGTTTCCCGCTCGGGGATGATGACGCGGGAGCGGCGCAGCTCGGCGAGCGGGGCCGCGACCAGCTCCGGGCGCGCCCCGCCGAGACGGAGCAGCCGATCGGCATCGAGGCTGCGGTGCAGCACCAGCTGCACCAGCAGCAGGCGGTGCAGCGGCTCGAGCGCGTCGAGCGCGAAGAGATTCGGCAACGTCGGCCGCGCAATGCGCACGCGGTCGCCTTCGACGGCGCGAATGTGCGCGATCCAGGCGTGCAGTGCCGCGCCGATGTTGCCGGACGAGTAATCGAAGAGGCGATGGAACAGGCGGGCGCGCGCGATGCCGCTCAGACGCTGCTCGTCTACGCCCTCCAGCTCGAAGTGAAGTCCCGTGGAGCCGTGACGCAGCTGTACCACGTCGCCGATCTCGCGCGCCGAGAACGGGCGGCACTCGATCGTGGCCAGGAAGCGGCGTCCGATGTCGCGGGCCCGGTCGATGAAGCGGAAGGCGTGTACGTCGGCGCTCACCAGGAAGACGCAGCGCCCGGTGTGGCGCTCCATCAGCTCGAGCGCGGCTTCCAGGGCCGCGTACCCGTCGGGCGTGCGCTCCCACCACCGATCGATGTCATCGAAGATCAGGACTGCGCCGGCCGGCACAGTGCCGAGCGGATCCTCGGCGCCGGACGCGGCGCCGACGGTCTCGGCGATGCGCGCGAACAGCGCGTCCGGGAGCGTGGTGCGCTCCAGCGGAGGGACGACGCGGTAGGTCGGCACGCCGCTGAAGTGCTCGTCCGCGATCGCCTGCACGAGCGCCGACCGGCCGGAAAACGGCTCCCCCAGGACCAGCAGGGGGCCCTGGAAGCCGCGCCGGTAGTGGGCGACGGCCCGGGCCGCCAGGCGCCGCTCCACGCTCCAGCCCGCCCAGAAGTCGCGGCTGAAGCGTGGCTTGCCGAGGAAGAGCTGGCGGTAGTGGTAGGGCAGGCGCTGGAGAACGTCCGGGTCCGGCGAGACCGCGGCAACCAGGTCGAGCAGCGCCCCGGTGGCGCGATCGCCGGCCTCGAGCTCGCGGGCGAAGCGAATGGCCTCGCTGCGCTGGTAGAGCACCCGCACGGCCTGTTCGCCGGCGAAACGCCGGGCCCGCCGGCGCTGCACCTGGAACCAGCCGAGCGCTTCGCGGCCGCGTTGCGCCCTGATGTACTGCGGGAGCCGGCCGGTATCGCGCAGCAGCCGGTGCGGCTCGAGGGCGGCGAGGCTCTGATCGAGACGGTCGGTGATGAACTCATCCAGCTCCGCGACCAGCCCGCGCAGCTCGAGCAGGTCTCCATCGAGGCGGCGCAGCGCATCGGCGAGCAGCTGCGCGCGCCCACCATCCTCGTTACCCTCGCCCTCCGTGTCGCGGAATCGGAACGCCGTGAGCCGCACCGCGTGCTGGGCGGTCGCGGCGGCCCGCGCGTACACGTCGGGGACTTCCTGCAGCCGGTCCTGCACCGGTCCGAGGAACTCGGCATCGAGGTGGTAGTCGACGAGCGGGCGCAGCGCGAGCGTGACGGTTTCCAGGTCCTCGAAGTCGCCGTTCGCCAGGCGCGTGGCGGCCGCCGGCGAGAGCGTCTCGACGCGCTCGGGCAGCTCCCCGGAGGGCACGCGCAGGTCGGTGCGCAGCTCCTCGATCACCAGCTCCGTCGCGAACTCCGGCCACTGCTCGAACAGGCGCGTGAACTCCGCGTCGGGATCGGCCGCGCTGGCGCGCGCGAACTCGTCGACCGCCGTGCGCACGGCGCGCAGCCGCGTGATCAGGGCTTCGGCGTGCAGGCCCAGCCGGGCACGCGCCCGATCGACGATGGTCGCGACCCGGTTGCGGAGCGCGAGCAGGCTGAGCTCCAGCGCCACGCCCTGGAGCAGCAGCGCCTGGGCGGCCTGCCACGCACCCGGCAGCTCGCGCGCGCGCGCCGCGGATGATTCGGCTTCCCGCAGCAGCGCGCCATCGACGCGCGCGCGGCGCGCCACATCGACCTGGCCGATGTCGTGGGCGATCCGGTGGGCGACCTGGCGGACCGCGCGCGCGGCATTCCCGGGCACGGCTCCCGCCGCGGCCTGGTGTCGCTGGAGCAGCGACTCCGCGTGCTCGCGCAGCTGCTCGCGCTCGGGACGGAGCACGTCGGCCACATCGTCGCCCCGCTCGGCGGCGGCGCGGGCCCGCTCCAGGGCGGCGAGCGCGCTGGCCAGCAGTGCCTGCACGCCGGCCACCGCGGCCACGGCATCCTCCGCGCAGTCCCGTACGGCGCGCTCGACGACCGGCAGCGCGGCCGTGCAGTGCCGGCGCGTCAGGTCCTCCAGCGGTACGCTCAGGCGCACCCGGGTCCGGCGCATGGATACGACCCGCTTCATCAGCTTGAACGCACGCAGCCGCAGATCGTCGCCGGGCGCGCGCGCGAACGCGGCGCGGTCCAGCTCCACGCCGACCACGGGGCTGACTTCCTCGGCCACTCCGGCCAGCCCGTCGCTCAGGCAGTTCGCGAAATCGGTCAGGGCCGCGCTCTGCTCCGTCACCTCCCCGGTCCGGTGTTCGGCGAGCAGGTGCCCGGTCCGGTAGAGCAGGTCGCCATACGCTTTCCGCACGGCGCGCTCGGACCGGGCGCGCCCCTGGTCGGCGGCGCCCGCCGCGGCGGCCAGACTGCCGTCGAGTACTCCATGGGTCCGCTCGATCAGCGCCATCGTACGTCCGTAGGCCTCCTGGAGCGGCCCGCCCGCACAGCGATCCGCGATCCGTCGCAGCACACCGTGCGCGTCGCTCACGGCGGCCGCGAGGGAGGGGTCGGCGGGCAGGCGCAGCCCTGAGGGAAGGCGCGGCTCCCGCGCCGGAGCGTCAAGCGCGGGCAGCGCTCGGCGCGCTGGGGCGCGCGGTGCGCTCGCGGCGATGCCTGCGCCAAACGATCCGGCCGGCAGCGAGAACACCACCGACCGGAGCCCCGCCCGCACCGCGGCGGCGGCGGCGCAGTCGAGCACGCGCGGCCGGATGGTGAGCGGCGTCGCATCGAGCAGCACCAGGTCGGCGCCGGCCGACTCCTCGGTCACGATATCGCCGATCGAGGCTGGCCCCGCGCGGTCGCGCGCGACGTGGATCTCGGCATCGACGCGCATCTCGTCGAGGAGCGCGGCCATGCGTCGCTCGACGCCGAGGCCGCGGGCGCCGCCCGGCTGTGCGGCCGTGATCACGCGCACGCGAGCGCTCCGCCAGCTCTCGCTCGCCGACAGGGAACGCAGCAGCGAGAGCTGCAGAACGGCGGTGGCCGGGTCGTCCCACCACCACACGTCGATGCGCGGCGGCTGCGCCCGCGCCGCCGCGGACGTCGCCAGCACCAGCAGGTTCCGATCGACGCCGGCGAGCTGCGCGAGGAGCGCCTCGAAGTCCGCACCGGGCTGGTCAGGCCACGGCACCAGCACCGTGTTCGGTACCAGGCCGGCGAAGCCGTGGAAGCGGGCCACGTCCGCGATGCGCGCGTAGGGATCGGCGCACTCCAGCGGCTGCGTGAAGACGCCGTAGCCGGCATCGGCTTCGGCCAGACCACTCTCCTGCGCGGCGCGCTCGGCCGCACCGGGACCCACATCGATCGCGGTGAGCATGCCGCGCTGGCCGGAGAGCTCCCGGCCCAGGCTGAAGAACGGCGAGCGGCGCGTGTCCGGCAGGCTGAACGCGAGCACGTTCGGTCGCCAGTTGCGCCGGTGCGCGCCGCTGCGATCGAGGCGGTGGACGGCGGCGCGCGCGACCGATGCCCAGAACCCGGACCAGGCATCACCCGCATCGAGACGCAGCTGCTTGCGGGTCAGGTAGAAGTAGAGCGCCCCGAGCACGAGCGACGCGCCGATCATGGCGACGAGGTCGAGCTGGATCATCACGACCAGGCAGGCCAGCGCCCCGAGCACGGGCACCGCACGGGGCACGCGGAACGTCGGCCTGAAGTCGGGGCTCGCCCAGCTCTCGATGGCGCACGCCAGGTTCAGGAACCCGTAGGCCGTGATGAAGAACATGGACACGATCCGCGCGATGACATCCAGCTCACCGATCAGGATCCCGCCCAGCGCGATGACGACCGTGAGCAGCAGCGCGTGGCGCGGCTCGTTCTCGCGGCCGTAACCACGTCCGAAGAAAGCGGGGGTTATGCGGTCGATCGACGTCGCCTGCAGGATGCGCGGTGCCGCCAGCACGCTGCCCAGCGCGGAAGAGACCGTGGCACCCCACACGCCCGCGAGCACGAGCGGGGAGGCCAGCGAGATGCGCTGCAGCACCAACGGATCCGTCGCCAGCGCCCGGGCGTCCACGGTGTAGGCGAGGAACACGGTCAGGCCGATGTAGACGGCGAGTCCCACCAGGATCGCCGCGATCGTGCCGGCCGGTATCGACTGCTTCGGATCGCGCAGGTCGCCGGACATGGAGACGCCCGCCTCGAAACCGGTCACCGCCGGGAAGAAGATGCCGAACAGCACGATGAACGAAGCGGCAACGGGCCGCACATCCAGCACCGCACCGGCCGCCGCCGGCGCCAGCTCGTGGCGGCCGACGCCCAGCAGGATGGAGAGCAGCGACAGCGCGATGGCCGCGAGAATGAAGAACTGGGCGCGGAGCGCGAGCGACGTGCTGATCAGGGTGACGATCGTGACCAGCGCGAGCACGATGACGCCGACGACGCGGATCGCGTTCAGCGTCGCCTCGATGCCCCAGAAGCCGAGGAAGCTCTCGGCGAATCCGATGATGTACAGGCTGACCGCGAAGGAGAGACCGACGAAGAGGGCGATGCCCAGCGTGCCGCCGATCGGCAGGCCGAGGCTGCGGCTGAGCATGTAGTAGGTGCCGCCGCCACGCACCTTGCGATCGGTCGCGACCGAGGCGACGCTCAGCCCCGTGGTCACCGAGATCACATGGGCGACGACGATGATCGCGAGCGTCGTGAAGAGCCCCGCCTGCCCGATGATGCTGGGCAGCCGCAGGTACATGATCACGCCGAGGATCGTCAGGATCGAGGGCGTGAAAACGCCGCTGAACGTGCCGAACTTGCGGGCGCCCGTCATGAATGGTGTGCTCCCGCTGGTGGCCGATGAGCCCATGAGAGGCGCGCCGCGAGCGCGGCAGGGAATGCTACGGCCGCTCGGGCGAGCGTCGCAACCACCGCCCCGACATGCGGAGCGTGGCCAGGGCACGACGATCAGCACCCACCGACGCCCTCACGCGGCGCGGCTCCGTGACGCGCCGCGGGTCCGGAGCTCCGGCGGCTACTACGCGGCGACGTGCAGCCGCACCTGCGTTCCCCAGGGATCACGCGTGAGGAGCTCGGCGGGCGAGACGCGATCAGCGGGGTAGCCCGCCGCCGCGAGGCTCGCGCCCACGGCCGCCACGCTCGCCTCGTCGGGAAGCTCGATCGTCCACTCGAGCAGGCGCGCGTCGTCACTCGCCGCGGGACGCGCGGCCGAGCCCGCCCACGTGTTCGTGCCGAGATGGTGGTGGTAGCCGCCCGCGCCCAGGAACAGCGCACCCGGATAACTCCAGACGACGCGGTCGAAGCCGAGCGCCTCGCCGTAGAAGTCCGCCGCCTGCTGCAGATCGCCGACGTGCAGGTGCACGTGGCCGATCACGCTGCCCGCCGGCATGCCGCCCCAGGCCGCGTCGCCCGCCGCCGCGATCACGGACGCGACGTCGACCGGGTCCGTCGCCATCGCCAGCTCCCGGCCGACGCGCCGCCAGGTAGCGCGCGGACGATCGGCGTACACCTCGATGCCGAGCCCGTCCGGATCCTGCAGGTAGAACGCCTCGCTCACGAGGTGGTCGCCCGCACCAGGGCTCACTCCGCTCTCCATCAGGTGGCGCACGAAGCGGCCCAGTGCGGCGCGATCCGGAACCAGGATCGCGAAGTGGTAGAGCCCAAGCCGCGCACGACGCCCCGCCCCGCGGGCTCCGGCGAGCTCGTGAAGCTGTACCAGCGCGTGACCTGCGCCCTGCGCGGCGAGCGACGCCTGCGTCGCATCACCCGCCACGACGCGCAACCCCAGGGTGCGCTCGTACCAGGCCAGCGAGCGCTCCAGATCGGCGACCTGGAGCCGGACCGCGCCGAGCCGCGTCGATTCCGGCAGGCGGAATCCCGAGGGCGCCTGTCCGTAGCTTCCCGGCGTCGCCGGCTCCCCGCCGGCGACGCTGCCGGGCCGGTCGCGTGTGCCTGGATCCATGTCTCTCTCCTGCCCTACGCCGCCCGCCGGGTCCCCGCGCGCGGCTGCTCCACGGCTTCGGCCACGGCGGTGCGTCCGCGACTGGCAATCAGCGCATCGAGCGACCAGGCACCCGCGCCCGTGATCGCAAGCGACAGGGCTCCCGCGAACAGGGTCAGCACGAACTCGTATCCGTTCGGCAGGAAGAACCCGGCCGGCCAGTGCGCGAAATAGATCGCCCCCAGCATCGTGATGGCCAGCCCCAGCGCTGCCGGCCGCGTCAGCAGCCCGGCGATCAGCGCCAGCCCGCCGAAGAACTCCATCAGGCCGACCACCGGCCCGGCCACGCTCGCCAGCGGGATGCCCATCTGACCGAAAGCGCCCGCCACGCCCGCGAACCCGAACACGAACAGCTTCTGCGCCCCGTGCGCGACGAACACCGAGCCCAGCACCACGCGCAGCAGCGTCAGTCCGAGATTGACCTGGCGTGTCGAGGGACCACTGAATATCGCTGACATTGTCCGTTCTCCGTGAAACGTGTGGTACAAGATCGAGTGTGGAAACACTCGGTGTGACAAAAAAATTACTGGGTCGATTCGCGCGCTTCGGCGAGGAGCTCGATCAGCATCCGGAGGCGGGCAGGGCTCATGTGCGCCAGGCGACGCTCGTGCTCCCGGGCTACCTCCGCCTCCAGCTGGTCGAGCAGCTCCTGGCCGCGCGGCGTGATGCGCGTCGTTACCATGCGCCGGTCCGACGCATCGCGGGACCGGCTCACCAGCCCGGCGGCCTCCATCCGGTCGAGCAGGCGCGTCATGTCCGGCATGCGAGTGACCATCCGGTCGCGAACGTCGTTGCGGCAGAGCCCCCCAGGGTCGGCCCCGCGCAGGATGCGCAGGACGTTGTATTGGGCGCCGGTGATGCCGACGGGCCGGAGCAGCCGCTCGAATGCATCGGTCAGCCGCGCCGCGGTGCGAACGATGCTCAGGAACGCCTCCTGCTCGAGGCTCCCGAAGGGCCGGTTCTGCCCGATCTCTTCCTGCAGCGATTGCGACATGGCGGGAATATAGGTGTTGTCACGCCTTGTGTCAAGACACTGTCATTCGGGGACGCGTGAAACCTGTGAACGCTGGGGAACGAGGGGGTGGCCATGAAATCTCTCGTTGACCCACGGCCGCCGTAAGCCTCTGTCCGCGCTCGAGTTGACTCCCGCTTGATTCCCGCTTCAGCCCAGCTTCAACCCCGCTGGATCCACTCCCGGTAGCGTTGCCCTCGTCGGACACGGACAGACGGATCGCGTCCGGAAGTCCACTCGGTGCTCCCCATTTCGTCGAGGATGATCATGGCATTCCCGGATGACAGCCGCGGTTGGGGCGGGGACCGGTTGGAACGCGCACCGCGCGCGCTTCGGGTGTCGCGGTCGGCCGAGCCCGCGCCCGCGTATCACCTGGTTGCTGTGCCGGCTGGCCGCCACCAGTTCCTGTCGGACGTTTTTGCGGCGCTGGACGTCCCGCTGCTGCACGTCTGGACCGAAGCAGCCGTAACGGGGGCGACGTTCGAGCGCAGCTCCACGGGCGGAGTGACGACTGCGATCGCGGAGTGTGACGGTCGCGAGGTGGCCATTGTGTGGAGCGACTTCCGTGTCAACGGCGCGTCGCTCGGCCACGCCACGGGGAGCAGGCTGTCGGCTTTCCTGGGGCACCTGCGCGCCACCGGTCGCGACATCCCGCTGATCTACATCGTGAACTCTGCGGGCGTCAGCATCATGGAGGGACGTACCGCGTTCTCTGCGGCGTTCGCGATCTGGCCGGAGCTGCTGCGCTACTCCCGGGAGCACCTGGTGCTCACGTGTGCGGTCGGGAAGTGCCTGGGCCTGGCGCCGCTGCTGTTCGGGCTGGGCCACTACCGCGTCGCGGTCGGCGAGCGCACCCACCTGAATCTCACCGGCCCCGACGTGCTGCGCATGTTCTTCGGCCGGGAGGGCTGCGACTTCGAGCGCCGCGCAGCGGCCGAGCGGTGTGTCGAGCGGCACGACCTGGTTCACGAGATGGTGCCGTCCACGAAGGCCGCGCTCCGACTTTTCCGCGGGCTGCTCTCGGAGCCGGCCGTGGCTCCGGCCGGGGCGGCTCTCGGGCTCGGGCCGCGGACGCAGGCGGTGCTCGAGCATTTCCTGGACGATGAGCCGCGCGAGCTGGTGCCGGAGTGGTGCCCGAGGGTCCGGCTCTTCCTCGGGAGGCGACGCGGCTGCCCGGTGGGCGTGTTCATCAACCCGCTGGAGCGCTCCGACAACCTGATCAACGTGCGGACGCTCGAGAAGTACGCGGCCGGCCTCGACATCTTCCGTGCGCTGCGGCTGCCGATCATCAGCGTGCTGGACTCACCCGGCATCGACCCGCGCTTCGATCAAGGTGACGCGGGCGGTGTGCGACGGATCCTGTCGGTCGGCGAGAGGATCATCCGGTACCCGTACGGCGCCATGGGCATCGTCGCCGGCCGCTGCTACGGAGGTGCCACCACGCTCGCGTTCCCGAAGGTCTTCGGCGGTTTTCGGACGGTGGCGCTGCGAGGCGCGCAGATCGGCATGATGGACGACCGAATCGTGAGCGAGATTCTGAAGGCGAGCCCGCGGCTGCTCGGCCAGTGGCGCGAGACGGTGGCGGCACGTGGCAGCGAGTTCGACGACCTGCGGGCGGAGGGGTGCCTGGACGCCGTCATCGATCTGCCGGAGCTCTCGGCGCACGTCGACGCGTTCCTGCTGCAGGGCGGCCACCTGCCGAAGCGCGCTCCGCTCCGCCTGGTGGCGGTGGGTCCGGCCGCGAATGGCACCGGCGGTGAGCCCGGCGAGCTGCTGGAGGCGGTCCGATGAACGCGCGCATCGCGGGGACCGGGCACTACCTGCCGGGAGAGCCGATAACGAACAGCGAGCTGATCGCACGGCACGCACTGCGCATTCGCTCCTACTTCATCAGCAAACACGTCGGCGTGGAAACCCGGCATTTCGCGCTGCCGGACCAGGCCACCTCGGATCTGGCGGTGGAGGCGGCAGCCCGGGCGCTCTCGGCGAGCGGCATCCCGGCGTCCGCAATCCGGCGGATCATCCTGGCCACCGTGTCCGGCGACTACCGGACGCCGGCGACGGCCTGCGTGGTCCAGCGGAAGCTCGGGATCAGGGGATCGGCAGCGATCGACGTGGTGGGTGCCTGCTCGGGATTCGTGCAGGCACTCGACCTCGGCGCGCGCTGTGTCGCGACTGGTGAAGCGCCGGTGCTCGTCATCGGCGCCGACATCCGCTCGCGGCAGCTCGATTTCTCCGACCTGCGCACCGTGTTCCTGTACGGCGATGGCGCCGGTGCCGTCGTGCTCAGCGAAGCGCCCGCCGGCCATGGAATCCTCCACTCGATTCTGACGGCGGACGGAGAGGGGGCCGAGGCAGTGTACATCCCGGCCGGTGGGTCGCGGGAGCCGATCACGGCCGACGGGCTGCGGTGCCGGCGCGACCGCATCACGATGGCGGACGGTCACCGCGTCGCCCAGGCGGCACGCAGCGGATTCCTCCGCCTGGCGGAGCGCCTGGAGGAGGAGACGGGCGTGGCGCCACGGGACGTCGCCTTCGCGTGTCTCCACCAGCCCAACCTGTTCCTGGTGAAGGAGATTCTCCAGGACCTCGGCATTCCCGAGTCGCGCACCTGGATCAACTTCCCGCGTTGCGCCAACACGACATCCGCCTCGGTGCCGATCGCACTGTCCGAGGCCGTCGCGGCCGGGCGGCTGCACGCGGGTGACCGGGTCCTGCTCGGCGCAGTCGGGGCCGGGTTCGCGGGTGGGATCCAGCTCGTGCGCTGGGGGGCGTCATGATCGTGATCACCGGTGCCAGCGAGGGGATCGGTTTCGCCTGCGCCCTGGCCGCGCTGGAGCGCACGACCGGCCGCGTGCTGATCACGGGTCGTTCCGCCGCGAAGCTGGAGCGCGCCCGCGACGCCGTGCCGCGGCCCGCGCGCGATCGGCTGCTGACGATGGTCAGCGACCAGGCCAGCCGCTCCGACGTCACCGTGCTGGCGGCGCGGCTGCGCGGCGCGGAGCCGATCGAGGGCGCGGTGCTCGGCGTGGGCGTGAACCCGCTGTACGCCGACGGCGCCTGCCGCATCCACCGGCTGGACGCGGCGACGGTCGAGGCGACGATCGCGACGAACTGCACGCACACGCTCCTGCTCACCGCGGCGCTGCTCGACGGTTTCCGCCGGCGGCGCGCTGGTGCCCTGGTCCTGATCGGCTCGCAGGCCGCGGCCGCCGGTCTGCCCGGCGCCGCGCTGTACAGCGCGACGAAGTCGTTCCTGGGCGGCCTGGCAGGGTGCGCGGCGCACGAGTACGCGGGTCATGGCATCCGCGTACACCTGGTGCACCCCGGAGTGGTGCGCACGCCGCGCACCGCCGCGGTCGCGGATGCGTTCGCCGCGCGGCACGGCGTGCCGATCGCCGAACCCGCCGACGTCGGCGACCGCATCATCGAGCTGCTGCTCGAGGGAGACCCGTCCGAAGTGGAGGTGGACCTGTGCTGATCCTGGAGCTGTTCTGGTGGGTCGGCTATGCGTGGTTCGCGGCCTGGCTGGCGCTGCCGCTGCTGGTCGTTCCGGTCGTCGGCCCGGTGGCCGGAGTGGTCGTCTGGGCGCTGCTCGCTCCGTGGTCGGCGCTGCTCGGCATGGCACTCGTGCACCGGCTGCTCCCGCGCAGTGAGCCCGGGAGGTTCCGGCTCCCCGGTGACGGCGGCAGCACGCGCTGGGCGCTGGCGGCGTGGGCGCCGTCGCTGTACCTGACGGTATTCCAGCCGGTGCTGTTCAACAGCCGCAGCTTCCAGCGCATCGTACTGCTCGCGTTCGGCGCCCGACTCGGCCGGGACGCGTGGCTCACGTCGCGTACGATCGTGCGCGAGCCTCACCACGTGCGGGTCGGCGCGCGGACTCTCGTCGGTGAGTACGCGCACCTGGTCTGCTCCTATCAGCCGCGCCCCGGCCTGCTGATCGTCGCGTGCATCGCCATCGGTGATGACGCGCTGGTCGGCGCGTACAGCCACGTGGCACCCGGAGCGGTGATCGGGGCGCGCTGCATCCTCGAGCACGGCACCGTCATCGGCGCGGGCACCCGCATCGGTGCTGACACGCGTATCGGGGCCGGCACGACCATCTACAACGGTGCGCGCATCGGCAGCGACGTCACGATCGGCAAGAACTGCCTGATCCCGACTCGCGCGGTGATCGCAGCCGGCACCCGCATTCCGGATGGCACCATCATCACCGCCGCGCGCACCCCCGAGCTGCAGAGGGTGCCATGATCGCCCAGGCGCTGGGCCGCTTCGCCTGGGCACGGTTCCGCACCGCGGGCCGCGATCCGCTGCGTGCGCAGGCCGCGCGCCTCCGGCAGATCCTCCGGGATGCGGCGGGCACGGAGTTCGGGCGCGAGCACGGCTTCGCGCGGCTCGCACGCATCCCCGACCCGCGTGCGATGATCCGTGCGTACCAGCACGCGGTACCGGTGCGCGATGCTTCGGCGATGCAGGACGACCTGGACGCCGTGTACGGCGGTGACTGGCAGCGGCTCTGCCCGGACCGACCGCTCTGGTTCGCGATGACGGCAGGATCGACGGGGCGCTACAAGTACATCCCGGTGACGCCGCAGTACCGGCGCGAGGTGGGACGCAGCTCGCTCGCCTTCATGGGTGCGTTGCACGCCGCCTTCCCCGATGCTCGCGGCGGCCGGACGCAATTCCTGGTCGGCTCGGCCGAAGGCGGCACCTCACCGGGCGGCGTACCGCAGGGTTTCGCGTCGGGATTCAACTATCGGAACCTGCCGGGGGTGCTGCGCCGGCAATTCGTGATTCCGTACTGGGTGTTCACGCTGGACGACCCCGAGGAGCGCGCGTACGCGGCCGGGCGCATCCTGCTCGATGAGCCGCACCTCGCCGTGCTGTGCGCGATCTCGCCCGTGAACCTGATCAACCTGCGACGCAGCCTCGACCGGAACGCCGACCGGCTGATCCGCGACGTGGCGACGGGCGCGCTGACGGTCCGCGGACGCGCGGCCGTTCCGGGCACGTGGCGCGGCAGCGCGTCGCCGGCGCGAGCGCGTGCGCTGGGGGATGCGCTGCGTGCGACCGGCGCGCTGCCGAACCGCGCGCTGTTCCCGGCGCTGCGAGTGCTGGTTTGCTGGCAGGGCGGCAACATGAGCTACTACCTGGATGAGCTCCGTGATGCGTTCGGCGTCGCCGACACGTTCGAGTTCCCGATCTCCGCCAGCGAGGGTGTGTTCGCGATTCCGTTCCGCGCGAACCAGCCGGGAGGCATCCTCGCGGTCAGGAGCCACTTCCTCGAGTTCCTGCCGGAAGCCGGCGTTGCGAGCTCAGGCACGGCGCTCCGCGCGGACCAGCTGGAGCCGGGCCGCGAGTACCGGATCGTGGTCACGAACGCCGGCGGCCTCTACCGCTACGACATGGAGGACATCGTACGCGTGAGCGGCCGGTTCCGCGCCACGCCCGTGATCGAGTTCGTCTCGAAGAAATCGCGACAGGTATCGGTGAGCAACGAGCGGCTTACCGAGCTGGATGTCACGCTCGCGATGCAGGAGGCGTGTCGCCGCTGCAGGTGCTGGTTCGAGGAGTTCCTGTTCGTGCCGTGCACGGACCGCCGATACCGCGTCGTGCTGGACGGGACCGGCCGGCAGTGCGGCAGTGATCCGGCGAGCGACGGGGAGCTGCTCACGCTGCAGGTCGCGCTCGACGAGCAGCTGCGGCGCTGTTCCCGGGGTTACGACTTCGAGCGCGAGGACGCGCTGCTCGAGCCGCTGCAAATGCTCGTGACCGCGCCCGGCGCGCTGCGTGCCTATCTGCAGGGGCTGCAGGCCGGCGCGCTGCCGAACGCGCAGATCAAGCCGATGCACCTCACCAACGAGTTCGATGCCCACCAACGTTTCACGCGGGAGGCGGGGTATGCGTCTTGATGCACCGGGGGTCCGCATCGCGGACGCCGAAACCTGCGACTTCGGACTGATGCCGGTCTACGGCACGGCGGAGCTGTTGCACCGGGCGCTGCCCGACCACGGCGAGCGGTACCTGCACTCGCCGATCGCGCGCCAGCTGCTCGCGGAACTGGGTGTCCAGCGGCGCTACCTGACGTCGGTGCCGGGGGAAGCGCCCGACCCCGCGCGGCTGAACGCGATCGACCTCGGCTGCTCCGCCGTCGACCGGCTGCGGGCGCGCCGTGCGGCCGAGCTGGAGCGGCTCGACGCGCTCATCTTCGTGAGCACCTCGAACCCCAACCCGTGCAACAGCCAGGCGGCGTTGCTCGCCGAGCGCTGCGGTCTGCGGGCTTCGTGCATGGATCTCAAGGCCGGCTGCTCGGGCGGCGTGCTCGGCCTGCTGCAGGCGGCGCTGCTCATCCGTTCGGGCTGTGAGCGCGTCCTGGTCGTCATGGCCGAGAACCTGTCGCAGCTCGTATCTGCCGCGGATCCCCGCATGCTGCTGACGGTCGGCGACGGCGCGGCATGCGTGCTGCTCGAGCGCGCGCCCGGCCCCGGCTTCCTCGCCATGCTTCACGGCACCGAGCCCGCGCTGGCGGGATCGATGGTGATGTCCACGCCGTTCCCGCCGGCGAGCTGCAGTGGCCGCTACGTTTATGAGTTCAGCCGCACGGTCGAAACCATCGAGTTCCAGAAGCAGCGGTGGCGCTCATTGTTTCGTGAGACCATCGACGCGGCCGGCGTCTGCGCGCGCGAGCTCGAGCGCGTGGTCGTGCACCAGACGCACCAGGGCCAGGTCAGGGATCTCGTGGCCGACCTCGACCTCGATCCCGCCCGGGTGCCGAGCATCGTGGCGCAGCATGGCAACATGGGCACGCCGACCGTGGCTGTCGCGCTCGCCAGCGTGATGGCGCGGCTCCTGCCCGGCCAGCGTTACCTGCTGGAGGCCGTGGGCGGCGGCGTGAGCTGGTGCGCAATCGTCGCGGAGCATGCGTGATGCCGAGCTCGCCGAAGGTCCGGCTGCAGCTGGCGCGTATGGTCGTGCGCCGCCGCGCCCTGTTCATCGCGGCGTGGGTGCTGGTCGCGCTCGTCTTCGTACCCCGATCGCGCCAGCTCGCCGAGCGGCTGCAGGGGTCCGCGGCGATCGAGGGCAGCGAGTCAAGCCGGGTCGAGCAACTCATGCGCGGCCCGCTGGCCTCGTCGTACGGCCGGTATGCGGTACTGGTCGTGCGCGGTCTGCCCTCTCCGGCCACGGCAGCGGGAGCGGACGCGCTGCGGCGGATCGTCGAGCCGCTCGCCGCCGCGCCGCTGGTGGCCGGCGTGCTCTCCTGGCTCACGTTCCCCGACCCGCGCTTCGTGGGCGCGCAGGGCGAAGGCACGGTCGTGATGGTGGGGCTGGCGCAGGACAGCGCGGCTCCCGATCGCCTGATCGCGCCGCTGCGCGCACTCACCGGGCGGGTGGCGGGCGAGCTCACCGCGGAATACCCGGCCGTGACCCTGCGGTGGAGCGGCGAAACCGCCCTCAACGTGGACCTGCGCGCGACCAGCTCCGCCGATGTCGAGCGCGCCGAGCGTCGAGCGCTTCCGGTCACCGCGCTGCTGTTGCTGTTCGCGTTCGGCGCGGTGGCCGCGGCGCTGCTGCCCGTTGCGGCAGGCGCGCTCGGGATTGCGATCGCGCTGGGCGCCGCGGCGATCGCCGCGGAGCTGTGGTCGCTCTCGCTGCTGCTTCAGAGCGTCGTGACGATGCTCGGGCTCGGACTCGGCATCGACTATGCGCTGTTGATGGTGAGCCGCTTCCGCGATGGCCTGGCCGATGACCTGGGCGTGCTGGCAGCGGCGGAAGAGGCGGCCCGCCACGCCGGACACACGATCCTGCTTTCCGCCGCGACCGTGGCGCTCGGTTTCATAGCGCTGCTCATAGTCCCCATGAACGAGCTCCGCGCGGTCGCGGCCGGCGGTCTGCTGGTGGTCGCGGTGTCGGCGCTGCTCGCGACCACGCTGCTCCCGGGTGTGCTCGCCATGCTCGGCCCGCGCATCGACTGGGGGCGCGTCGTGCGCCGCTCCTCCCGCACTGCGTCGCTGGCCTTCTGGCGACGCTGGGGGCTCGCGGTCACCGGGCGTCCCTGGCTCGCGCTCGCCGGCGGCGGCCTGCCGCTGCTGCTGCTCGCCGCCCAGAGCCTGCGCCTGGAGACCGGTATGCCGCGCGGTGACTGGCTGCCCTCCTCGATGGAATCGGCGCGCGCGCTGGATGACCTGGAGGTCATGGGCCGCGCCGGCGTCATCCAGGCCATCCGCGTGGTGATCGAGCTGCCGTTTGACGCCTCGCTGTGGCAGCCACACGCATGGGAATCCGTGCGCGGCTACGCAGCGTCGCTGGCGCGCGATCCACGCGTGGCCCGCGTGCAGTCCCTGGTCGGGACCGCGGAAGCGTCAGGCCTCAGCCATGCACGCTTCGTCGCGCTGCCGCCCGAGCTAAGGTCGCGGCTGACGCGCGGTTCAGTCAGTGCGGACGGCCGGCTGCTGTTGATCGAGCTGATCCCTGGCGAGACGGTAAGCGCCGATGGCGCCGTGGCACTCGTCCGCGAGATCCGCGGGCGCGGGGGCGCGGCGCTCGGCATTCCCGGCGCTCGCGCGCGCGTCGGCGGACTGCCGGCGTTCAACGCCGACTACCACGACACCATCGCCGGCCGCTTTCCCTGGATCATCGCCTTGATCGTGGCCGGGACCATGCTCGCGCTGTTCGCGGGCTTCCGCTCGGTGCTGATCCCGCTCAAGGCGATCGCGCTGAACCTGCTCTCCGTCGCTGGGGCGTTCGGCGCCGTGACCCTCGTGTTCCAGGAAGGCCATGGAGCCGCGCTGGTCGGCGTGGCCGAGCCGGTCGGGGCCGTGTTCTCGTCGCTGCCGGTGCTCGTCTTCTGCGTGGTGTTCGGGTTGAGCATGGACTACGAGATCTTCCTGATCACCCGCGTGCGCGAGATCCGCCGCTCGGGTGCGGGCGACCGCGAGGCCATCGTCGAAGCGCTGGGACGGACCGGCAAGGTGATCACGAACGCCGCCGGGGTCATGCTCGTCGTGTTCGCGGCGTTCACGCTGGGCGACGTGCTGATCACGAAGATGCTCGGCTTCGCGCTCGCCGTGGCCGTGCTGCTGGACGCGACGCT
>DATHVV010000120.1:0-6122 GCA_035461105.1 Longimicrobiales bacterium | reverse complement strand
CGTGCCCTGTCGGTCCGAGCCGAGGCGGTAGCGCATCGACATGGGATGGCGGCCGCGGTGCGCGTAGAACACCTCCTCGCGGGTGTAGAGGATCTTGACCGGGCGGCCGCACTTGCGGGACAGGGCGGCGACGCAGAACTCCAGGTCGAACGGCTCGGACTTGCCGCCGAACGCGCCGCCCACGGCGGGCTGCACGACGCGGATGCGGGCGACGTCCAGGTCGAGCACCCGGGCCAGCTCGCGGTGCAGGTAATGCGGCACCTGGGTCGCGCTCCACACGGTCAGCTTGCCGGACGGGTCGAACCAGCCGATCGCGCAGTGCGGCTCGATCGGCGTGTGAGTCGTGCCCTGGAAGAAATAGTCGCCCTCGATCACCACGTCGCTCGACGCGAGCGCCGCGTCCACGTCGCCGAACTCGAGGTGCACGTGCTTCGTGACGTTGCCGTTGCGGCCGGGCTTGCCCGCGTCGTGGATCTGGGGCGCGTCCGGCTCGAGCGCGCGCTCCGCGCTGAGCACCGGCTCGAGCAGCTGGTACTCGACGTGGATCAGGCGAAGCGCGCGGTTCGCGGTCTCCTCGTCGACCGCGGCGACCGCCGCCACGCCATCGCCGACGTAGCGGACGCGGTCCACGCAGAGCGGGTACTCATCGCGGGTCCAGGGGATGACGCAGTAGGTGACGGGCATGTCGCGCCCGGTGACCACAGCATAGACGCCGGGCAGCCGCTCCGCCTCGGAGGTGTCGATCGAGAGGATGTTCGCGTGCGGGTGCGGCGAGCGCAGGATCTTGCCGTGCAGCATGCCCGGCAGCACCAGGTCGTCCGTGTACGGCGTCGCGCCGGTCACCTGGCCCATGCCGTCCACCTTGGCGAGCCGTTGCCCGATCACGCTGAACTCGTGCTCGAGCAGCTCCGGCAGCGCCTCCGGCCGCGCCGCGCTCTGCTGCTGCCGGGTCCGCAGCTCCTCGGGCCTCATCGGATCACCGCGCTCCCCTGCGTCCCCGTGCCCGCCCCCCACCGGCTCACGGCGCCACCTCGCTCAGCTCCGCGGCCGCGGCCTCGACGGCGTCCAGGATCTTGGTGTAGCCGGTGCAGCGGCAGAGGTTGCCGGACAGGGCCGCGCGGATCTCGTCGCGCGACGGGCGCGGATGCTGGCGCAGCAGGGCGGCCGCCGACATGAGGATTCCCGGGGTGCAGAAGCCGCACTGGGCGGCGCCCAGCTCCGCGAACTTCTGCTGGAGCGGGTGCAGCGCGCCGGGTGCCGCGAGTCCCTCGACGGTCGTGACCGCGCGGTCCTCGGCCTCCTGCACAGGCGTGATGCAGGCGAGCACGGGCACGCCGTCGAGCAGCACGGTGCAGGCGCCGCAGTCGCCCTTGTCGCAGCCCTGCTTGGAACCGGTCAGGCCGAGGCCGTAGCGGAGCGCTTCGAGGAGCGTGTAGTGGGCGGGAACGGCGGCGGTGCGGGGAGTGCCGTTCACCACGAGTCCGACGATCTGGTGCATCGCATCATCCAGGTAGGCTGGCGCTGGGCCGGTAGCGCCCGGGCCGCCAACGTACGCCCTGTCGGAAGGGCGATGCAACTCGCGGGCGAGGACTGGCCGCAGCCGTGTCGGGGCTTAGATTCGGGGCATGAGCGAAACCGTCGATGGCGTGATCCTGGCCGCGGGTCTGTCCACTCGCATGGACAGGCCGAAGCCGCTCCTCGAGGTGGGGGACACCACCTTCCTGGAGCGCGCGATCCGTACCCTGAAGGAGGGCGGCTGCCGCTACATCGTAGCGGTCGTCAACGAGGCGGACGACTGGACCCAGCGGCTGGCGGACGCGACCGGCGCGGCGGTCGTGGTCAACGACCAGCCGGAGTCCGAGCAGATCGAGTCGCTCCGCCTCGGCATCGGCGCGCTGCCCGGGGACTGGAGCGCGGTCGCGGTGCTGCCGGTCGACGTACCGCTCGTCGCCGCGGACACGGTGCGCCTGCTGGTGGCGGCGTTCACGCAGCACGGCGCGCCCATCACGCTGCCGTTCCACAACGGCGTCGCCGGTCATCCGGTGCTGGTCGGCCGGAGCATCGCCGCTGAGATCATGACCGGCACCTGGGAGGAGGGCGTGCGCTCCGTGATCATGGCGCACGCGCACGACCTGCGCGAGGTGAAGGTCATGGACCCGGGCATCCTGATCGATGTGGATACGCCCGAGGACTACTGGCGCTACGTCAAGGACCGCAACCGGTGAGCGACGTCATCGCCGCCGCGTCCGCCGCGTCCGCCGCGCTCGCGGCGGAGCTGGGCGGCCCCGCGGTGTGCGTGCTGCTGCGCGTGGACGGCGAGCAGGCAGGGCGGCGGCGGCTGGTCTGGGAGGACGGTCGCGCAGCCGGCTCGCTCGGTGAAGCCGCGCTCGATGACGCGGCCGGAGCGCTCGCGCAGGAGGCGTTCGCCACCGGGCGACCTGCCCTGCGCACGCTGGACGGCCGCGACATCTTCGTCGAGGTCCACCGCGCCGCCGACCCGCTGATCGTCGTCGGCGCGGGCCACATCGCGGTACCGCTGGCCGCACTCGGCGTCCAGCTCGGCTTTCAGGTCACGGTGCTCGACGACCGCGACGAGTTCGCCCGCGCGGAGCGCTTCGCCGAGGGCGTCGACGTGCAGCATGCCGACTTCGAGGCGGACCCGTTCGCCGACGTGGCCATCGACGACCGCACCTCGGTCGCGCTCGTGACTCGCGGCCACCGCTGGGACTTCGACTGCCTGGAGCGCCTGCTCCGAAGCGACGTGCAGCCCCGCTACATCGGCATGATCGGCAGCCGGCGCCGGACGCGCGCGGCGCTCTCCGCGCTGCTCGCCGCGGGCGTGCCGCGCGCGCGGCTCGCGGCGGTACGCGCCCCGATCGGCCTCGACGTCGGTGCCGAGACGCCCGTGGAGATCGCGGTCGCGATCGCCGCCGAGCTGGTGCAGGCGCGGCGCGGCGGCACCGGCGAACCCCTGACGCTGCGGGAGCGCGTGCTCGAGCGCCTGCTCCCGGAACCGGTGGAGCATGAAGCACACTGAGGTGCTGGAGGCCGTGATCGCGGCGGCCGCCGCGGGACATCCGGTCGCGCTCGCGACCGTGGTGCGAACGAGCGGCTCGGTGCCGCGCCACGCCGGCAGCTGCATGCTGATCGACCCCGCGCGCGGCCTGGTGGGGACGATCGGGGGCGGCTGCGGCGAGGCCGAGGTGGTGGCGGCGGCGGCGGAAGTGGTGGCGACGCGCAAGCCGCAGCGCGTGCGCGTCGAGCTCACCGACCGCATCGACTCCTGGAGCCCCGCGGTCTGCGGGGGCGTGATGGAGATCTTCCTGGAGGCGGTCACGGAGGCCGGGTCGTGAGCCCACGCCGGGCCGGCGCCGTGCGTGCCCCGCGCGCGAGCAGCGCTTCGACCTGGCGCCGGTACGCCACCTTCATCCGCACGCCGCCCGAGCTCACCATCGCGTGGCAGGACAACCCCACCGGTGCGCGCGCCTGGCTGGTGATCAACTCGCTGCGCGGCGGCGCCGCCGGCGGCGGCACGCGCATGCGTCTCGGTCTCGACCCGCGCGAGGTGATCTACCTGGCGAAAGCGATGGAGCTGAAGTTCTCGATCTGCGGCCCGCCCATCGGCGGCGCCAAGAACGGGATCGACTTCAACCCGCGCGACCCGCGCAAGCGCGACGTACTGGAGCGCTGGTACCACGCGCTCCGGCCCATGCTGCGCGACCGATACGGCACGGGCGGCGACCTCAACGTGGACGAGCTGCTCGACGTGATCCCGAGCTGCCACGAGATCGGGCTGGCACACCCGCAGGAGGGCGTGGTCCGCGGGTACCTGCGGCCGAAATCGGACCGTATCGAGGGGATCTTCCGCTCCCTCGACCGCGGGATCACCGCCCCCGTCCACGGAGACAACGGGGTGAGCGGTCTGCCCCTTCCGGTCGCGGATCTGATCACCGGATTCGGGCTGGCACGCGCGATTCTCGGCTCGTTCCGGGCGCAGGGCCGCAGCGCGGAGGGCGCGCGTGTCCTGCTCGAGGGGTTCGGCGCCGTGGGCGCTCCCTGCGGGCTCTATCTGGCGCGTGCCGGAATGCGGATCGTGGGCATCGCCGACCGCGAGAAGTGCATCGTCGAGCCCGCCGGCCTGGAGGCGGAGGAGGTCGAGGCGCTCGTCCGCGCTCGCGAGGACAAGTGCCTCCCTGCCGCGGATCCGCGATGCCTGCGGGGCGCCGACGCGGAGCGATTCCGGACCGTGCCCGCCGACCTCTTCGTGTCGGCCGCTGCATCGGGAACGCTGAACGGTCCGAGGTTGAACGCGCTCGCGGCGCAGGGAGTCGGCGTGATCGCGTGCGGCGCGAACCAGCCGTTCGCCGAGTCGAAGCTGGGGGCGACGCGGGTGCAGCGCGAGGCCGACCTGCGCTTCTCCATCATCCCCGACATCGTCGCCAACTGCGGGATGGCGCGTGCGTTCAGCTATCTGATGACGGATCACCCCGGTGAGGACGCGGCCGAGCTCTTCCAGGCCGTGGACGAGACCATCACCGCGGCAGTGCACGAGATCCACGCCCGGAACCGCGGCTGCCCCACCGGCCTTCTGGCCGCCACACTCGGGTACGCGCTCGATCGCATCGAGGCGACCTGACTTCGTTCACAGTCCTGCATTGCGTATGACCCCGGTAGAGAATGCCCTGACGCCCGAGCAGCTCGGCGAGATCCGGTGCGAGCTGCAACGCACGCTCTCGCGACTCGAAAGGAACATGAAGGTGAACGGCAACGGCCGTCCGCCCGAGCTGGACCAGTCCGCGGTCGGACGCCTCTCCCGGATCGAGGCGCTGCAGAACCAGGGGTTCCACCAGAACCTCCAGGAGCGCGAGCGCGTTCAGCTCGCCCAGGTCATGGACGCGCTCAAGAGACTCGAGGACGGATGCTACGGCATCTGCACCGCCTGCCGCGGACCCGTCGGGTTCGAGCGGCTCATGGTGTTCCCCGAGGCCAGACACTGTACCCGCTGCAGCAGCTCCAATTAGGACCGGGACGGTCGACGCCGTGGATCGTCCGGTCGCCCCCGGCCGCATCGCGTGCCGGTCGAACGGCGCCGCCGGGTCCGAAGCGGCATCACCCGATGACAGCACGGCCGCGGCGAGATAAATTCAGGAATGCAACAGCGCCTCGTCACCGCCTGGATCTGGTTCTCCACCGCCGCCGTCGCCCTGCTCTGGCTCCCCTGGCTGGCGCTCGTCTTCGTCGCGACCGTACCCTTCGATCCCGGCCGTTACGTCGTCGGGCGCTGGTTCCGCAGGGCCGCCGTGGCCGCCGTGGCGCTGAACCCGCTCTGGCGCTTCCGCACCTCCGGCGTCCGGGTCGAGGACCCGCGCCGGCCCTACGTCGCCGTCTCGAATCACGAATCCATCGCCGACATCTTCCTCATCAGCCACCTGCCGTGGGAGATGAAGTGGCTGTCCAAGGATGCCAACTTCCGGATCCCGGTGATGGGCTGGATGATGCGGATGGCGGGCGACATCCGGCTGGTTCGTTCGGACCGCAACAGTCGCCGGCTCGCGCTCGACGAGTGCCGCGATCGACTCCAGCGGAAGGTCTCGGTCATGATCTTCCCCGAAGGCACCCGCTCGCCGACCGGTGAGATGCTGCCCTTCAAGGACGGCGCGTTCCGGCTCGCCGTCGAGACCGGTACCCCGATCCTCCCACTCGTCGTCGCCGGTACGCGCGACTGCATCCGGAAGGGATCGGGTGTGTTCAACCGGGCCAACGCGGAGGTCCGCGCGCTCGAGCCGATCTCCACGGAGGGACTCGATCTCGAGGATGTTCCGCAGCTGCGCGACCGCGTCCGCGACCTGATCGGCCGTGAACGCGATCGCCTCTTCGCCGAGCTCGGTCTGGCCGCACCCGGCCTCGACAGCCGGCCCGCCTGAACCGCAACTCCCTCGGATGCCCCAGCGGATCGTACAGGTCGACGCGTTCACGAACCGGCCGTTCTGCGGCAACCCCGCGGCCGTCTGCATCCTGCACGAGCCGCCCGCCGACTGGTGGATGCAGGAAGTCGCGCGGGAGATGAACCTCTCGGAAACAGCGTTCCTGATCCGGCACGAAGACGGCTTCGACCTCCGGTG
>DATHVV010000119.1:0-4239 GCA_035461105.1 Longimicrobiales bacterium | reverse complement strand
CCCTGCAGCCCGCCGATGATGTTGGTGAGCATGGTCGGCCAGGCGAGCTTCCATACCGCGCCGGCGAGCGGACCTTCCACGATCGAGCGGTCGTAGCGCGCCGGGGCCGGGGCGGGCGCGTCCGTGACGGCCGGAGGCGCCGACCCGGCGGCGGCCGCAACCGCAGCCGCGGGATCCGGATCCCGGTGCGGACTGACGTCGGCTCGAACCTCGGCACGGCTCACGAATCGGCCTCCCGGTGTGTACGCACTCGCCTTCTCATCCCCAGGGATACGAATTCTCGGGCTGCGACCGGCCGGGATGCAAGCGTGCCAGTGCCGCCCCGGGATCCGGCCGGGCAGCCGGACGCAGCTCCGGGGCGGGGTGCTGCCACGTGCGCCGGAGACCCGGGCCGGGCGCCGCCGCGTGGAGGAGACTCGGGGCGGGCGCTGCCACGCGTGCCGGCCGGCATCCCGTCAACCCGGCCGCCCGCCCGCGCCCGCCGCCGGGGCTGAATCGCGCGGCCGCTGCGTTGCCGGCCCTTGACGGCGGCCGCGACCTTTGGGTGACCGCCCATCACGAGGCAGAGGCCGCTCATGAAGCACGACGACGACGTCTACTGGCACATCGACACGACCTGCATCCATGCCGGCGTGGAAGCGGACCCGGCGCTGTTCGGGTCGGTCGCCCCGCCGCTCTTCCAGACCTCGACGTTCGCGTTCCGGAGCGCCGAGCAGGGCGCGGCGCGGTTCGCGGGCGAGGAGGCCGGCTACACGTATACGCGCCTCGGCAATCCCACCACGGCGATGCTGGAAACCAGCATCGCGGCACTCGAGGAGGGCAGCTCGGCGCTGGCCACCGCAACCGGCATGGCGGCCGTCTCCACGGTGTTCTTCGCGCTGCTCTCGGCGGGCGACCACGTGGTGTGCGGCAACTCCATCTACGGTCCCTCCCGCATGGTGCTCGAGCGGGATTTCACCCGCTTCGGCGTGCAGGTCACGATCGTGGACACGACCGACCTGGAGCAGGTGCGTGCGGCGATGACGCCGCGTACGCGTCTGCTCTACATAGAGTCGCCGGCGAATCCGACGCTCGCGATCACCGACCTGGCCGCGGCCGCCCGCATCGCCCATGATGCCGGGGCACTGCTGGTGGTGGACAACACGTTCATGAGCCCGATCCTGCAGAAGCCCTTCCGCTTCGGCGCGGACATCGTGCTGCACTCCGTCACCAAGTTCCTGAACGGTCACTCCGACGTCGTGGGCGGCGTGCTCGTGTTCCGGGACGACGCGCTCATGCAGCGCGTCCGCAAGGTGCTGCAATACCTGGGTGGCACCATGGACCCCCACCAGGCCTGGCTGGTGCTGCGCGGCATCAAGACGCTGGCGATGCGCGTGCGCAGCGCGCAGCAGAACGCCGGCGCGGTCGCGGCGCTGCTGGCCGAGCACCCGGCGGCGCAGATGGTGGCGTATCCGGGCAACCCCGACCATCCCCAGGCGGAACTGATCGCCCGCCAGATGGCGGGACCCGGATCGCTGATCTCGTTCGAGCTGAAGGGCGGCATCGCGGCGGGACGCAGGCTGCTCGCGAGCGTGCGGCTGCCGGCGCTCGCGGTGTCGCTGGGGGGCGTCGAAAGCCTGATCCAGCACCCCGCTTCCATGACGCATGCCGGCGTGGCTCCGGCCGAGCGCCTGGCGGCGGGCATCACGGACGGGCTGGTGCGGCTCTCGGTCGGCTGCGAGGACTGCGATGACCTGGTCGAGGACATGCGCCAGGCGCTGGACGCGGTGCTCGCGACCGAAGCCGCGGACGCGCTCGCGGTCGTGTAGCGAGGTACGGCGGCCGGGGCCCCGCGGTCCGGCTGCATTTTGCGCTCCGGCCGCGCGGCAACGGCGTACGGCCCGGCCGCTTTCTCAGTTACGGCCGCGCGAACGGAGCATGCCGCCGATCATGCCGGCGACGTCGTCCACCACGGAGCCGTCGCGGTCCCGGTCGAGCAGCGGCCCCAGCATGGCGGCGAGGCCCGCGCTGCCCTGCTTCGCTCCGCTCGCAGTGCCCGCCTGCGACTGCTTCGAGAGTCCGCCCATGACCAGGGCCGCGACCAGCGGCAGCATCTTCTTCAGGATCGCCGGGTCGATGCCGGTCTGCTGCGACGCCCGGGCGGCGACCTGGCGGCTCACGTCCTTGCTGCCGAGCACGTGGCCGAGGATCGCGTCGCCATCCACCGTGGTTGCCGGGTCGGCCAGCGTCGCGGGATTCTCCACGTACGCCTGGTGATGGCCGCCCGCCAGCGCCGCGAGCAATCCCTTGCCCCCGGCCGCGTCGGACAGGTTGCGCTGGAGTCCCGCAGCCAGCGCGGGTGCCAGCGCGCCGACGGCGGAGGCGGCCTGCTCGGGCTTCAGCCCGAACTGAGCGGCCAGCTGGTGGACGGCGGCGTTGTTCTGCGGCCCGGCGATCGTGTCGAGGATGTCCATGAGGCCCTCCAGGTTGCGACGTACCCGCTCAACCTATCCGGCCGGACCGGGCGCAACAACGTGGCCTGCCATCCCGCCCGGATCGGGCCCAACAACGTGGCCTGCGCAGCCTCGCTGTCGCGGCCGGACCGGTTAGAGCGACGCCGCACGGTTCCTCGCTGCCCCGGCCTGCCGTTAGCTTTCCCGCCATGATCTCAGTCTCGAACCTCGCCATGCAGTTCGGCGACCGGGTGCTCTTCGAGGGCGCGTCCTTCCTGCTCAACGCGGGCGAGCGCTACGGCCTGGTGGGCGCGAACGGCTCGGGCAAGACCACGCTGCTCAACATCCTGAGCGGTCACCAGCAGCCGACCGAAGGATCGCTCTCGATCCCGAAGTCGCTCCGGCTCGGCGTGCTCCGGCAGGACCAGTATCTCTACGAGGACCAGGAGATCCTGGCGGTGGCGCTCATGGGTCACCCGGAGCTGTGGCAGGTCTTCGTCGAGCGGGAGGCCATGCTCGCGCGCGCGCACGAGGAGTTCGACGTCGACCGCTTCGCCGTGCTCGAGGACGCGATGCACCGGCTCGACGGGTACACCGCGGAGACGCGCGCGGCCACCATCCTGGAGGGGCTCGGCATCCCGACCGAGGTCCACCGCCACCCGCTCTCGACGCTCTCCGGCGGCTTCAAGCTGCGCGTGCTGCTCGCCCAGGTGCTTGCGGGTGCGCCCGACGTGCTGCTGCTCGACGAGCCGACGAACCACCTCGACATCATCTCGATCCGCTGGCTCGAGAAGTTCCTGCAGGCGTTCCCGGGGCCGGCGGTGATCATCTCGCACGACCACCGGTTCCTGGACAACGTCGCCACGAAGATCCTGGACGTCGATTACCAGACGGTGACGCTGTACCACGGCAACTACACGACGTTCGGGACGGCGAAGGTCGAGGAGCGGGAGCGTCGCGAGAAGGAGATCGAGGGGCGTCAGAAGGTGATCGCGCATCACCAGAAGTTCGTCGACCGGTTCAAGGCGAAGAACAGCAAGGCGCGCCAGGCGCAGAGCAAGCTGCGCATGATCGAGCGGATCGCCGAGGACCTGGAGGAGCTGCCGGGCAGCTCGCGCCGCTACCCGAAATTCCGTTTCAGGGCGGGCGCCCCGAGCGGCAAGGACGTGCTGCGAGTGCGCGGCATCCGCAAGGCGTTCGGCGACAACGAGGTGCTGCACGGTGTGGACCTTTCCCTGCAGCGGGGCGACCGGCTCGTGATCATGGGGCCCAACGGCATCGGCAAGTCGACGCTGCTCAAGATCGTCATGGGTGAGCTCGCGGCCGATGCGGGCACGGTCGAGTGGGGCCACGGCACACGCCCCGGCTACTTCGCGCAGGATCACCAGGAGCAGCTGGAAGAGCTGGAGATCAGCGCCGAGCGCTGGCTCTGGAACCACTGCCCGGAGCGGGATCGCGGCTTCGTGCGCGGCGAGCTGGGCCTGATGCTGTTCTCGGGTGATGCCGCCGACAAGCGCGTGGGTGCGCTCTCGGGCGGCGAGGCGGCGCGTCTGGTGTTCAGCCGGCTGTCCGTGGAGCAGCCGAACGTGCTGGTGCTGGACGAGCCCACAAACCACCTGGACCTGGAGTCCATCGAGGCGCTCGTCAACGGGCTCCTGAATTACGAGGGCACGCTGATCCTGGTCTCGCACGACCGCTGGTTCGTCAACCTGCTGGCGACGCGTGTCATCGAGGTCCGCCGCGACAGCATCCGCGATTACCACGGCACGTACGAGGAATACGTGCACGCGTGCGGCGACGACCACCT
>DATHVV010000118.1:0-6498 GCA_035461105.1 Longimicrobiales bacterium | reverse complement strand
GAACTGCGGCACGGCGTAGAGCGTGGTGTTGAGCGGGCCGGTCGGGAGCGTCATACCCGCGCCCAGGCCGACCGGGATCATCAGCTCGGTGAACTCGTCGTCGGTGCCGAGGAGCGGCGGGGGGACGACCGCCGTGGGCAGATCCCATGACCGGTACTCCAGACCCACCATCGGGCAGATCCGGAAGTTGCCGGCATTGACCACGGAGTAGGCGATGGTGCCGCCGTACGAAGTCACGTTGCCGGTCTCCTCATCGGGAGCAACCGCCGTGGGGCTCTCGGTCTCAAGGGCCACCAGGAAGCGGGCGGCCAGCGTGATCCTGGACGGCGCGTGCATGGACACCTCGCCGCCGAAAAGCGCGTAGCCCTCGGTGAAGCCGGCCAGCCCGGCCACGGCGAGCTGGCCCGCACTGCTCGGCACGCCGAGGCAGGCCTGGGCCCGCGCGGTGAGCGGCACGGCCAGGATGAGAGCGGCGACGCCCGCCGCGCGGAATGCATTCATGGTTTCGTACCTCCGACTCCGGTGCGCCCGGCTCGACGTGCGACGGCGTGCCCATGTGGCGCGCGCGGGCCAAAGATGCGGCCTGCGGGCGGTCGGGTCCATTCCGCGGGCGCGCGGCCCCGCCCGAAGCGCCCGGCCCCCGAGCGCGGGCGTGACCCCCCGAAAGCGTTCGAGATGCGCCTGGCCTCCCCCACAACGCGGGGCGAAAAACCGGACGCAGAGGTAGGGTCGAGGCTGATTCCGCGCGGGACGACACGTCGTTAAATCCCGCTCGTGGCACGGGACGACACGAGGCACCGGTCGGAGGATCCATGGACGGAAGTCTCACCCTCGCGGGCTGGACGCGGCGCCGCCAGGCCAGCCT
The DNA here is from genome assembly GCA_035461105.1 of Longimicrobiales bacterium. GTDB lineage: Bacteria > Gemmatimonadota > Gemmatimonadetes > Longimicrobiales > RSA9 > VEPF01. Next base: position 5,633 of record DATHVV010000118.1, on the reverse strand, counting down.
GCTGGCCGGCGCGGGCATGCTGCTCTCTGGCGGGCTCGCGGTACAGCAGTTCTTCGCGGCCGCGTATCCGACGACACGAGCCGCGTCCGCACTGTGCGACCTGGTGCCGGTGCTCGGCTGCGGCACCGCCGCCGGCCTGGGCAGTGCCCAGCTGGCGGGCGCGCCGATCGGTGGGTTCGGGATGCTGCTGGGCGGCCTCGTGGCGCTGGGCGCGCTTTTCCCCTCCGCCGCATTCGAGCGGACCAACCGCGCGCTGGCCGTGGCCAGTGCCCTGGCCGTGATCGCCCTGCTCGGCTACGCCACGCTCGTGCTCCGGGGCTTCTGCCTGCCGTGCTGGCTCTACGGCGGATTTGCGACGCTCAACGCCGCCCTGTTCCTGCGCTGGCGCGACGCCCCGGGCGCTGCGTCGTTTCGGCCCGCGCCGCTGCACCTGGGCGTGATCGCGCTGGCCGCGGTGGGTACCGGCCTGGGCATGGCGGGTTACCACGCCGCCGTGCGCGAGGCCGAGGAGGGTGTGACCGCGACGCGCGCGGTGAGCCACTTCTACAGCCTGCCGCAGGTCCCCTGGCCGAGCGAGATCTCGCCGTACTGGACGGTGCGCTCGACGGCGGAGTTCGAGGATGCGGCCGTCCGGATCGTCGAGTACGCCGATCCGCTGTGCATCGACTGCCAGGTGATCTACGCGCAGCTGAAGCAGCTCGCGGCCGAGTTCCCCGGCAGGCTCAACGTCGCGTACCAGTTCTTCCCACTCGAGGCGAAGTGCAACGACGTGGTCGAGAAGGACAAGCACCCCGGCTCCTGCGACCTGTCCTACATGGCGGCCTACGACCCGCGCAGCTTCCGCGCGATCCACGACGAGGTCTACGACCACATGCAGCTCGCGAAGGCGGACCCGGCGTGGCGGGTGGAGCTGGCCCGTCGCTATGGCGTCGAGGCGGCGCTCACCGACACCGCGCTGCAGGCACGCGTGCACCGGCTGATCGCCACCGGCGCGGAGTACGAGCAGACCAGCGCGCAGCATGCCCACGGCATCCGCTCCACGCCCACGCTCATCATCAACAACCGCATGATCATCGGTACGCTGCCGCTCGGGCAGCTGCGGGCGATCGTCCGCGCGCTGATCGAGGAGCACGAGGGCGGTCACGAAGGCTTCATTGAGAACTGGATCGATCCCGGGTGCTCGCTGGATCCCGAGGGCGGGCCACCGCTGCCGTGCAGCTGAACAGGGGAATCCGGTCAGGCTGAACCCCGGCGTCGAACGGCCGGGCAGGCGAGCGCCAGAGGTGGGGCGAAAAGGACGGAGCGCGCGCCCGGTCAGCGCAACCGGACGCTCTCCTCCGGACGCTCCGACCGGGCACTGCTGCCGCGCGGCAGCGTGAGCGTGAACACGGAGCCTTCGCCGGGCGCGCTCCGCACGGTGATCTCGCCGCCCATGGCGTGCGCCAGCTCGCGACTGATGGAGAGGCCGAGGCCGACGCCGTCGCCGAGCGAGCCGCCCGCACCGCGCCGCACCTGGACGAACGGATCGAAGATCGTCTCGTGCAACTCCGGGGCGATGCCCGGGCCGCTGTCACCCACGGCGATGTAGACGTGGCTCCGGTCGCTGCTCATCCGCAGGGACACCGCGCCGCCGGCCTCCGTGAACTTGACCGCGTTCGAGAGCAGATTGAGCATGATCTGCCGGATGCGGTCGCCATCACCGCGTGCCATGGCGACCGCCGCATTCTCACACACGAACGTGATGCGTTTCGCCTCGACGAGCGGCTGCATCACGGTGTGGGCGTCAGCGGCCAGCTCGGCGAGCGGCACCTCGCCGGTACGCAGCTCGAGGTGGCCGGCCTGGATCTTCGCGTAGTTCAGGATGTCGCTGATCAGGACCAGCAGGTGCCGGCTGTTGTGCCGGATCCGCTCCAGGTCGTTGCGCTGCGGCGCGGTGAGCGTGCCGTGCACGCCCAGCTCGAGCAGGTCCACGTAGCCGGCAATCGCGTTCAGCGGCGTGCGCAGCTCGTGGCTCATGCTGGCCAGGAACTGCGCCTTGGCGCGGTTCGCGGACTCCGCCTCCTCGGTGCGTTCCTCCAGCTGCACGTTCGTCACCTGCAGCTCCTCGTTCGAGGCCTCCAGCTCCGCGGCCATGGCCTCGACGTGGGCCTGCTGCTCGATCAGCTCGTCGTTCGTGACCTGCAGTTCGGCCGACTGCATCTCCAGCTCGAGCGCCTGCTCCTGCAAGCGGGCGTTCAGCTCCTGCTGCTCGTCGTGCGCGCGCCGCAGCGACTCCGCGTAGCGCACGAACTGGCCGTTCGTGATCACCGCCGTCGCCAGCACCATGAGCGCCCCGCCGGCCAGCAGCGCCAGCACGACTATGCCGGCGCGCACCTGAGCGGCCTCCTCGGCGAAGAGCCGTGACTGCTCGCCCGCTTCGATGCTGCGGATCAGGACACGCAGCTCCTCCATCGCCTCACGCCCGCGTCCGGCGACGATCTGAGCGCGCGCCGCATCGGTGCCGCCGCTGATCCGCGCCGCGATCGGCAGGGCCATGATCCTGAGGCGGCGGTCCACCAGACTGTCCAGCGTGCCGAGGGCACCGAATTGCTGCGGGTCGCTTGCGTACGCTGCGCGCAGTGACGCGATCACCGCGCGCGCGTCGCGTTCGGCATTGTAGAACGGGTCGAGGTACTGCGAGTCGCCGGTGATGACGAAGCCGCGCTGGCCGGTCTCCGCGTCCACCATGCGGGTGCGCAGCCGGTGCAGCTCGGCGATGCGGCCGTGCGTGGCCTGCACCCGGGCGGTGCTCTCGCGGCGGTGCTCCATGCTGGCGAGCAGCGCGACCACGAAGAGGAGCAGCACCGCGGGCGGTGCATACACCGCGAGGCGGCGCCGCCGGGAGCCGGACGCGGGCGCGGGCGAGCTGACTGTGTCCGGGCTCATGGTCCCCAAGTTAGGGTCAGACACGGGCAGGCGGAACGGCTGCGGCGCGCCGCTGCGCGCAGCTCACGCCGCCCGCCCGTCGCCGCCGCGTCGGGCCTGCCACGCGTAGTAGACGGGCACGCCGGCCAGAATGATGCCGAAGCCGATCAGGGTGGAGACCGGCTGCTCGATGACGGCGTTGGCGAGCATGCCGACCGACGCGACCAGGAAGATGAGTGGCACGAGCGGATATCCGATGGTGCGGTACGGCCGTGCGACGTCAGGCCGACGTCTTCTGAGGATGAACACGGCGCCGACGGCGAGCGCGTAGAACGGCCAGATCCCGAGGATGAACGCGTCGGCCAGCTGCTCGAAGGTGCGGATCGAGACGTAGCCGATACCGAGCAGGGCGGCGAGGATGATGGCGACGTGGGGCGTGCCGTACCTCGGGTGCACTTTCGCGATCGGGCGGAAGAACAGGTCGTCGTCCGCCATCGCCCAGAAGATCCGTGGTCCGGTCATCATCGAGCCGGTGAGCGCGCCGAACGCCGAGACCATCACCAGCGACCCGACCACGGCGGCACCGGCGCGGCCGAAGATGCGGGTGGCGGTATCGGCGGCGACCAGTGATGATCCGGCCATCTCGTCGAGCGTGAGCACCCAGAGGTACGCGAGGTTGACGAGCAGGTAGACGACCATGATCACGGCGGTGCCGCCCAGCAGCGCGCGCGGCAGCGTGCGGCCGGGATCCTTGACCTCGCCGGCGATGAACGTGAGGTCGGCCCAGCCGTCGTAGGTCCACATGACCGCGATCAGGGCGACGCCGAAGCCGCCCCAGGAAAGCGGCGAGAACGAAATCGTGCCGCTGCCGAGCGCGCCGACCGCCATGTCGCCGAACAGGAAGGCGATGATGGCCAGGCCGACCAGCGCGAGCACCTTCGCGGCGGTGGTCGTATTCTCGATGACCGCGGCCCAGACCAGACTTCGGTAGTTGGTCAGCGCGAGCACCGCGATGGCCAGCCCGGCGACGATGCGCACGCCGGTGTCGCTGAGCGCGAAGAAGGTGCGCGTGTAGGCTGCGAAGATCATGGCGATCGCGCCCAGCGCCGAGGGGCGGATCACGACCAGCTCGGTCCAGCCGAACAGGAACGCGGGGAGCGGGCCCCACGCCTCGCGGATGTAGACGAAGACGCCGCCCGAGCGGGGGTACATGGCCGCGAGCTCGGCGATGGTGAGCGCGCCGGTGAGCGCGATGATGCCGCCCAGGATCCAGAGCAGGCCGGCGGCGCCGACCGCGCCGGTCGCCTCCGCGACCGTGCTCGGGACGCGGAAGATGCCGCTGCCGATGGTCGAGCCGACCAGCACCGCCATGGCGCTCCACACGCCGAGCCGGCGCGGCAGCTCGGTGCGGGCACGTGCGCGCACCACCTCCTGTTGACCGGTCCCCGGATCGGTTCTCACTCGGGCTTGCTCTTTCGGTGGCGGGCGGCAGGAGGCGCACGGGCGCAACGTGCGCGCGGAGGCACTCGCCTGCGAGCCCCAACATGGCTCGCGCCGCGCCCGTGTCAAGCCGCGCCACCCGCGGCCCGGCAACCACGCGCGCTGCGCCGCCCTTTCCGGGCGGCGCCCGCGACCGGATATTGCCCGGGATCATGCGGGACACGTCTCGCCGCCGGACCACTCGAGCAACCCGGTCGAATGGATGCGACATCCCCGCGCGAGCCGAGCCTCGCCCAGGCGCTGCTGCCCGTCGGCGTCCTGATTTTCCTGCTCGCCTCGTCGGTATACCTGTTCGGCGATGGATCCTCGGCCGGGCCGAACCAGATCGCGCTGATCCTCAGTGCCGCGGTCGGTGCGGTGGTCGCGCTGCGCAACGGGTACACCTGGAAGCAGGTCGAGAGCGGGATCGTGCACGGCATCACGCTGGCGATGCGTGCCATCCTGATCCTGCTCGTGGTCGGCGCCGTAATCGGAACCTGGATTGCGGCGGGCGTGGTGCCCACCATGATCTATTACGGCCTCGAGATCCTCACCCCCAGCGTGTTCTACGCGGCGGCGTGCGTGATCTGTGCGCTGGTGGCGCTGGCGACGGGCAGCTCCTGGACCACGGCCGGGACGGTGGGCGTGGCCCTGGTCGGCATCGCTACCGCGCAGGAGCTCCACCTGGGGCTGGCGGCCGGCGCGATCATCTCGGGAGCGTACTTCGGCGACAAGATGTCGCCGCTCAGCGATACCACGAACCTCGCGCCGGCGATGGCGGGCACGGACCTGTTCACCCACATCCGGCACATGATGTGGACGACCATGCCGAGCCTGTTCCTCGCGCTCGTGCTGTTCGTGGTCGCCGGGTTCGTCACCACCGCCCCGACCAGCGCCGCCGAGCTGGGCGGACTGCTGGATGACCTGCGCGCGAACTTCGCCCTCGGCCCGCACCTGCTGCTGCCGGCGGCGCTCGTGATCGGGCTGGTGATCAGGCGCGTGCCGGCGCTGCCGGCGCTCCTGATCGGCGCGCTCACCGGCTGCCTGTTCGCGATCATCTTCCAGCCCGCCGCGCTGCTCTCGCTCGCTGCCGATCCGGCGCTGCTCCGGTGGGTCGCGCTCCTGAAGGGCGCCTGGATCTCGCTGTTCGATGGCTTTACCATGGCCTCCGGCAACGCGGCGCTGGACGAGCTGCTCTCGCGCGGCGGCATGGCCAGCATGCTGTCCACCGTGTGGCTCATCCTCTCGGC
>DATHVV010000117.1:0-15902 GCA_035461105.1 Longimicrobiales bacterium | reverse complement strand
TTGGCGCGACTGCCCCTTGGTGTAACTGGCAACACGTCTGACTCTGGATCAGAAGAGTCCTGGTTCGAGCCCAGGAGGGGCAACTCGAGGTCGAAGGAGAGGTAGCCAAGTGGTTACGGCAACGGTTTGCTAAACCGTCGGGCCGAAAGGCCCGCGTGGGTTCGAATCCCACCCTCTCCGTTCGGGTGGCGGCAGGCCCGCCGGCCGGGCCCTGCGGACATGGACAGGTGTCCGAGAGGCTTAAGGAGCACGATTGGAAATCGTGTGGGGTTAACAGCCCTCGAGGGTTCGAATCCCTCCCTGTCCGTTGTGGCAACACGATCGAGCCTGCGCTCGCAACCCTGGGTTGCGCTCGCTCGTGAAGGGCATGCCGCCTCCGGGCGTCATGCTCACCGGGGAAGGCGCAACGGGGAGTAGCTCAGCCCGGTAGAGCACTGCGTTCGGGACGCAGGGGTCGCAGGTTCAAATCCTGTCTCCCCGACTGATGACTTGAAGGCCCCACCTCGCACAAGCGGGGTGGGGCCTTTTTGCATCTACCAGACCAGCGACAGCCCGACGCGTAAGCGGCGGCCGGGCTGTCGGCGGGTGAGCGTGCGACCGAAGTCGGGATTGACCAGGAGCGGCACGGTCACCACGTCGCTGGTGCCGGTGACGGTCTCGCCGTTGGGGTCCACCAGATAGAGCGCGGCGTCCGGCACCTCGCGGCCGGTGTCGAGGAGGCCGAGCGCCTCGAGCAGCACGGACGTGCTCACCCGGCCGAACCGGAGCAGGCGGGCGTCGGCGGCCAGGTCGAGTGCCTTCCACGTGTTGGCGCGACCGCCGTTGCGAGCCGCGAACCGGCCACTGGACTCCGCGAGGCAGGGCCACGCGCCGAGAAGCTCGGCCATGCCGGGCAGGTCGGGGTCGATGAAGGCGGGGTCGTTGCCGACGTCGCCATCGCCGTTCGCGTCGACGCCATAGCGGAATCCCGGTGTAAAGGGGAGCCCCGACTCGACGCGCAGCAGTGCGGAGAGACGTACCCGGGACAGGTCCAGGAAGAGTCCCGCGGCCAGGCGATGCGGTACGTCGAAATCCGACCGGCCATCCGTCCAGGCTTCGCCGAGTCCGGATGGGGCGAGCGCGCCCCAGCCTGCGTCGCGAGCTCCGAACCAGTCGTCGCTGGCCCCGCTGTACGTGTAGCGCGCGGTGAGCGAGAGACCGGACGCGACCTCGCGCTCCAGGCCCAGGGTGACTCCCCAGTAGTCGGCGCTCGCCGTCGACGTAATGATCGCGATCTGGTCGTACTCGCTCAGGCGACGTCCCGAACCCGGCTCGCCCGCGAGCAGTGAGCCCTGCTGTACGAGCGTGCCGTACACACTGCGTCCGTACTGGTCCCGCACGAACGCCTCCGGCAGCAGGGCAAGGTCGGTGCGGCGCGGGAGGTTCTCGGTACGGCGCAGGGCCGCGCTCACCTGCAGCGCGGTGCCATCGGCCAGGTGGTGGGTCAGACCGCCGCTCACGCGCCCGGTGCGCACCGGCTCGAACGCCGGGGCCAGGATCAGCAGTCGGCGGCCCGTCCAGCCCGTCGCCGGACTCCCGAACGGCCAGTCGAGCGCACTGTGCACGTGCCGGTTGCGCGCGCTGCCATCGTCGAGCTGCCAGGCGGCGAGCAGCAGCGGATCGTAGCGGTCGTGGTAGAGGCCGCCCTCGAGCTCGACGATCCAGCGCTGCTCGCGATCGAGGTCCCAGCTCGCGCCGAGCCGGGGGCTGATCCACCAGCCGCCACCGTCCGCGCTGGCGTTGCTGATCGGGCTGTAGCGACTCCAGGTCGTGTCCGGGCGCACCTCCCCGTTGGGCAGGGATTGCCGCTCGGCGCGCGCGCCGACTCGCACCGACAACCCCGGCGCCGGCGTCGTGCGCGCCTCGCCGAACACCGCGTAGACGGGCTGCGACCAGTCGGCGATGGGCGGTCCGCCCTCGATCCGGCGCAGCACGCCGCTCTGCGCCTGCAACTGGGGGAGTCCGCCGAAGAAGACGTCCTCGCGCGGCGTCCGGCGCACCTCGTGGAACGCGAACAGGGCGTCGGCGCCCAGCGTGAAGGTGAGTCCGGCCGCGCGCAGGCGGAGCGCATCGCCAAGCCGGACCGCGGTCTCAGCGGCGCGAGCCGCATGATCGGAGCTGCCCAGGGCGAGCCCTTCGGAAACGAAATAGGTCGCCGGCACCGAGTCGGACGCGCTGCTCTCGCGCACGGAGCTGGTGAGCGACGCGCGCAGCTCGTTGTCCACGGCGCCGAAGGCGGAGCGGAGCGCGAGCGAGCCGACGCCGTCCGTCCCTTCCAGGGTGGACAGCAGTCCGGTGCGGGGCTCGGCGACCTCGAGACGCGGGAGCGATGCGAAATGGAAGCTGGCTTCCAGGCTGTGCCGCTCTCCGATGCGCAGCCCGGCCGCAGCGAACCCGTCCAGCGCGCGGTCGGCGAGCGCAGCGGGAGCCGGGTACGACGTGACGTCCGCACCCCGCTCGGCCGCCGCCCCGAGCAGCTGGCCGGCCGGCCCGCCCTCCGGCCAGGCCCGCGAGAACGGCCGCTCCAGGCGGCGCAGTGACGCGCCGGCCGCGTAGCGGACGCCCTGTCCGGGTGCCGCGCCCCGCAGGGCGAGCGAACCCTGCACCTCGTTGAAGCCGGGCACATCGCCGTTCTCGACGGAGCTGCCGGGCAGGACGTCGCCCGACCAGCGCACCTCGGCCCGGCCCTGCGCCGCGCGCGTGCCGGCCAGCGTCTGTGCACCGAGCAATCCGGCCGCGCCCGCGGAGACATCCACGCCGAGTGGGACCGGGGTGGCGATCGCGGACTCGAAGCCGTGCAGCGCGAACCCGGTCATGGCCGCCGCGCCGATGCTCGTGCCCGGCGGACGCACCGGCCGGAACGGCGCGCCGTCAATGAGCAGCGCGCTCATGGACGCGGGCAGACCCTCGAAACCGAGCGATTCGTCGGTCCACGAGGAGAGCCGCCCCAGGTCACGCAGCTCCTGGCGCTCCGCCGGCAGAGTCTCCGGGCGCGGCAGCCACTGGGCCCGGCCGCCCGGTCCGGGGCGGAGCGCGCCGCCGGCGAACCGGCGAATCACGGGCTCGGGCGAGGCGGTCTGGACGGCGTCGAGCACGACGTCCACCCGCAGGTCCCGGCCCGGACGCACCGGGATGTCGGTCGTGTGCGTCGGCGCGTAGCCGATCACCTCGATGGCGAGCGTGTAGTCCGCAGGGCGCAGGAACGAGAAGCGGAAGCGGCCGCGGTCGTCGCTGAACAGGCTTTGCGTGCGGGCGCCGCGCTGCTCCTCGAGCACGACCAGGGCATCCGCCAGCGGCTCACCGGCGGCGTTGCGCACCACCCCGGCGATGGCACCGGTGGCCGAGGTCTGGGCGCGTGCCGCGCCCGCGCCGGACGCGAGCAGCAGGACGGCGATCAGGGACGCTGCTCGGGCCATTCGCGACCGACGCTGATTCATGGGATCCGCTGGTGATGATGGTTCGATCAACGGGCGGGCGCGAGCGCCGGCACCACCGGCAGCGCGGCCCGCACCTGTCCCGACAGGCTCACGATCTCCGCGACGCCGGAAACGCCGCGCAGCGCGCCGCGGGTGTCGAGCACGAGCGGCGCGCTGGCTGCGACGAGCTCGTAGTCGACGTCCGAGTGATCGGTCACGACCACCACGCAGTCGGTCGCCGCCAGCGTCCGCTCGTCGAGCGGCACGCTCCGCATGGGCAGGCCGGCGAGCGGCGTGTGCCCATCATCGACGATCTCGGGGCAGTGCGGGTCGTGGTACGCGATCTCCGCGCCCTGCTCCTGGAGCAGACGCATGATATCGAACGCGGGACTCTCGCGCAGGTCGTCGATGTCCTTCTTGTAGGCGACGCCGAGCACCAGGATGCGACTGCCGTTCACGGCCAGGCGGCGGCGGTTGAGCACGTCCGCCACCTTGCGGACCACGAACGCCGGCATCTCCGCGTTGATCTCGCTCGCGAGCTCGATCATGCGCGTCCGGAACGAGAGCGTGCGCATCTTCCACGACAGGTAATGCGGATCGAGCGGGATGCAGTGGCCGCCGAGTCCCGGCCCGGGCGTGAACTTCATGAAGCCGAACGGCTTGGTGGCCGCCGCATCCACGACGTCCCAGACATCGACGCCGAGTCGCTCGCACACCTGGGCCAGCTCGTTCACGAGCGCGATGTTGATCATGCGGAACGTGTTCTCGTAGACCTTGACCAGCTCGGCCGCCTCCGCGCTCTCGACCGGCACCAGCGTGTCGAACACCCGGCCGTACAGGGCGACGCCGGCACGCGCACAGGCCGCGGTGATGCCGCCGATCACCTTCGGCGTGTTCTTCGTCTGCCACACCGTGTTGCCAGGATCGACCCGCTCCGGGCTGAAGCACAGGAAGAAGTCGACGCCGGCGACGAGCCCCGACTCCTCCAGGATCGGACGCACGACATCGCGGGTCGTGCCGGGGTAGCTCGTGCTCTCCAGCACGATCAGCTGGCCGCGACGGAGCGCCGGGCGCACCGCGTGCGTGGCGGCCAGGATGTAGGACATGTCCGGGTCCTTGATCTTGGAGAGCGGCGTCGGCACGCAGATCGAGATCGCGTCGCACTCGGCGAGCCGCATCATGTCCGTCGTCGCCGCCAGCCGGCCCTCCCCGACGAGCGCGCCGAGCAGCTGCGAGTCCACGTCCGCGATGTGGCTGGTGCCCGCATTGATGCCGTCCACTACTCGCGCGCTCACGTCGAAGCCGAGCACGCGGAAGCCGGCGCGCGCGAACTCGGTGCACAGGGGCAGGCCGACGTAGCCGAGCCCGAGCACACCGACGACCGCGGTGCGGTCGGCGACCTGGCTGGTGAGGAGCGTCTGCGGAGCGGAACTGCCGTTGGTGCTGCCACTCATACTTCGATCTCCACTCGTTCGTTGGGCGCCGTCCCGACCAGGGCGGCCGCGGCGCGCAGGGTGATGCGTGAGGTGTCGGCCAGCTCCTGCAGCGCGATCGGGGCCGGCCCGCCCGTGCGCAGCGCCGCCACGAACCGGCGCAGCTGCTCGGCGTGTCCCTTGTCCGGCTTGCCCTTCCAGCGCTCGGTGCGCTCACCGTGGAACTCGGCGGTACGGAAGTCGTCGATCACCGCCGTGGTGCCGGCAGCGAACACCTCGACGCGCTCCTTGCCGGCGCGCGCGTTCCCTTTCGACGTGTACAGCACGCTCGCCAGCGAGCCATCCGCGCAGCGCAACGCGATGTGCACGTTGTCGTGCAGCGGTGCGGCCGGATCCGTGCCGCCGAGTGCCGCAACGCTCAGGCCGACTACAGAGGCGCCGGCCAGGTACGTCGCCAAGTCGATGAAGTGGCAGCCCTCGCCGACCAGCCGGCCACCGCCCACGGCGGGATCGTGCATCCAGGAGTCGGCCGGGATCGCGCCCGCGTTCACGCGGATGTGCACCACGCGCGCGCCCGGCAGTCGGCTCAACCGGTCCCGCACGAATTGGGTCGCCGGCGCGAAGCGCCGGTTGAAACCGACCAGCAGGGGCGGGCCGGTGCGGGCGCTCGCGATGACGCGATCGAGCGACGGCTCGTCGAGCGCGAGCGGCTTCTCCACGAATACCGCCTTGCCGCTCTCCAGCGCGCGAACCGCGAGCGCGGCATGCTCGTCGTGGCGCGTCGCGATCACGACGGCGTGCACGGACGGATCGGTGAAGAGCGCTTCGGGGTCAGACGCCGTGTAGCGGAACCCGAACTGCTGCGCGGCCTGCAGCGCGCTCACCCCGCGCGCGGTCGCGACTCCGGCCAGGTCCACGCCGAGCTGCTGCAGGATCGGAAGCAGCATGTCGCTCGCGAAGCTGCCCGCGCCGATGAAACCGATGCCCGGACGCTCGCGGCTCACGCGAACGCTGGCCGCGGACGTCGCAATTCGCAGCGGCGTCGCTTCCGGAACCTCCGGATAGGTGAGCACCACCCCGAGCGGCGCGGGGCCGCCCCCGCTGCGCACGGAGGCATAGGCATCAGCCGCCCGCGCGATCGGAAAGCGGTGCGTGATCAGCGGCTCGAGCCGTACCTGACCCGCCCCGACCAGGCGCACGAACTCGGCGAGGTTGCGGCGCTCCGTCCAGCGTACGTAGCCGGCCGGGTAGTCCTGCCCCTGCTCCTCGTACGCACGGTCGTAGCGGCCGGGACCGTAGGAGCGCGAGAAGCGCAGGTCGATCTCCTTCTCGTAGAACGGCGAGCGCGGCACGTTCATGGGCACCGCCCCCACCAGCACGACGCGGCCGCGGTCGCGCGTGATCCGGCCGGAGAGCCGGATCGGATCGTCGCTCGACGTCGCCGCCGTGATCAGCACCGCGTCCGCACCGAGACCACCGGTCGCGGCGGCAACCGCCTGCTCGACCGCATCGCCGCGCCGAAACGCGAGCGCGCCGTGAGCGCCTGCCAGCTCGACACGGGCCGGGTCAACGTCGATCGCGATCGCTCGCACCCCGGCCGCCACCAGCAGCTGCACCGTGAGCTGCCCGAGCAGCCCGAGCCCGATCACGGCCACCGTCTCGCCCAGCACCGGGCCGGCCTGGCGGATGCCGTGCAGCGCGATGGCACCCATGGTCGCGAACGCGCCCTCCTCGAAGGAAACCTGCGCGGGCAGCGGCACCACCAGGTTCTTCGGAACCCACACCCGCTCGGCGTGGCTCGCGTACCCCGCCCCGGCGCAGGCGACCCGCTGACCGACCTCCAGGTCCGCCCCCGCGCCCACCGCCTCCACCACGCCCGCACAGCTGTAGCCGAGCGCGACGTTGCCCGCCAGCTTCCGGCGGACTCGCGCGCGCGTGGCCTTGAGCCCGTCCCGCGCGGCTGACTGGAGCACCTGTCGCACCTGCTCGGGCCGCTCGCGCGCCTTCGCCAGCAGCGACTTCCGCCCGAAATCGATCTGCGTGCGATCGGTCCCCACGCTCACCACCGACGCCCGCGTGCGCACGAGCACGCCCCCCGGTCGAACGATGGGCTCGGGTACTTCCACCACCTGTATTTCGCCGGTGCCTAGGACCTGCAGAACCTGCTTCATCGCTCTCAATCTCGAGTTCGGGCCACCCTGTGGTGCAACCCGCGTACGCGCACCGCGCGCGCGAAAAAGAGCGAGGAACCGGCCTCCGCGCGCGGTGATAAGCCCTTGTACCACAGGGCCTCCCGCCTGCCGGCCGGAATGGTAACCTGCCCGGCCGCAGACCGCATGTTGCGTGGATGCTACAGCCGTCCCGACTCGAGGTGTCGCACTCCGTTGCGTCCGGACGACAGCCCGGTGGCCGGGTGGCAGCGCATCGTCACCAGTACGGGGTGCGTCCGTCGTTCAAAGGCCGAGCCCGCGAGCGATCAGGGCCAGCTGGATCTCCGATGTCCCGGAATACAGGGTGCTGCCCACGAAATCGCGGAGGTCGCGCTCCAGCCCGTACTCCCGCATGTAGCCGTAGCCGCCGTGGACCTGGATGGCATCGAGGCCGGAGCGCACCAGGGCGTCGGCGACGAACCACTTGGCGACAGCCGCCTCGCTCGCGGCGGGCAGGCCCTGCTCCTTGAGCCAGGCAGCCCGGTAAAGCAGAAGGCGCGCCGCGTCCGCCCTGATCCGCATTTCGGCCAGCTTGTTGGAGACGGACTGGAAGTCACCGATCCTGTGACCGAACTGCTCCCGGGCGCGGGCGTGCCGGAGGCAGGCCACGAGTTGCCGTTCCATGGCACCCAGGCACGGTGCGAGTATGCATGCCCGTTCCCATTCCATGGAATCGTTGAAGATGGCTGCGGCGCGTCCCTCCTTGCCGAGCCGGTTCGCTGCCGGGACACGGCAGTCATCGAGGATGACCTCGGACATGGGGGAGGTGGTGAGCCCCATCTTGTGGAGCGGCTTGCCGAGCGAGAGACCCGGTGTGCCCCTCTCGACCAGGAAGCCCGTGATCCCGAGGACTCCCTTGCCGCGATCGAGGGTTGCGAACACCAGGAAGAGGTCGGCCACGGGCGCTTCGCTTACGAACGTCTTGAGACCGTTGAGCACGTAGGCATCCCCGTCCCGGCGCGCGGTCGTCCGTAGCGCGAAGGCGTCGGATCCGGAATCCGGCTCGCTCATGGCATGGGCACCGATCCACTCGCCGCTGCAGAGTCGGGTCAGGTATCGTTCCCGCTGCTGATCATCGCCGTGACGAAAGATCGGCATCTGCACGCTCCACATCTGAGCGTTCAGGGCGAAGAGCAGTCCGTTGTCGGCGCAGGCGCTGCCCAGCGCCTCCATGGCCAGGACCGTGGAGAGGATTCCGGCGCCGCTGCCGCCCCACCGCTCCGGGAACGGCAATCCCTGGATTCCGAATTCGGCGCAGCGGGTCCACAGGTCGCGGGAGAAGCACCCCTCCTGATCCCGGGCGCCCAGATCGTCCTGGAGCGCACTTTCCGCGAATCGGACCACCGACTCGCGCAGTTCCTTCTGCTCGTCAGACCACGCAAAATCCACGAAAGGTCTCTCCCTGAGTGCCAGCCGCTCGTCACTGCGTCGGCGGCGCCGGCTGAGCGAGGCGCCGATAGTCGATCTTGTCGGTCGAGGTGCGAGGGAGCGCGTCGAGCAACGTGAACCCGTCCGGAATCATGTATCGAGGGAGCGCGCCGGCGCAGTACTGCTTCAGATCGACGAGCGACGGCACGGTTGCCGAGTTCACCGAAAGGAAGGCCTGAATGCGCATGCCGCTCTCCCCGGTGTCCAGCCCGGCGACCGCAACCTCGAGTACCGCCGGGTGCCTCGCCAGGGCCGCCTCGATCTCGCCCAGCTCGATGCGATACCCGTGTCGCTTGACCATGCGATCGCGGCGACCGCGGAACAGGTAATCTCCGCCGGCGTCCTCGATCACGATGTCACCGGTCCGGTACCACCGATCACCGGCCTCGTCCAGGAGAAAGGCGCGAGCATTCAGGTCCGGCAGGTTCCAGTACCCGCTCATGACGCCAGGACCCGCGATCACCAGCTCGCCCTCCATGCCTTTCGGCGCGTCGACGTCCCCCTCCACGACCCGGCTGCGCAGATGCTCGCACGTCCGACCGATCGGGAACGGATCCGTCCTCTCCGGTGAAATGTGTGCGGGAATCTCGAAGTAGGTGCACACGTTCGTCTCGGTCGGCCCGTACAGGTTGAAGAAGCGCATTCCGCTCCAGAATTCCTTCAGCCTTCGGAGCTGCGGGACCGGGAAGACCTCGCCCGCGAACAGCACGAGCCGCAACGCGCTGAAGTCGTGACGGTTGAGCTTACCGTACTGGGCGAGCGCGTTCAGAATGGAGGGTGTGGAGTACCACACGGTAATGCGCTGCTCGGCGATGAGGGCGGCGAGCGCCAGCGGCTGCTTGCCCGTCGCCTCATCGACGAGCACCAGCGTGGCGCCGTGCTTGAGCGGCACGTAAAGGTCCAGAATCGAGAGGTCGAAGTGGAATGGGGCGTGCGAGGAAAAGCAGTCTTCCGCCTTCGGCTCGAAGACGTCCGAGCACCAGTCCACGAAGCTCACCGCCGCGCGATGGCTCAGCATCACCCCCTTCGGGCGCCCGGTGGACCCGGATGTGTAGAGGATGTATGCCAGCCGCTTCGGGTCGGGCGCGGGCGCAGGCGCGGAAAGGCCGGCGCTCGCCGCGCCCGGACTATCCGCGAGCAGCGTCGACAGGCGGATTCCCGAGGGGCTGTCATCGAGCAGCAGCAGCGACGGTGCGGCCCCCAGCTCAGCGAGTTCCGGAGCAATGCCGGCAGCCAGGCCGCGCTCGCACAGCACGGCCTTCACGGAGCAGTCATTGAGGACGTAGGCACACCGTTCCGCGGGCGCATCGGGATCGACCGGGACGTAGGCGGCGCCCGCCTTCAGGATGCCGAAGATGGCCGCCACGGCATCGACCGACTTGTGCAGGTAGAGGCCGACCCTGTCCCCCTCCCCGATGCCCAGGCCGCGAAGGCGGTCGCGGAAACGATCCGACAGCCCGACCAGCTCCGCGTACGTCAGTGCGGCGCGGCCCGGATGAATGACTGCCGTCCGGTCCGGCCGCAGCTCCGCGCCGCGGTCGAGAACCGCGTGCAGCAGCACGGGCTGCTCAGCCGGCATCGAGCTTCGTCTCGACGAGCTGAGCGATGCGATCGAGCGTGCCGAGCGACGCGGTGTCCACCTCGTGAGCGTCGAGCTCGATGTTGAATCGGCCCTCCAGGTAGCTCACCAGGTCCAGGGTGGCGAGGGAGTCGAGGATCCCGCTCGAGATCAGCTCGGTTGAAGGACCGAGAGCTCGGGGGTCCTCGCCCGGAAGGTACGTATCAATGATGTACTGCCGGACTGTCTCCACCACCTCATCCCTCATCAATCCTCCAGCGCAGTATGGGTCTCGCTACCGCTGGCCGGCCGAGCGGCGAGCGGCAGCATGTCGCGCCTGGCGAGTTCGGCGAAGAGCCGATCCGCCAGGACTCTGGTCCCCGCTTCGTTCGGATGTCGGTCCCATTCGGCGACCTGCAGCGATTTCAGATCGTGGCCCGCATAGGCATCCCTGATATCGAGCACCGTGAACCCTGCATTGCCCGCGACCTTCATGGCGGGAACGGCTCGCATGTCACCCTCGCCCACGATGTCCATCAGCGCGAACACGGGGGTTGCGCCACCCTGCCGGGCCGTTGCCGCCAGCCGGCGCATGCTCCACCCGACCAGATCGTCACCCACGAGACGCAGCCTGGCGTGCGCCTCGTTCCAGGGCATGCGCGCGGGGAGTTCGAAGCGCCTCGCCAGGCGACGTCCGATTTCGAAGGGGATCGGCCTGCCCTGGTGTCCAAGCTGGTGGGCGCCGGTAGCCTCGATCAATGCCGTGAGTTCCGGATCGGGCAGCGGCAGGCCGGCATACAGGACGGCCAGCATGTGGCTCACCGCCCGGCGGTGCATGGTCGCGTTGTCCGCCACCACCACGACATCGGGCGCGAAGGGCATGACCCTTTCCTCGAGCATCACGACCTGCTGAGTGAGCGAGTAGTTGTTGATCCCGAAATTCAGCACCTCGAAACGGATGCTGTCGCCGCTCTCCCGGTGCAGCCGCTCCTCCAGGAAGTGGTCGATGGTACCATCGTCACCCACGCCCGCACCCATGATGAAGGACGGGCCCAGCAATGCGATCCGGTACACCCCGGGCGCCTTTTCCAGCGTGATCTCGCGATCACGCATGCCCCAGGCATTCACCTGGAGGGGCGCCTGGTAGAACGTGATCCTGGTCGATGGGGCCAGGTCGGCCCGGAGGAAATCGTCGCGCACACGCCAGGCGGCGGTTTCCGTCAGTGGCACCCAGTCATCGGGACGCGTGGCGACGGTTTGCCACACCTGGGAGCTCAGCCTCGCCACGTTGTCCATTCTCTCATAGTAGCCGCGATGCTCCAGCACCCGATCCCGCTCGTTCATGCGCGGCTCCTGCACGGATGCGATCAGGGCGGCACCACGCGACGAGATGGGCTCGACGAGCTGGGGCGTGCCCGCGAGAACCAGAGCGGCGAGCGCGACGCGAGTCCGCAGAACCGGCGGCATGATCGAGGCAACGCGGTTGGCGCCACCGAGACTCGGTGCATTCCAGTTGCGGCCGGCGATCGCCAGACCCGCCGCCAGGAACAGGCCGATCACGAGCACGTCCGCCGCGTCGAAGCGGGCGGCCGCGGTCCAGAGCCACAACCACTGCGATGCCGACTCCGCGCTCCACAGTGACCAGAGCACGCAAAGCACCAGGAAGGTAGCGACGGTACGTACCGCGAGGGCGCCACTCCAGCGGCTCCGCCCGCGCAGTCGATCCCGGCCCCGCCGCGCTTCGCGAAGCGCATTCACCACCACCAGGCCTCCGAGAATGACCCAGAAGAGCCCGTCCTCGACCGTGACCGGAAAATCCCCTCGCAGCCAGAACCACTGGTACGAGTGGAGCAGCCAGGTGGCCAGGAACACGATGATCGTGGAGAACACGAGTGCCCGCGTGGCACCGTAGCGGCGCATCTGGAAGAAGCTGGGATAGTAGACCAGCTTCATCATGAAGTCTTTCCAGTAGATGTTGATGCGCCGCCAGAAGTCGGTGAAGCTCGAGGCCAGATAATAGAGCCGGTGCGTCTCGGGGAGCCGGAACCCGTACAGGTACAGCATGCCCACGACCAGGTGGAACTCTCCGGAAACTCGCAGATACAGCAGGAAAGTCGACAGGATGTGCTGAGCCAGCGTACCGAGATCGGCGATGTCGGAGGGATCCACGACGAGGTGGAGATAGACCAGCCGATAGAGGATCAGGTGAACCAGCCCGCGAAGCATCCAGCTGATGCCGGTGCGATACGTGGCCGCCGCGTCGCCTTCGTAGTGTGTCCGGGTGAACGTCGCATAGTCCACCACGGGGAACAGCGGGAAGCAGACATTGGGCAGCATGAAGAAATAGCCCAGGCCCCGCGCCAGCGTCGGCTGCACCTTCTCATGCCGCAGCGCATGCATGTACAGCGCGAGGCGGAACATGAACATGGAACCCAGTATCGGCCATATGCTCGGCGACCACGGCACGGCGAGCACGCCGGCGCGCAGCGCGGCCAGCACCAAACCCGCCAGCAGGAGTGCCCCGACCTTCCACGGGAACGTGATCGGCAGGTGGCAGATGGCCAGAAGGCCTCCGCCCAGCACGAGCAGCCAGGCACCGTTCACGAATCCGAACGCGACCGCCAGGCTCGCCACGGACAGCGTCGCAAAGAAATGCAGACGGAAGCGAAGCGGCAACCGGGCGTTGATCGCGAAACCGACGCTGGCGAGCAGGGTCACGTGGAAGAACGAGCGGCTGACCAGCTGGAACTGATAGATGATCAGGAGCAGCAACCCGAGGTCGAGCAGAACCCCAAACAGATCGAGCCCGGCCAGCATCGTCCGCCGGGTCTCCGCGCGGGCGGCACCAGCCACCCCCGGATCATGCTCCGCGCGGGCTACAGCGGGGGTGACCGACGCAGCGGGCGCTTGCGCCTCGGGTGATGGCATCATGGATTCGTCAACAGGCGCCGCTGCGCGTGGATTTTCGGAGCGTGCCTCAGGTGCAACCCGTGTGCGCGCCCGCCCAATACCCCCGCGGCGGGGTGAAACTCATGGGCGGCCTATATTTCGGTGAACCCGCGCCGGATCGCAACGGGCGATCCGGCATGCGGCATGCGCGCCACGGGTGTCTCAGACTCGAGCAACTCGCTACGGCCTGTGCGGGCGGCATGCCGCACCGGGGAGCGCACAGCAACTGGTCCTCGACATCAGAAACGGACGTAGCGCGCGGTGACCGGCCGTCGCGAGCGTCGGAATTCATTCGAGCTACAGGTAACCGATGCTGAAGCGTGTGGCCGGCGCCGCACTGGCCCTGGCGATCGCCTGGGCGACGCTCAGCCCGCAGCCCGAAACGGGGGCGGCGGAACTGGTGGCGTGCCTGCTGTGCGGGCCGCGCGCAGTGGCCGATGCGCTGCTCAACGTGGTCATGTTCGTGCCCGTGGGCATGCTGCTCGGGAGCGTACTGGGAAGCGTTCCCGCGGTGGCGCTGGCGGGACTGCTCTCGGGCCTGATCGAGACCGCGCAGCTGGCGATCCCGGGACGGGACCCGAGCCTGGGCGACGTACTGTTCAACACGATCGGCGCGGCGGCGGGCGTAGTGGCGGTGCGGCTCGGGCGCCGCTGGCTGGTTCCCGGCGCCGTGCTGGGGACGGGGCTCGCGTCCCTGTGGGCGGGGCTCGCGGTCGGCGCGATCTTCCTGACCGGCTGGCTGCTCGAGCCGGTGCTGCCGCCAGCACCCCATACCGTGCAATGGGCACCGGCACTCCAGGGCATGGCGCAATTCGAGGGGACCGTCCTGAATGCGATCATCGGGGACGTGCCCCTGCGTCCGGGCCCGGCCCGCGGGGTCGGTCAGTGGGGGGAACGCCTGGGGCGCGGCGTGCCCATAGCCGCCGTGGTGACCCTGGGTCCGCCGCCGGAGCGGCTCGCACCTCTGCTCACGATCCACGACGCGGAAGGTGGCGAAGCCCTTCTGCTGGGAGCTGCCGGCGACGGCATCGTGTACCGCCGGCAGGTGCGCGCGCACCGGCTCCGCCTCGACGCGCCGGCACTGCGCGCGGCCGGCATCCTCGCGGGCCACGCACCGGGCGATACCGTCCTGATCGCCGCCGCCACCACGCCCGATGGGCAGTGCTTCGTGGTGCAACGCGCGAGCTTCTGCGGCTACGGACACGACGCCGGCGACGGCTGGCGGCTTCTCTACAGCGGCGAATCGGTTGCGCCGGCTGCCGCGGACGCGCTGGGCGCGCTCTGGCTCGCGCTGCTGCTGCTGCCGATCGGGTTCTGGGCCCACTGGCGCGCCGCCCTCGCGCTCGGGCTCGCGCTCGGCTGGTACGCCTGGATCCGCGTTCCGGTGGACACCGTGCTGCTCGCGATCGGCTGGACCGGCGCCCTCGGCATGCTGGGCGGCACGGTTGCCGGCCTGCTGCTGGCACGGGCAGCACGGCGGATCGTGTCGCCCGCCCCGTCCCCGCCGCAGGAGTGATGCGCTCGGCTCAGCTCCGGGGCCGAGCGGCCGCATCCCGCCAGAGGCGCACCATCTGCTCGCAGCGGCCCAGCCAGGACTCGCCCACCATGCGGCGCGCGGCGGCGGCGCGCGCCTCGGGGGTGTCACGGCGCGCCAGCAGCTGCCCGATTGCGGCGATGAAGGCGTCCGCATCACCGGCGATGCGCACCCGGTCACTCCCCTCGTAGACCGCCAGCTCCGGCAGCGCCGTGGATACGACCGGCACGCCCGCGGACAGGTACTCGCGCAGCTTGATGGGGTTGACCGCCCGGGTCAGCTCGTTGAGCACGAACGGGATCAGGCCGACGTGGAAGCGGGCGGCGTAGGCGGGCAGGTCGTCGTAGGACTTCTGGCCGAGCAGCCGGACGTTGGGCCGGCGGCTCAGCTCTCCCACCTCGACGCGCGTCTTGCCGATCAGCACCAGGGTGGCGTCCGGGAACGCGTCCGCGACGCGGACCAGCAGCGCCTGGTCGATCCAGTCGTGGATCAGCCCGAAGAAGCCGAGCACGGGACCGCGCACGTCAACCAGGTCCGCCGGCTCGCCCGGCGGATCGAGCGCGGCACGCGCGAAGTGAGCCCAGTCGACACCATGCCGCACGAGGTGCACGTCGTCCGTGAACGCCGCGCAATCGCGCACCAGCTCCGCCGACGACGCGAACACGACGTCCGCGCCCCGGCAGAGCGCGGCGTGATGCGCGCGCATCACCGCCTCGTCGTATTCGCCGAACGCCCACCACCGATCGACGCAGTGATAGACCAGGCCGACGCGCTCGATGCCCGCCAGGTAGGGCGCCACCGTGGGCGTGTACACCCAGAGCAGCGGCGCCGGACCACCACCCGACACGACCCCGGCACCGGCCAGTGCGCGGCGGTAGAGGCGGGCGTTCGCGCGCTCGGCGAGCCGCCACCCGGGCAGCGGCACCGAGAGCGGACTGATGACCCGCACCGGCCCCGTCGCCGCCGTGACCGGCGAGCGCGCGCGCCGCAGCTTGTCCAGGATGCGTCGGCCATCGGCCAGCGTGAGACCGGGACGCCGCATGCCGCTGCTCTCGACCCAGAGCACCTCTGTATACGCCGCGAGCGTGCGCATGATGTGATGCTTGCTGGTCGGGTCGCCCCGCCAGTCGTTCGCGAAGCACACGATGGGCTGTCCCGCGATGTGGCGGTGCAGGCTGCTCTCGAGCGCGACGGCGCTCTCCTGTTCGCTCAGTGCCTCCATGGCTCCTTCGCTGACGATGCCACCGGCGGCGTCCCGTCGTGCCACACCTGCCCGGCGGTGCGCCGCGGCCGGAACAGCGCGTCGAGCGCCGCGATCTGGATCATGAGCAGGGC
>DATHVV010000116.1:0-42594 GCA_035461105.1 Longimicrobiales bacterium | reverse complement strand
CTATGTCGCCAACGAGGGCAAGCTGATCGCGATCGTGGCGCGGGCCCGGGCGGAGGAGGCGCTCGCGCTGATCGCGTCCGACCGCCACGGTCGCGGGGCGGCGATCATCGGGGAGGTGGTGAGCGAGCATCCCGGGCGCGTATTCGCCCGCACCCGCATCGGCGGCCTGCGCGTGGTCGAGATGCTCAGCGGGGAGCAGCTGCCGCGGATCTGCTGAGCGCCGCCACAAAGGCCACGACGCTCGGCACTCCGCCCGGCGTCGCCGCTCGCCACCACGCGGGAGACAGCGGTGAATCCCGTCGGGCTGCCGCGCTTCACGCTGCTGTGCACGACCGTCGAGGATATCGCGATGGTCCGCCGGATGGAGCCGGCGCCCGATCGCGTGACTTGCCACTCCCTTCCGCCGATCCATAAGTTGCGGCGTCCGTCGTCCCCTCCCTCACCAGCCGACGAGTTGGACATCACACCCGACGAAGGACGGCAACCGTGTCGCGTCGCTTCGAGCTAATCGCTGACGGATTCGTGACGGGCGATCGCAGCTCGGGCCATGATGCGGCGGACGCCGGTCCCGGTCCCAGGATTTCCGTCGTCATGTCGGTGTTCAACGGCGAGCGCTACCTCCAGGAAGCCATCGACAGCATTCTTCGGCAGCGGTACCGGGACTTCGAGTTCATCATCATCGACGACGCGTCCAAGGACTCGACCGCGGCCATTCTCGGCCGCTGTGACGATCCGCGGATCCGGGTTCTGCGCAACAGTGCCAACCGGGGCCTGGCGGAGAGCCTGAACCGGGGTCTGGCGGTGGCTCGCGGCGAGTTCATCGCGCGCCAGGATGCGGACGACATCTCCGAGCCCGACCGCTTGGGGGCCCAGGTCGCCTTCCTGGACGCTCACCCGGACGTGGCCCTGCTCGGCTCCGCTCATACCGAGATCGACGCGGAGGGCGGCGTTCTCGCGCAGGTCGATGCGAACTGCGATCACGTCACGATCCTGTGGGCCATGCTGTTCTACTGCCCGTTCGCCCACACGGCAGTCATGTTTCGGCGCCAGCCGGTGCTCGAAGCCGTCGGTGTCTACGACGCGTCGTTCCGTTACTCGATGGACTACGAGTACTGGACCCGGATCGCGGCCCGGTTCCGGGTGGCGAATCTCGCCGAGCCGCTGGTTCGTCTGCGCTTTCACGAACGATCGATGACGGCCACCTATGGCAGCGACACGCTGGAAGGCCACCGCCTGCAGGTTCAGGCTGTCGCCGCGCTGCTCCCTGCGCACGCCGGCGGGACCGAGGGCGCGGAGGCCACCCATCGACTGCTCAGTGCGCTGATGTTCGGTCCTCCCGCCGAGTTTCCGGCGGACCAGCTGCTCAGAGCCGTGGACCTGATGCTCGAGCTGCAGCAGGCGTTCGCCCGCGCGCGGCAGCTGTCCCCGGAGGAGCGCGCCCACCACCGCGCGGCGCTGCGCAGCCACCTGTTCAACGCCTTGCTGGAGTTCGCTCGCGCCGATGCGGATTCGGGGCGCGGTGGCCGGGCCGTACGCCGTCTGGTGCAGCGCGCTGCCGGCCTGGATCCAGGGCGGCTGCGGCAGCCCCGCATGGTATTGTCCCTCACGGCGCTCCTCGCCCGGCATTACGGGTTCGGGCTCGGCGGCCGGCTGGTTGGCCGCGCGATCCGGGCGCTCCCGAGCCGCAGGCACCGTGCGGAGCCGACGGATGAATGAGCCCGCCCGCGTGTCGGTAGTGATGCCGTTCGTCAACCTGGAGATGTTTCTCGGCGAGTCCATCGAGAGCGTACTCGCCCAGACCTATCCGCACTGGGAGTTGCTGCTCATCGATGACGGATCCACCGACTCGAGCGGCGACATTGCGCGCGGTTATGCCGACCGTCATCCCGACCGGATACGCTATCTGACTCACGAGCCGCGCGCGAACCTGGGCGCGAGTGCGGCGCGCAACCTGGGTATCAGGCACGCCACGGGGGAGTACATCGCGCTGCTCGATGGCGACGATGTCTGGCTGCCGCACAAGCTGGAGCAGCAGGTCGCCATGCTGGATGCGATGCCGGAGGCTGGTGCGCTGTACGGACGCACGCTGTGGTGGTACAGCTGGACGGGCGCGTTCGCCGATCGGCGACGGGACCGGACGCAGCCCCTGGGCGTGCGTCCCGATACACTGTTGCCACCCCCGATGCTGCTGAGCCGCGTCCTCCGCGACCGAGCGCCGTTCCCGTGCACCTGCAGCATCATCATGCGACGCGGTGCCGTCGAAGCGACCGGCGGATTCGAGGAAGAGTTCCGGCGCGTCTATGATGACCAGGCATTCTACGCGAAGCTGCTCCTGGGGACGCCCATCTACGTCGCGGATACCTGCTGGGATCGATACCGTCAGCATCCCGGATCCAGCATGTTCGTCGCGACCGATGCCGGCGAGATCCACCCCGAGCTGCCGCACCCGGCTCGTTACACCTTCCTCGAATGGCTGGAAGGCTATCTCCGAAGCCGAGGCCAGGAGGGCACGGAGGTGTGGCAGGCGCTCCAGTACCAGCTCTGGCTCTACCGACATCCGCGGCTTCACCACTCGCTCAAGCGACTGCAGGTGCTGCCCGACCGGATCAGGCGCGTGTTCTGGGAGACGGGTGTCCCTCACGCGTTCGCCATCGGCCGGCGCGTACTGCCGAAACCGCTGCGCGAGTGGCTGTGGGCGCGGCTGAGCCGGTGGCTGTAGTCGCGGGAACAGCGCTGGCAGCGGGCCACGCCCGCTCGAGCGCGCTCGACGGCGCCGGACATCGCGACCTCACCGTCGGCACCTGCACCTGACCCTCCGGGTGTCTGCCCCGACCCCTCGCACGCCGGCCCGCCCTGCCGCTCCGGTCCAGCGGTTTGACTTGTCGCCCCGTTCGGCCCATATACAGCGGCCATCTAACGGAAGGATCAGCCGCCCATGAAAGCCGCCGTTCTCCTGCTCAACTTCGGTGAGCCCGAGCATGCCACACTGCACGAGGTGGTGCCGTTTCTCGAGCGCATCTTCAGCCTGAACGCGCAGCTCGAGGGCCGGCCGCCTTCACCGGAGGCGCGCGCCCGCAGCCGGGCGCTCGCGGAGGCGCGCGCGCCCTCGCTGATTGCGGAGTACGAGAGCATCGGCGGCTCGCCGCTGCACGCGCAGGCCACGCAGCACGCGAAACTGCTGGAGCAGGCGCTCGCGGCCCGCGGTCACGACGTCGTCATCCTGCAGGGCATGCAGTTCACCGAGCCGTCGATCCCGCGCGCGGTCGCGGCGGCGCGCGCGGCCGGGGCGGAGCGGGTGGTGGCGCTGCCGGTTTATCCGCTGTGCGGACCCACCACCACGATCGCGGCGCTCGCGGAAGTCGAGCAGGAGATGCGCGCGCTCGGCTGGAACGCGTCGCTCCTCGAGATCGCCGGCTGGCACCGCCAGCCGGCCTATCTCCGACTGCGCGCCGACGCGATTCGGAACGCCACACGTGAGGCCGACGTTTCCCTGGCCGATCCGCGCACGAAGCTGGTGTTCTCGGCGCACGGCACGCCCATGCACCACATCGAGCGGGGCAGCCGCTACGACGAGTACGTTCGCGATTTCTGCGCGATCCTCGCGGCCGACCTCGGGGTGGGCGATTACGTGATCGGGTACCAGAACCACGCGAACCGGCCCGGCATCGCCTGGACCCAGCCGGACATCGGCAGCGTCATCGAGGAGATCGACGCGGACCACGTGGTCGTGGATCCGGTCAGCTTCATGCACGAGCAGTCCGAGACGCTCGCCGAGCTCGATCACGAGCTGCGCGAGCAGGCCGAGGCCCGCGGGCTCGGTTTCCACCGCGTCATGATCCCGCACGATGCCCCTGCGTTCATCGAGGTCCTTGCCGACCTGCTGGAGCCGTTGCTCGCCGTCGGGGCAGGCAGCCGCTCGCGGGCGGCTGGCAGCGATGCCGCCGTCCCGCGTGGTCTGCGTCCCTGCCGCTGCCGCGAGCGCCCGGGCACGTACTGTCTGAACGGGTAACGACCCTCCGCCCCCTCGCCCTCGCCCTCGCCCTCGCCCCGGTGTAGGGCGAAGCCCTACACCCCTTTCCACACCTGCCGATCCGAATTCCCGAAATACTCCGACAGACCGGAGTACCGGGGGGAAGTAGCTTCCCGCCCATGATGAGGCATCATGGCCGACCCGGCGCCCAGCACCCCGGCATGGGCAAGATCGATTTCGACCAGGCCCCGTTCCTGGTCATCTGGGAGACGACCCAGGCGTGTGACCTGGCCTGCAAGCACTGTCGGGCGGAGGCGCAGCCGGAGCGCCACCCCGAGGAGCTGTCCACGGACGAGGCACGCCAGCTGATGCGAGACGTGCGCCGCTTCGGCCCGATCATCTTCGTGTTCAGCGGCGGCGATTGCATGAAGCGTCCCGACATCGTGGAGCTGGTCGCGTACGGTCACGCGCTCGGCCTGCGCATGGCGATCACGCCTGCGACCACGCCGCTCACGACCCGGGAGCGGCTGCAGGAGCTGAAGGACGCGGGCCTGTCCCGGCTGGCGATCAGCCTGGATGGCTCGCACCCCGGCATCCACGATGAGTTCCGGCGCGTTTCGGGCTCGTTCGAGCACGGGCTGCGGATCCTGAGGACGTCGCAGGAGATCGGTCTTTCGACGCAGGTGAACACGGTCGTCGCCCGACACAACCTCGACGACTTCGACAACCTCTGTCAGCTGATGACCGAGGTGGGCATCGTCTTCTGGGAGGTCTTCTTCCTGATCCCGATGGGGCGCGCGCGGCCCGAGGACGTGGCCAGCGCCGATGAGTTCGAGCGGGTCTTCCACCGGCTCTACGACCTCTCCGGGACCGCGCCCTTCGACATCAAGGCGACGGCCGCGCCGCAGTACTCGCGCGTGGTGCTTCAGCGCAAGGTGGCGGAGCGACGCAACGGCGCGCGCGACGAATCGAGCGACGTGCTCACCGACGGGGCGGGCCTCTCGCTGATCGACGGCATCGGCCGGGCGCGCGGCGTCAACGATGGCGATGGCTTCCTGTTCGTGAGTCATACCGGCGAGATCTTCCCGTCCGGGTTCCTGCCGGTCACCGCCGGCAACATCCGGAGCGCGGACCTGGTCGACGTGTACCGCAACTCCACCCTGTTCCGGACGCTTCGTGACCGCTCGCAGCTGAAAGGGAAGTGCCAGGTGTGCGAGTACCGCCCCGTGTGCGGCGGGAGCCGGGCGCGCGCCTATGCCACGACCGGTGACTACCTGGAGGCGGAGCCGTTCTGCGCGCACGTGCCGGTCAAGTACGCGCGCATGATCGAGCAGGGGACTGCGGAGCCGGTCGAGCCGTACTTCGCGCGCCGCATGAAGCGCTACTCCAGCAGTCTGCCCGTGCACGCCGCCGCCTCGGACCAGCCGGCGCTCTGACATGACGCCCGCGACGCTCGCGCCCCCCACGCGCGCCGTTTCCGGGACCGGCTGTCACCAGCCGGGGGCACCGGTTGCGGGGGCGCATGCCGATTTCCGGGTCGCCCTGATCGGCGCCCCGAACGTGGGCAAGAGCGCGCTCTTCAACCGGCTCACGCACAGCTACGTCACGGTCTCCAACTTCCCCGGTACATCGGTCGAGGTCGCGCACGGCCACGTGCGCCTGGGCGGCGACCGCGCCGAGGTGCTCGACACGCCCGGGCTCTATTCGCTGCTGCCGACCTCGGAGGAGGAGCGCGTCACGCAGCGGATCGTGCTCGATGGCCACGCCGACGTGCTGGTGCACGTGGTCGATGCCAAGAACCTGGGACGCATGCTGCCGCTCACGCTGCAGCTCACCGAGCTGGGCCGCCCGCTCGTGCTCGCGCTCAACATGATGGACGAGGCGGATCGCCTCGGCGTGAGCGTCGACCACGAGCTGCTCGCGCAGCGGCTCGGCTTCGAGGTCGTGCCCATCGTCGCGATCACCGGTCGCGGCGTAGACCGGCTGGTCGCGGCGATCGGGCGTGCGCGCGGCGCGAGTGGACCGCCGATCCCCAGCTACACGAACGGCGTCGGCCAGGCCATCGAGCAGACCCGCGGCGCGCTCGCCGGCGTGTACCCGGTCGCGCCCGAGGCGATCGTCGCGCTCGCCATCCAGGGCGACCAGGAGGCGCTCGCACGCATGGTCGGAGCCGAGGGCGACGCCGCGCGCGTGCAGGCGCTGCTCGCGGCGGCGGGCGGCACGCTCGACGGACCCGCGGTCTACCGGGTCGCCTACGAGCGGCGCCGCGCCGCCGACCGCCTGCTCGAGTCCGCTTTCGTCTCGCCGGAGCGCGCGCCCTCCGGCTGGCAGGACCGCCTCGGCCGGCTGCTCACGCGACCGGCCACCGGGCTGCCGCTGCTCTTCATCGTGCTCTACCTCGGGCTCTACAAGTTCGTCGGCCAGTTCGGTGCCGGCACGCTCGTGGACCTGATCGAGACCAGCGTCTTCGAGGCGCACCTGAACCCGTGGCTCGAGCGCCTGTTCGCCGGGCTGCCGTCCGAGTCGCTCCGCGCGCTCTTCGTCGGCGACTACGGCGTGCTCACACTCGGGCTGCGTTACGCGGTCGCGATCATCCTGCCCGTGGTGGGCGCGTTCTTCCTGTTCTTCTCGATCCTGGAGGACACCGGCTACTTCCCGCGCCTGGCGCTGCTCGTCGATCGCGGCTTCAAGCGCCTGGGACTGTCCGGTCGCGCCGTGATCCCGATGGTGCTGGGCTTCGCCTGCGATACCATGGCCACCATGGTGACGCGCACGCTCGAGACGAAGCGGGAGCGCGTGCTGGCGACGCTGCTGCTCGCGCTCGCGATCCCGTGCTCGGCGCAGCTCGGGGTCATGCTGGCCCTGCTCTCCGGCTACCCGCTCGCGCTCGGCGTCTGGATCGCGACCCTGGGGTTCACGTTCGTGCTGGTCGGCGCGATCACCGCGAAGCTGCTGCCGGGGGCGCCGCCGAGCTTCCACATGGAGCTGCCGCCGCTCCGGCTGCCGCGCGCGGGCAACGTGCTGATGAAGACGTACACGCGCATGCACTGGTACTTCGTCGAGGTGCTGCCACTGTTCCTGTTCGCGAGCGTGCTGCTCTGGATCGGCGACCTGACCGGCGCGCTGCAGTGGACCGTGGCCCAGCTCGCGCCCCTGGTCGGGCTGCTCGGCCTGCCGCGCGAGACCGCGGCCATCTTCCTGTTCGGCTTCTTCCGCCGCGACTACGGCGCTGCCGGGCTCTTCGACATGAGCCAGCAGGGCCTGCTCGACCCGGTGCAGATCACGGTCGCGGCGGTCACGCTGACGCTGTTCGTGCCCTGCGTCGCACAGTTCCTGATGATGATCAAGGAGCGCGGCTGGAAAACCGCGCTCGGCATGCTCGCGTTCATTACCCCGTTCGCCTTCGGGATGGGCTGGCTGGTGAACGTGACCATGCGCGCATTCTGACCGTACCGGTCGGGAAGGGGATCCCATGAGCAAAGTCACCTGCGGCTTCTGCCACACGCGCTTCGACGAGGACTACGGCCAGCGCACCTGTGGCGCCTGTCCGCTCCGGGGCGGCTGCAGCTTCGTGCGCTGCCCGCAGTGCGGCTTCGAGAACCCGACCACGCCGGAATGGGTCTCCAAGCTGCGCAGCTGGCTGCGCACGGATGCGGCCGACCTGCTCGCGCCGTACGAGGAGCACGAGGACGAACGTGAGCTGGCGGTGGTGCCATGACGCTGCGGGAAAGGATTGCCGCCGGCCTGGGCTGGAACTTCGCGGCCACCTGGGAGGATAGCTGCGCCGCGGGCGCGCCCGTGCCGGCCGGTGACGGCTGCGCGGCACTCGACTGCGACTCGCTGCCGCTCACCACGCTGAGGCAGGGCGAGCGAGGCACGGTTTCCTGCCTGCAGCAGCCAGGCAGCCAGGCGGCCTGGAAGCTCGCGGCCATGGGCGTGCTGCCGGGGGCCGAGCTGACGGTGCTGCAGCGCTACCCGGCCTTCATCTTCCGGATCGGCCATGCCGAGTTCGCGGTCGACTCCGAGATGGCGCAGCACGTGCGCGTGCACCGGCTCTAGTGCGTGCCAGTCCTTGTGCTCACCGTGCCGGCTCGCTTTCCGGCGCCCGGCGCGCGAGTCGCTCCGCGAACCGCTGCGCCATGACCAGCCGGCCGGGGATGCCCGGCCGCGACTCCCAGTTCGCGTGCACGTGCACGCCCTCCGGCAGGGCGAGTCCCGGCAGCGCTCGCCACGAGCTGTCCCACGCGGGCATCCGCTCGCGCTCCACCGCCAGCACCTCCGCGTCGTAGCCGGTCGCGAGCCGGAACTCCGCGCGGGCGACGTCGCTCATGCGCGCGTCCGTGTCGGCCACGATCTCGGGGTGTTTCGCGCCGCCGAGATACACCGTGTAGACGCCCTTCCGAGCGAACAGGCTGTCGTTCCACGTCACCCCGCGGGTGAGCAGCGGCTCCGCGAACGAGACCTGGTAGCCGAGGCCGCGCAGCTCCGTCTCGGCGTAGAGATGCACGACGCCGAGCGGGTTGTAGCGCAGCCGCTCGAGGCGGGCGGCCGCGTCGGGGGCGGCGGCCGCGAGCAGGCGCGCGGCCGCGGGCGCGGGCGTGGTGATGACGACGTCCCGGGCCCGCAGCTCCTCGTGGTCGGTGACGACGACGAGGTCCCGGCCAGCCGCGCGCAGCTCGCGCGCCGGCGTGCCGAGCCGCACGTGCGCGGCGTGGCGGGCCGCGAGCGCGTCGGGCAGCGTCTGCATGCCGTCCTCGAAGGAGCAGGCATCGGGCGGGGTGATGCTGCCGCCCTGCCGCAACAACGGCAGCAGGAAGCTCCGTTTCAGGCCGAACTCGCGCAGCACGTGGCGCAGCGAGAGTCCGACGATCATGTCCTTCGGATCGGAGGCGTAGAGTCCCCCGTAGAGCGGACCGACCAGGTTGTCGTAGGCCTCGCGCCCGATCTTGCGCGTGAACAGGTCGGCCACGCTCTCGTCGTCGCGGGGCGCCGAGGTGAACGGCTCCAGGGCGATGCGCAGCTTGCCCGGCCACGAGATGATGTCGGAGCGGAGGAACGCGCCCGCGGAGTAGGGCACGCGCCGCAGCCGCCCGTTCCGGTAGACGTAAAGCGGCAGGTCGGGCGGTGCGGTGATGACGCGGTCGGCCAGGCCCAGGTCGTCGACCAGCTCGCGGAAACCCTCCGTGAGCCGGCCGCGCTGCGGGCCCCATTCGAGCAGGTGGCCCGCCACGCGGCCGCTCCGGATCACGCCGCCGGGCCGGTCACTCGATTCGAGCACGGTGAATGGCACCGCGCGCTTCGCGAGCTGGTGCGCCAGGGCCAGGCCGCTGATCCCGGCGCCGATGATGACGACCACTAGGCTTCCACCTCGCGGTCCCGCATCGGCACCGCCGCCCGCATCTCGCGCTCGACGTCCGCCGCGCTCCGCATCCGGCCGAGATCCAGCTCGTAGTCCGGCACCGGGCGCGGACGCAGCTTCTCGAGCAGCTCGCGCGCCTCCCGGCCCGACAGATCGAACTGCTTCAGCTCGCCCACCGAGAGTGCGCTCCGGTCGGCGCGCGCACGGATGCCGCTGTCGTCGCTCTCCAGCAGCGCCTGCAGTGCGGCGAGCTCCCCCCTCGAGAGCACCGCCCCGGCCAGCTGGTAGTCGATCCAGGCCTCGTACGAGAGCGGCGCCACCCGCTTGACGATGCCGGCCATCACCTCCGCGAACGCGCGGATCTCGTACTGCGCGTGGACGTCGGCCCGCAGGGACAGGAAATGCAGCAGGTTGTGCAGGTCGATCTTCCAGTACCACTGCGTGTAGGTGGAGAGCGGCAGGTCGATGCGCGCCAGCTCGCGGGCCACGTCCCCGGCGACCAGCCAGCCGTAGGTCGAGGCCGCCTGCGCCCGCAGGTTCGCCCACCGGTCCACCGCCTCGCCGTACAGCTCACTGGCCGCGGCCGTCTCCTGGCGGCCCTGGTTGTTCACGGGGCTCTGCAACGCGAAGTCCTCGCTGCGCGGCGTGTAGAAGAGCAGCGGGATCAGCGAGTAGCGGCCGCTGTACTCGTTCACGTTCGCGGTGCGGTGGCGGATCCACTGGCGCGCCACGAACATCGGCATCGCGCAGTGGAACTTGAGCTCGACCATCTCGCTGGGAGTCGTGTGCCGGTGGCGCCGCAGGTAGCGGATCAGGCCGCGCGTCTGACTGCTCTGACGGGTACCGTAGCCGTAGCTGACGCGGGCCGCTCGCTCGATGCTGTCGTCCGTGCCCATGTAGTCGACGAGCGCGACGAAACCATGGTCGAGCACGGGGAAATAGCCGCCCAGGATCTCCTCGGCGGCGGGCACGGTCGGGCGCTTGGTGTCCATGGGATCCGTCCGAAAAGCGGAAGCGGTGGTTTCTGCCGGAATAGAAGGCCGCGCCGGAGCCGTTGCAAGCGGCGCGGCGCGCGGGCCGGCCGGGTGCGCTCAGCCGCGCCCGAGCGCCAGGATGCTGCCGATGATGAGCGCCGAGCCGAAGAGCACCCAGACGTCCGGCACCTCGCCGAACACGAGCACGCCCCAGAACGCGGCGAAGACGACTTGCACCAGCGTGGCCGCGGTCGCGCGCCCGGCCCGCTCCCGGTGCAGGCCGCGGGTCAGGAACACCTGCCCGGCCTGCGTGCTGAGCCCGACACCCAGCAACACCAGCCATTCCCAGCCGCGCGGCAGCACCGCCTGGTGCAGCAGGAACGGGAACGAGCCCAGCACGCTCAACATCGAGAAGTACAGGATCACCACCAGGTAGTGCTCGCTCTCCAGCTTGCGCACCAGCACGTACGCGGTGCCGCTGCATACCGCGCCGCCCAGCGCGACCAGCACCGGTACCAGCGGCAGGCGCGCGGCGATGCCGAACAGGAACGAGGGGCGGGCCACGATGAGCACGCCCAGCAGGCTGAGCGCCAGGCCTGCGAGCTCGACCGGGCGCAGCCGCTCGCGCAGCAGGAACACGGCGAGCAGCGCGGTGAACACCGGGTTGGTGTACTGGATCACGGTCGCATCCGCGAGCGGCAGATGCACCAGCGCGTAGTAGAAGCAGCTCAGCGCCGCGAAGCCGAACCCGCTGCGCAGCAGCAGCAGCCGCCGGCGCGTGCCGAGCGGCGGGATCGCCCGGCGGCGCAGGGCCACCAGGCAGATCACGGTCATGATGAGTGAGCGCGCGAACACGATCTCCTGGCTGGGCAGGCGGCGGCCGGCCAGCTTCACGAACAGGCTCATCACGCTGAAGAAGAACGCACCCGCGATCATGTAGCGGATGCCGATCGAGAGGCGCGGCGCACGCGCCGGGGGCTCGATGACGACGTCGTCCAGCAAGCTCGCTCCGTGTTGACGCGGCCACCGGCTGCGGCTACCTATTCCGCCGCCCGAGGCGACCGATCGGGACGATCAACATACGCCGCGCGTGCAGCCGGCAGGAGTGCTGCCGGCGCGTGGGCCCGCCGCCTTCTCGAAACCGTTTTCCCGGGACCGCCATGCTGTCCATGCTCGTGCTCGCCGCCGCGCTGCAGGCCCCCGACACCGGGTACTTCCAGCAGCGCGTCGCCTACCGCATCGAGGCCCGCCTCGACGAGAGCGCGCAGGTGTTGAACGGCCGACTCCGCATGCACTACCAGAACCGGTCGAGCCGGCAGCTCGACACGCTCTGGTTCCACCTGCACCTGAATGCGTTCCGGCCGCACAGTCTCTGGGCGCGCCACGACCAGGCGCACGGCGGGCTGCGCTTCCAGCAGCTGGGCGCCGAGGCGCACGCGTTCGAGCGCGTGCACCGCGTCGCCCTGGACGGCCGCGCGGTGACGCCGGTCTTTCCGCTCGCTCCCGATTCCACGGTCATGGCCGTGCTACTCCGGGCGCCGCTGCTGCCCGGCGATTCCGTCATGGTGGGAATGGACTGGGATGCGCGGCCCGCCACGCTGCCTAGACGCCAGGGCCGACGCGGCCGGCACTGGGACCTCGCCCACTGGTATCCACGCATCGCCGTGTTCGACCGCGACGGCTGGCAGGTCCAGCCGCTGCTGCCGCAGGGCGAGTTCTACGGGGAGTTCGCGGAGTACGACGTGACGCTCGAGCTGGCCGATGACCAGGTCGTGGGCGCGACCGGCGTGCCCGTGAGCGGCGATCCCGGCTGGGCAGGCGCGGCCGCGGTCCCCGGCGCCGCGCCCGACTACCGGCGCGACGTCTACCCCGCGCGTGCCGCCGAGGCACTGGGACTGCTCGCGCCGGCGCCGGCGGCCGGGCGCAAGCAGGTGCGCTGGCGCGCGCTCGACGTGCACCATTTCGCCTGGACCACCAGCCCGCAGTACCGCTACGAGGGTGGCGCCTATGGCGACGTCGCCATCCACGTGCTCTACCAGCCGGGGGACACCGCGTGGGATGACGGCGTGGCGGTGCGCAACACCGTCGCCGCGCTCGCCTGGTACGACACCATCTTCGGTGCCTTCGCCTGGCCGCAGATCACGAACGTGCACCGCATCGAGGGCGGCGGTACCGAGTTCCCGATGATGATGATGAACGGCAGCGCGAGCGCCGGCCTCATCCTGCACGAGGCGGGGCACAACTACGTGCAGGGCATCCTGGCGAACAACGAGTTCCGCGAGGGCTGGCTCGACGAAGGCTTCGTCGCGTTCCTGACCAACCTGGCCTTCCATACGCGCGACGGGCAGTCGTCGTGGCGCCGCGCCATCGATGAAGTCCGCCGCCTGGAGACGGTCCGTCCGGTCCAGCCCGTGGACCTGCCCGGCGCCGAGTTCATCGATGGCGAGCTGTACTCCGCCATGACCTACCGGAAGGCCGAGGCCATCTTCTGGATGCTGCGCGATGTCATGGGCGAGGCGAACCTGCGCCGGGGGCTCCGCCATTACTACGAGCACAACCGGCTGCGGCACGTGCGCGAGCAGGACCTGGTGGCTGCCATGGAGGCGTTCCACCCGGGAGGGCTCGGCTGGTTCTTCCACCAGTGGCTGCACACCACCGGCCGGCTCGACTACGAGCTGGGGCCGGTGAGCGTGAAGCGACGACGCGACGCGAAATGGGAGCTGCGCATCGAGGTGCTGCGTCACGGCGACATCTGGATGCCGGTCACGCTGCTCGTGGATGGCGCGCGCCACCGGCTCGAGTCGAAGGACGCCCGACAGTGGCTGACCCTCATCCTCGACGCCCGCCCCGTGGAGGTCGTGCTGGACCCCGATGGCGTCCTCCTCGAGAGCGACGTCACCAACAACCGGCGCACGCTCTGAGCTGCCCGGCTCGCGTGGCGCCGCCGACCGCCGGCGGCGGCCGCGACCCCTGAAACCCGGGTCTCGCCCCGTCCGTAGAGTTCCCCGAGCGAGCTGCGACCCTACGCTGGAGGCCCCGTGGAAGAGCTGATCCCGATGACGATGTTCGTCTGCATCGCTATGGTCATGATCCTGCGCCCGATCTCGAAGCGCATCGGAGCGCTGCTCGAGGTCATGACCCGCGAGCGCCTCCAGCCGCCCGCGGCACCGGCTGTGCCCGATCCGCAGCTCGCGCGCATCGCCAGCCTGCTCGAGAACGTCGGCCGCAGGATGGACCTCATGGAGGAGCGGCTCGACTTCACCGAGCGCCTGGTCGGCTCCACCCGGCGCGGCCTCGCCGCACCCGACGAATCACCAGGCTCCTTCGGCGACGTCCGGCTCATGCGCGAGCCGATGCACGGCCTCCGACGCTGAGCCCGTTTCCTCGAGCAGCGACCGCAGCCGCCGGAAACTGAGGCGCAGGCGACGCTCGCGCAGCGCCTCCCCGGCCGGGACATCCGCCTCCGCGACCCAGTCCGGCGGCGCCTGCTGCCGGCCCAGCCGTTCCGGATCGCTGTCCGGCTGCTCCAGCTCGATCACGCCCACGCCGCTTCCCGCCAGCAGCAGCGCCAGCTCCGGCTCCAGGCCCTCCTCCTCCGCCAGCGCGTAGACCGCCTCCGCCTCGGCCCGCTCCATCCCGTCCCGCGCCTCCGCGCGTTCCATGAGTACCTCGTGGCGCCGCTCCGGCTCGAGCGCGTCATCCAGCTCCCGGGCGCGCGCGAGTAGCCGTCCGATCGCTGTGCCACCGTCGAAAACTTCTGTTGCCATGGGCCGCTCCTTTCCCGTGCTGCCGGGTGCAAGGGGTGTTCCCGGGATGTCGCTCCGAGCCGCGTCCGGGGCTCGCGTGGGAGGGGCCGGTCCGATGCTTGCACGCGGGCGCCTGCCGCCCGTATATGTACCGCGCGCCGGTGCGGGACCGACGGCCGGGGGCGGATGGGACGAACGGCGTGCGGAGAGGTGTGAAACATCACAGCCGCAACGGGTTACATGAATGGGCCGGAAAACGTTGGAAGGCCGCCGTGCTGCGGTCAGGAACCCCCTCGCCAATCTGGAGATGCACAGATGAACCGTACCGCCGGAGTCCGACTGCCACTCGTCCTGGGTCTGCTGCTGGCCGCCTCGGCCGGCGCGGCTCTCGTCCAGCCGATCCAGGCTCAGACCGGGAGCGACCGCTTCCGCGTGCTGGTGGCCCCGCTCGATGGCACCGATGCCGCCAAGAAGAAGTTCGGCGAGAAGGTGGCCAACGAGGTCCGCAAGCGGATCGACGACATGGCCACGCACGTCGCCGTTCCCCCGAAGGAGATCAGGGACGCCTTCAAGAAGTTCGGCGTCAAGGAGGCCGAGGCGGGGTGCATCCAGTACCGCCAGCTGCAGCCGCAGCTGCAGCCGCCGGCGCAGCTCACCATGTGCGGCTCGATCGATGCGGCCGGCCAGGTGACCACCACGTTCTTCTCCGAGGGCGGGACCTACGTGGTACCGCCGTTCGCCGCCACCAGCGAGGCCGCCGTCGCGACCCAGATCACGCAGGGTTTCGGCGACTACACGAAGCAGCTGTCCATGGTGGTCTACTGCACCGACTACCTCAACAGCTCGCAGTGGCAGGAGGCGCTCGACCGCTGCAACCAGGCGCTCGAGCTGAACGGCAACTCCGAGGCGGCGCTCTACGGGCGCGCCAGCGCGCTGCTCAACATGGAGCGCAACGAGGAGGCCCTCCAGTCCTTCCAGAAGGTGCTCGAGGTCAACCCGATCAACCAGGAGGCGATGCTCGCCGCCGGTATCGTCGCCGCCAAGATCGGCCAGACCGAGCAGTCCCAGAAGTACCTGCACGAGTACCTCGAGCTGAACCCCGGCGACGTCCAGGTGCGCCTCAAGATCGCCACCGACCTCGCCAACGCCGGTGACCCCGCCGGCGCGCTCCGCCTCGTCGAGGAGGCGGCCGCTGCCGATCCGGCCAACATGGCGCTGGCCGAGTATTCCGGTCACTTCGCGATGAACGCCGCGTCGAAGCTCATCGCCGAGAGCCCGGCCGCCGACAAGGTGCCCGACGCCGCGCAGGAGTACCTGCTCAAGGCCGTCGCCAGCTTCCGCAAGGTCGAGGAGGCGCACGGCGACACGGCCAGCACCGTCGTGCTGCGGCAGATGATGACCGCCTACAAGAACCTCGGGCAGAAGGACCAGGCGCTCGCCTACGGCGCGCGCGTGACCGCACGCCCCGATGCCGACGCCAACGCCTGGTCCAGCTACGCCGACGCCCTCCGCGAGGCCAACAAGACCCGGGAGGCGCTCGCCGCGCTCGACAAGGCCAAGCAGCTCGATCCCTCGACGCCCGTGCTCGCACGCAAGGCGCTCATGCAGATCGATGCCGGCCAGCTCCAGGGCGCCGTCGCCACCATTGCCGAGGCGCGCCGCGCCAACGAGCTCGATGAGCGCAATGCCGATGCGCTCGCGCAGAAGCTGATCGTTACCGGCTACCAGCAGTTCGGCAAGGCGAAGCGCTACGACCAGGCGATCACGTACTACGACGCCGGCCGCGAGATCGCCCAGACCAATTACACGAAGGGCATGGCGAACTTCTTCCACGGCTACGCCATCTACGACCAGGCCGTCGCCGCCCAGCAAGCCGGCTCCGTCGCCAGCGCGCGCCGCTCGCTGCCCATGTTCCAGCGCGCCAGGACGCTCCTCGAGGGCGCCGGCGGGTACACCGAGCAGGCCAAGGCCCGCGGTGATCTGCTCAACGCGATCCAGCGTTACGTCGAGATCCAGGAAGCGCTGATCAAGCGCGGCTAGACAACCCACCTTCCTCCTCTGGCGAGGGGAAGACGCAACGGTCCGGGACGGCTCTGCCGTTCCGGGCCGTTGTACTTTCTCACCCGATCCCCACGACGCCCTGCACGCTGACGCCCCGTCGCGTCGACCACCTTCCGACGCACGGCCGAGCGCACCCCGAGCGCACCGCCGAGCGAGCCCTCGAACGACGTGCTTCCGCTTGCGCAACCGCCGCTCGGTGCGCCCGCTGGCCGACACTCCACAACGCCCGCCCTGCACGCTCCGATGCACACGCGCAACACCCGAGCAGGACAGCGCTGCCGGCGTGGTCAGCGTTCTTGACTGGGTGGTATGGCAAACGTACTTTGGTGGCGCGAAGTGGGGTGAAGTGGTAAAGAGTGGGGAATCGCGGCACGCGCAGCTGCCCGGAGTCAATCAACGACATGGCCGGATCCCGGTCGCCCCTGCGAGGGGGAAAATTTCTCGGCAGCTACGTGCATCAGCTCGACGAGAAGGGTCGTCTGAGCCTGCCGGCGCCGTACCGCAGGGAGAGCGCGGATCAGCGCTTCATCCTGGTGCAGCCGTATCCGCCCTCGCTGGCCCTGTACCCGGAGCTGGAGTGGGCGGGTGTGGAAGAGCGCTTGCAGGATCTGATGCGTGATCCGCAGGGTCGGCTCTGGGTGCTGGGCGTGATGGCGAACGCCACCGAGGTCGTGCCGGACGCGCAGGGTCGGATCCTGATTCCGCAGTCGCTGCGTGAAGCGGCGGGACTGGAGGGACAGGCGATGCTGGTGGGCGCGATCAACAAGGTGGAGATCTGGAATCCGCGCACGTTTGCGGAGACGGTACGCGTCGATGCGTCGGGGCTCACGCAGCATGTGACGGACATCTTCCGATAGTGGAGTCGAGCTACCACGCGCCGGTGCTGGTGCGGGAAGTTCTCGAGTATCTGAGGCCGGAGCGTGGGGGCAGCTACTTCGATGGCACCCTTGGCGGGGGCGGACACAGCGAAGCGATTCTGAGCGCGGCGGCGACGGCGCGCATCATCGCAGTCGATCAGGACACGGAGGCTCTCGACGTGGCGGGACGTCGGCTAGAGCGGTTCGGTGACCGGGTGAGGTACGTGCACGCCAACTTCGCGGAGGCTGCGGAGCGGCTGTCCACGCCCCTCGCGGGCGCGTTGCTGGACCTGGGCGTCTCCTCCCATCAGCTGGATGAGCCGGGGCGCGGTTTCTCCTTCCGCCCCGGCGTTCCCCTGGACATGCGGATGGCGGCGGATGCGACGCGGGCGAACGCGGCGGATCTGCTGAACGAGCTCTCGGAGCGTGAGCTGGCGGACATCTTCTACCGTTACGGGGAGGAGCGCCGCTCGCGCCGGCTGGCGGCGGAGATCGTCCGGCGGCGTGCGCAGGAGCCGTTCCGCACGAGCGATGACCTGATGGCCGCGATCACGCGCGCGCTCGGGCCGCGCCTGGATGCGGCGGACAAGGCGCGCCTGTTCCAGGCGCTGCGCATCGCGGTGAACGAGGAGCTGGTCGTGCTCGAGGCCGCGCTGCCGGCGCTGCGCGACGCGCTCGCTCCCGAGGGGGTGCTGGTCGTGCTCGCCTACCACTCGCTCGAAGACCGGCGCGTGAAGGATGCGTTCCGGGAGTGGAGCCGCTCCTGCATCTGCCCGCCCGAGCTACCGATCTGCCAGTGTCGTGGTGTGGCGCTGGGCGAGACGCTCACGCGCAAGCCGGTGATGGCCGGTGCGGCCGAGGTGGCGTCGAACCCGCGTGCCCGGAGCGTGCGGCTGCGCGCCTGGCGGAAGGCGGCCTGATGCAGAGCCAGGGCACGCTTCGACTGGCGCTCGCGTTCGCGACCCTGTTCGGCTCGCTGAGCCTGGTGGTGTGGCGGCAGAGCCGGGCGCTGGAGGTGCTGCGCGAGCTGGACGCGGCGCGGGTCGAGCGGGCCATCCTGGAATCGGAGCGCACCGGTCTGGCGCGTCGCATCGAGGAGCTGGAGGGGCGCGCGCGCATGCTGCAGGTGGGAGCGCGCTACGGCATGCACCCGGCGGAGGCGAGCGAGCTGGTGATCCTGCGCCTGCCGCCGCCCGGACTGCGGGAGGTGCGTCGGCCGGCCCGGCTGGCGTCCGCTGGAGGGGCACCGTGACGCGCCGGGCCGCGGGTGCGGGCAAGCGGACAGGGACCGGGCCGGCAGCCCGGCGCCGGCTGCTGCTGATCGGTTTCCTGGTGGTGAGCGGTGTGCTGCTGGGGCGCGCGTTCCACCTGGCGATCGTGCAGGGGGGCATCTGGCGCGAGCGCGCCGTGGCTCAGCACGGCGACACGCTCAACGTGCCGGCGCCGCGCGGCAGCATCTACGATCGCAACGGGATTCCGCTGGCGGGCACCCAGGAAGTGTTCCGCATCGCGATCGCCCCGCGCGAGCTGCGCGATCGTGACCAGCTGATCGAGCAGCTGCGTCGTCACAGCAGGCTGAGCGGCGCGCAGCTGCGAGGCGTCACGGAGCCGAGCCGGCGGTGGGTGGTGCTGCCGGGAGTCTATCCGGCGAGCGTGCGGGAAGCGCTGGACGAGGTGCCCGGCGTGTACTTCGAGGCCGTGCTGCAGCGCTTCTACCCGCACGGTGCGGTCGCCATGGAGCTGCTCGGCATGGTGGGCGCGGACGGGGCCGCGCAGGGTGGCCTCGAGCTCGAGCTGGACACGGTGCTGCGCGGGGCGCCCGGGCGGTCCATGGTGCGTCGCGACTCGCGCGGCCGCATGCTGCCGGGCGCGATGCTGCGCACGCGCGAGCCGGTACCCGGGCGCGACGTGCACCTGACGCTCGATCTGGCGCTGCAGGAGATCGCCGAGGGCGCGCTCGCCCAGGCGGTCGTGCAGATGAGCGCGCAGGGCGGTGAGCTGCTGCTCGCCGATCCCGCCACCGGCGAGATCCTGGCCGCGGCCAGCCGCGCGGCGGATCGGCGCGCGCGCAGCTGGCGGGCCGTGACCGAGCCCTACGAGCCGGGGTCCACGCTCAAGCCGTTCATCGTGGCCGCGCTGCTCACGCTCGGCCGGGCGCAACTCGAGGACAGCGTATTCGCGGAGAACGGACGTTATCGTCTGCCGGGCCGCGTGCTGAGCGACGTGCACGGCTACGGGATGCTCTCGCTCGCGGATGCGCTCCGCAAGTCCTCGAACATCGCGATCGCGAAGCTGGCCATGCGGCTGGAGCCCGCGGAGCAGTACCTGGCGCTGCGCGACTTCGGCTTCGGTGTGCCGACCGGGGTCAGCTACCCGTCGGAGTCGGGCGGCCTGCTGCGTCGTCCGGCACGCTGGTCGCGCATGTCGCAGACCAGCCTGGCGATCGGTTACGAGCTGAACGTGACACCGCTCCAGATGGCGATGGCGTACGGTGCCATCGCGAACGGCGGGCTGCTGCTCGAGCCGCGCCTGGTGCGCGAGGTGCGCGGTCGCGATGGCAGCGTGGTGGCGCCGTTCACGCCGCGCGCGGTGCGGCGCGCGCTGCCCGCGCGCGTCGCCGCGCAGCTGCGCGAAGTGCTGGAGGGGGCGGTCACGGATGGCACGGCACGCGCCGCGGCGCTCGGCCCGTTCTCAGTCGCCGGCAAGACCGGCACGACCCGCATCGCGGCCACGCGCGGCTATCGCGCGGGCGCGTATTACGCTTCGTTCGCCGGTTTCTTCCCGGCCGAAGACCCGCAGCTCGTCTTCCTGGTCAAGCTCGACGAGCCGCGCGGCGAATATTACGGCGGTCTCGCGGCGGCGCCGGTGATCCGCGTCGCCCTCGAGGCTGCGCTCGCGGCGCATCGCACCCCGCTCGATCGCCGGGCGGTGGCCACGCCCGCGCCGATCCTGCCCGAGGGCGGCGAGCTGCGCCCGGCGGCGCTGCTGCCGCGCCCGGAAGCCGGCGGCGCCACCCGCGCCGCGCCGCACCGGGTAGCGCTGCGGCGGCCCGGGTCGCGGCGCGCGCCGGCCGCGGCGCGCGCGCGGGTGCAGGTGCCCGATACCGAAGGACTCGCGGTGCGCGACGCGGTACGCCTGCTCCACGGCGCGGGGTTCCACGTGCAGGTGCACGGCCGCGGCCGCGTGCGCATCACCTGGCCGCTGGCCGGCGCCGAGGCGCGTGCCGGCTCGCTGGTCGAGATCACGGCCGGGGGCGCATGAGCGGGCCGGTGCGCCTCCGCGAGCTCGCCGGTCGCCTGGAGGATGCCGGGCTGCTGGTCTTTGCGCCGGTGGCGCTGGACACGCGCTTCACCGGCATCGCCGATGACAGTCGCCTGGTGCAGCCGGGCGACCTGTTCTGCGCCTGGGCGGGCACGATCAGCGATGGTCACGACTACGTCGAGGCTGCCGTCGAGCGCGGCGCCGCCGCGATCCTGCTCGAGCGGCCGCTGCCCGGGATCCGGGTGCCGCAGGTCGTGACCAGCGACGGACGCCGCGCCTGCGGCATGGCCGCCGCGCTCTGCTTCGGCGATCCGCAGGACGCGCTCACCACCGTCGCCGTGACCGGCACGAACGGCAAGACCACGTCCGTCTGGATGCTGCGTCACCTGCTGGGTCTGCACGAGCCCACCGCATCGATCGGCACGCTGGGCGCGGTTGTCGAGGATGGCGCGGTGCTGCCGGGCAGCGAGACCCTGACCACGCCGGGTCCGGTACAGCTGGCGAGCACGCTCCGTACGCTCGTCGACCGGGGCGTGCGCTCGCTCGCCATGGAGGTATCGTCGCACGCCCTCGACCAGGGCCGGGTGGCGGCGCTCCGCTACGACGTCGCGCTCTTCACGAACCTCACGCGCGACCATCTCGACTATCACGGTACCATGGAGCACTACCGCGGTGCCAAGCGGTCGCTGGTCGCACTGCTGCGCGCGGATGGCACGGCCGTGATCAACAGTGACGAGCCGGCCTGGCAGGGACTGGCAGAGCAGGCGCCCCGCACGCTCACGTTCGGCACCGCACCGGACGCGGAGGTGCGCTTCGAGGACGTCACGCTCGACGCGAGCGGTGCCAGCTTCACCCTGGTCACGCCCGACGGCGCCGCCCAGGCGCGCATCCCGCTGCTGGGCGGCTTCAACGTGCAGAACGCGGTGGGCGCGACCGCCGCCTGCCTCGGCCTCGACTTCGACCTCGCCGACCTGATCGGCGGGCTGGCGACCATCCCGCAGGTGCCCGGTCGCCTCGAGCGCATCGCCGATCGGCCCTGTCCGGTGCTGCGCGACTACGCGCACACGCCCGACGCGCTGGAGCGCGTGCTCGCCGCGCTGCGTCCCCTCACCGCCGGCCGCATGATCCTGGTGTTCGGTGCCGGCGGCGATCGCGACCGCGGCAAGCGACCCCTCATGGGCACCGTCGCCGAGCACGGCGCGGACGTCGTGATCGTGACGTCGGACAATCCCCGCACGGAGTCTCCCGAGGCCATCATCGACGACATCATGGCGGGGATGCAGGCGGGCCGCGCGACGCGCATTGTCGACCGCCGCGAAGCGATCGCCCATGCGCTGGCGATCGCGGGGCCGGATGACATGGTGCTGCTCGCCGGCAAGGGGCACGAGACCTACCAGGTGACCGGCATTGCGAAACATCCCTTCGACGAGCTCGAGATCGTGCACGACCTGCTGCGGGGCGGGCTCCCGGGGGTGGGCGCGTGAGCGGCTGGACGGACGCACGGGTCACGGCTGCGCTCGGCCTGGGCGCGAACCCGCAGGGGGAGGCAGTCCACTACACCGGCGTGAGCACGGACACGCGCACCGTCGCCCGCGGCGCGCTGTTCGTGGCGTTGCGCGGCGATGTCCACGATGCGCACGCCTTCCTGGCCGACGCGGCCGCCGCCGGTGCGCAGGGCGCGGTCGTCGAGCGCGTGCCCGAGGGCGCGCCCGGAGGCCTCCGCTATTACGTGGTGCGCGACACGCTCGAGGCACTCGGCCGTCTCGGGCGCTGTCGCCGCCGCACGCTCGCGGCGCGCGTATGCGCCGTGGCCGGCTCGAACGGCAAGACCACCACCAAGGACATGCTCCGCGCCGTGCTCAGCGTGCGGTACCGGGTGCACGCGACCACCGGCAACTTCAACAACCTGGTCGGCACGCCCCTCACGTTGCTCGCGGCGCCTGCGGAAGCCGAGGTCATCATCGCCGAGATCGGCACGAACATGCCCGGTGAGATCGCGCAGCTGGCCGCCATCGTCGAGCCGGATGCGGCGATCATCACCGGCATCTCCGCCGAGCACCTCGAGGGGCTCCGCGACCTGGCTGGCGTGCTGCGCGAGGAAACATCGCTGCTGCCGTGGTTGCCCGATGCCGGCATCGCGGTGGTCGCCGACGAACCGCCCGTGCTGGCGGAACGCGCTCGGCGCCTACACGCGGCGGTTATCGCCGCGGGCATCAGCGAGCGAGCCGATGCGGGCGCGCGCGGGACGGACGTGCTCCTCGACGACGAGGGGCGCGTCCGGTTCCGCTGGGCCGACCGCGAGGTGGCGTTGCCGCTGCGCGGCCGCCACAACGCGCGCAACGCCCTGCTCGCGCTCGCGCTCGGCGAGGCCTGGGGTGTCGCCCCCGACGACGCCGTGGCGGCGCTGGCCGCGCTGAAGGCGCCCAAGCTCCGCACCGAGCTGCATCACTACGGCGCATTGACCGTGATCGCCGACTGCTACAACGCGAACCCGGCCAGCACCGACGCCGCCGTGGACCTGCTGGCGTCGATGCCGCGGCGCGGCGGCCGCGTCGCCGTGCTCGGCAGCATGCTGGAGCTCGGCCCGCAGAGCGCCGCGATCCACGCCCAGAGCGCGCGCGCCGTCGCGGCCCGCGAGCTCGACCTCATCGTCGCTAC
The DNA here is from genome assembly GCA_035461105.1 of Longimicrobiales bacterium. Lineage (GTDB taxonomy): Bacteria > Gemmatimonadota > Gemmatimonadetes > Longimicrobiales > RSA9 > VEPF01. Next base: position 19,708 of record DATHVV010000116.1, on the reverse strand, counting down.
CGGCGAATTCGTGGACGCGTTCGCGCCGCTGCGAGCCCAGCTAGGCGAACGACTCATACTGGAGACGGATCCGCTCGCCGCCTGGTCCCGGCTGGAGCCGGCACTGCGCGGCGATGAGGTGGTATTGCTGAAAGCATCGCGCGGCGTGGCGCTCGAGCGCCTGCTGCCGCGCTTCGAGGAAAAATGGGGGTCGCTCCACCCGCACGGGGAGGCCTACGGGTCGCGGGCGATCGATACGAGCACCGGGCTGCGTGACGACGCGCAACCGGCGGAGCGCCCCCATGGCGGTTTCCGGGTCGACGGCGAGAGCGACGGCGAGGGCGACGGCGAGGGCGACGGCGAGGGCGCCGCTCGCCGGGCGAGCCGGGGACGGGAGGGATAGCGTGCTCTATCACCTGCTCGCCCCGCTCGGTGACCAGTTCATCTTCTTCAACCTGTTCCGCTACATCACGTTCCGGGTAGCGGCCGGGATGCTGACGGCGCTGCTCATCTCGTTCGTGATCGGGCCGCGCACCATCCGCTGGCTGCGCCGCCTGCGCTTCGGCCAGGTGGTACGCGAGGAAGGGCTGCAGACGCACCTGAAGAAGGCGGGCACGCCCACCATGGGTGGCATCCTCATCATCCTGGCCTGCGCGTTCAGCACGCTGCTCTGGGCCGAGCTGAGCAACGTGTACGTGCTGATCAGCGTGGCCGTGCTGCTGTGGCTGGGAGCGCTCGGCTTCCTGGACGACTACCTGAAAGTCGTGCGCCGCCGCCCGGAAGGGCTGGTCGCGCGCTACAAGCTGTTCGGCCAGGGCATGCTCGGGCTGTTGTTCGCCGCCTACCTGGTGCTCTTCCCGATGAGCGAAGCGGTGCCGTCCAACTGGACGAGCCTGCCGTTCCTCGCGAACTGGCATCTGGCGCTCGCGATCCCGCTCTTCGTCCCGTGGGTCATGTTCATCATGGCGGGGACTTCGAACGCCGTGAACCTGACCGATGGACTGGACGGCCTGGCCGCCGGCCTCGCCAGCATCGCCGCGGGCACGTTCGGCATCTTCGCGTACCTGATCGGACGCGTCGACACCTCGACCTACCTCGGCCTCTTCTATCTGCCCGGGTCCGGCGAGCTGGCCATCTTCTGCTTCTCGCTCGCCGGCGCCACGCTCGGCTTCCTGTGGTACAACGCCCACCCCGCCGACGTGTTCATGGGGGATACCGGCTCGCTCGCCCTGGGCGGTGCGCTCGGAGCCGTCGCGATCCTGCTCAAGCTCGAGTTCCAGCTGGTCATCATCGGCGGCATCTTCGTGCTCGAGGCGCTCTCGGTGATCGGGCAGGTCGGCTGGTTCAAGTACACGGCGCGCCGGTTCGGGCAGGGACGTCGCCTGCTGCTCATGGCACCGCTGCATCACCACCTGGAGAAGGCCGGCTGGGCGGAGAGCAAGATCATCGTCCGCTTCTGGATCCTCGGCCTGTTCTTCAGCCTGATCGCCTTCAGCACGCTCAAGATCCGCTGATGCCGGAGCGCGTCGCAATCCTCGGTCTGGCGCGCAGCGGGCGCGCGGCGGTGAAGCTGGCGCTTCGCCGCGGCGCGGTCGTGTACGCGTCCGATGCCGGGGACACGCCCGAGCTGCGCGCCGCGGTGGACGAGATTCAGCGGGCCGGCGGTGACGCGGAGGTGGGCCGCCACGACGTGGCGCGTCTCACCGGGTCCGATCTGATCGTGCTCAGCCCTGGCATCCCGCCAACCGCCACGGTGCTGGCCGATCACCGCGTTGCCGCCGTGCCCCGCATCTCCGAGCTCGAGTTCGCGTTCCGCGAGCTCGCCGCGCCCGTCATCGCGGTCACGGGCACGAACGGCAAGAGCACCACCACCGCCCTGATCTCGCATCTGCTCACGGGCGCGGGCCTGGACGCACCGGCCGCCGGCAACATCGGCCTGCCGCTCTCCGAGGTCGCGCTGCGCCAGCCCGCGCCCGCGTGGGTCGTGGTCGAGGCCAGCTCGTTCCAGCTCGCCGGCATCGACCGGTTCGCACCCCGCATCGGCGTGGTCACGAACCTCTCGCCCGATCATCTCGACCGCTACCCGAGCGTCGAGGCCTATTACAGCGACAAGGCGCGACTTTTCCGGAACGCGCGCGCCGACAGCATCTGGGTGTTGAACGCGGAAGACGAGGCGGTGTTGGCATTGCCTGGGGAGGTCGATGGTGCCCGTCTCGTCTTCCGCGTCGACACGCCTCCGGCCGCGACCGAGGAGGGCGGCTGGGTGAACCCCGAGGGTGACCTGTGCGTGCGGCTGCGGGGCGAGTCGCGTTGCCTGCTGAACGCCTCCGAGCTGCGCGTGCCCGGACGCCACAACCTGGCCAACGCGCTCGCCGCCGCGCTGGCCGCGCTCTCGGCCGGCGCGCCCGCCGGCGCGATCGCGGACGGCCTGCGCAGCTTCGCCGGGCTCGAGCACCGGCTCGAGTACGTGCTTGAGCGGGACGGCGTCGTCTGGATCAACGATTCCAAGGCGACGAACATCGACTCTACACTGATCGCGCTGCGCAGCATGACGCGGCCGACGGTGCTGCTGCTGGGGGGCCGTCACAAGGGCGAGTCGTACACGCGCATGATCGCCGAGCTGCGGCGCACGGTGCGCGCGATCGTCGCGTTCGGCGAGGCAGGTCCCCTGGTGGAGCGCGAGCTGACCCGCGCGGTACCGGTGATCCGGGTGCGCAGCGGCTTCGAGGACGCCGTGCAGCGCGCCGCCGAGCTGGCGCAGCCCGGCGACGCGGTGCTGCTCGCACCCGCGTGCTCGAGCTTCGACATGTTCCGCAACTACGAGGAGCGCGGCCGCCGGTTCAAGGAGCTGGCGCACGCGGTGCGGGTGCATGGCTAGCGCGACGACGATTCCGCTGCCGCGCGCCCGCAGCGGCGTACGCCGCGTCGGGAGCGGCTGGGAAGCGCCCGTGCTGCTGGTGCTGGTAGTGGCGCTGCTCGCGGCCGGCCTGATCGCGGTCTACAGCGCGAGTGCGGTGATGGCGGTGGCGGACGCTCTGCCCGATTACCACTACGTGCTGCGGCAGGCGAGCGGTGCCGCCACCGGGCTGCTGCTGCTGGCGCTCATGGCGCGCATGGACTACCGCCGGCTGCGCTTCATGGCCTGGCCGCTGGTCTTCGTCCTGGGGGTCGCGCTCCTCGTCATGGTCCTGCCCGGCACCGAGACGCTGGCCCCGACGACGAACGGCGCCCGCCGCTGGCTCTACCTTGGCCCGGTCGGCATGCAGCCCTCCGAGTTCGCGAAGCTGGTGCTCATCATCTGGACCGCGGCGCTGGCCGTGAAGAAGCAGGAGCAGCTGCCCTCCCTGTCACGCGGGCTGGCTCCGTTCCTGATCGTCTGGGCCATCATTTCCGGCCTGGTGTTCCTGCAGCCGAGCATGTCCGCGGCCGCGCTGATCCTGCTGCTGTGCGCGCTGGTCGTGTTCGCCGCCGGCGCCCGCATCGGCCATTTCATCCTGCTCGGCGCGGTCGGGCTGCCGCTCCTCTGGTCGCAGATCGACGGCGTCGCGTACCGGATGCGCCGCATCATCGCGTTCCTCGATCCCGGCCACGACCCGATCGGGGTCAGCTACCAGATCAACCAGGCGCTGATCGCCATTGGCAGCGGCGGCCTGTTCGGACGCGGCGTCGGGCGCGGCCAGCAGAAGTTCGGCTTCCTGCCGGAACCGCACAACGATTTCCTGTTCGCGATGGTCGGCGAGGAGTGGGGCTTTCTGGGGGTGCTCGCGATCATCGTGGCATTCGCGCTGTTCGCCATGATCGGGTTCCGCATCGCGCGCGATGCCGACGACCTGTTCGGGTTCCTGCTCGCGATCGGCGTCACCAGCCTGATCGCCGTGCAGGCGCTGCTGCACGTCGCCGTCAACCTGGCCCTGATCCCGACGACCGGTGTGACGCTGCCGTTCATGTCCTACGGCCGCTCCAGCCTGCTCGTCTGCATGGCCGCCGTCGGCATCCTGATCAGCGTCGCCCGCCGGCGCGAGGCGGCGTCCTCATGACCTGCGTGCTCTTCGCCGGCGGCGGCACGGGCGGTCACCTGTATCCTGCGCTCGCGCTCGGCGCGGCGCTGCGCGCCCAGCGCCCGGACATCGAGGTGCACTACGTCGGCGCACGACGCGGCGTGGAGGCGCGCGTGCTGCCGCAGCAGCAGGTGCCGCACACGCTGCTGCCACTGCAACCGATCCAGCGTGATCGCATCTGGCGCAACTGGAAGCTGGGTCCCGCACTGGGCGCGACGTTCGTCGGGCTGGCGCGCCTGTTTGCGCGACTGCGGCCGGCGCTGGTCGTGGGCACGGGCGGCTACGCGAGCGGCCCGGCCTGCATGTGGGCCGTGCTCACCGCGATCCCGATCGCGCTCCAGGAGCAGAACTCGCACCCCGGCTTCACGACCCGCATGCTGAGCCGGTTCGCGCGCCAGGTGCACCTGGGCTTCCCGGAAGCGGCGGGCCGGCTGCGTCCGGGCGCACGCACCGAGGTGCTGGCGCTGGGCAATCCGATCCGTCCGCCCGATCCCGGGCTGGACCGGACGCACTGCCGCCGCGAGTTCGGGATCGCGGACCACGCGGTGGTGCTGCTCGTGGTCGGCGGCAGCCAGGGCTCGCTCGCCCTGAACGAAGCCCTGCTGGGTGCGCTCGCCCTCGTCGACCAGGGCGAGCTGCCAGGCATGCCTGACTCGCTCGAGATCCTGTGGGCGACGGGGCCGGCTCACCTCGACAACGTGCGGGCGCGCCTCGCCGGTCTGCGGGACGCCCGGCGCGTGCACGTCCTCGGCTACATCGAGGCGATGCCCCACGCGCTCGCCGCCGCCGATGTCGCGCTCTCGCGCGCCGGCGCCATGGCGACTGCGGAGCTGCTCGCCTGGGGTGTGCCCATGGTGCTGGTGCCGCTGCCGACCGCGGCCGCAGACCACCAGACCTTCAACGCCCAGGCGCTGGCCGCGGCCGGCGCCGCCATCAGCATCCCGGAGCGCGAGCTCACGCCCGAGCATCTCTGGCGTGAGCTGCTCGCGCTCGCGACCGACCAGGCGCGGCGCGTCCGCATGACCACGGCGGCGCGGGAGCGGGCGCGCCCGGACGCGGCGCGCGACATCGCGCGTGCCCTGCTGCGGCTGGTGGCATGACCATGAACACGAACCACAACTCCGCGGCGGCAGTGCCGGACCTGCGTGCGCTGGCGCGCGAAGGCGTCGTGCACTTCGTCGGCATCGGCGGCGCCGGCATGTCGGCGCTCGCCGAGCTGGTGCTGCGCGCCGGCGGCCGCGTGACCGGGTGCGACGCGCTGCTCGGCGAGAGCGTCAGGAAGCTGGCCGGGCTGGGCATTGCGCTCGCCGCCGGGCACGATCCCGCGCACGTCGCGGACTGTGTCGCGGTAGTCACCACGTCCGCGGTCCCGGACCACCATCCGGAGCTCGCGTCGGCCCGCGCGCGGGGTATCCCGGTGCTCAAGCGGGCGCAGGCGCTCGGTGCCATCGTGAACCGCGGCACGGTGGTCGCGCTCGCCGGCACGCACGGCAAGACGACGACGACGACGATGGCGACCGCGATCCTCGCGCAGGCGGACATGGATCCGACGGCGCTGGCGGGCGGGCGGGTACCGGCATGGGGCGGCGGCCTCCGGCTCGGGGGCGACCGCCTGTTCGTGGTCGAGGCCGATGAGTACGATCGCTCGTTCCTGACGCTCGCCCCCACGGTGGTCGTGCTCACCTCGGTGGAAGCCGATCACCTCGACATCTACGGCGACCTGGCCGGCGTCGAGCAGGCGTTCGCGCAGTTCCTGGCGGCCGTGCCCGAGGACGGCATGATCGCCGCCTGCCACGATGACGACGGCGCCCGCCGCGTCGCCGCCCGCCTCGGCCGCCCCGTGCTCTGGTACGGCATCGATGAAGGTGCGCAGCTGCGCGCCGAGAACATCACGTATCGCGGCACGCGCAGCAGCTTCGACGTGATGCGCGGTGCGGCTACGCTCGGACGCATCGACCTGGGCGTGCCCGGTGCCCACAACGTGCGCAATGCTCTCGGCGCCATCGCCGCCGCCTCCTACCTGGGCGCCAGCTTCGACTCCGCCCAGCGCGCGCTCGCCGAGTTCACCGGGGTCGCGCGCCGCTTCCAGCCGCTCGGCGAGGCGGCGGGAGTGGTCTTCATCGACGACTACGCGCACCACCCGACCGAGATCGCGGCGACCATCGCGGCGGCGCGCGGCGCGCACCCGCAGCGCCGCATCGTGGCGGTCTTCCAGCCGCACCTGTTCTCGCGCACGCGCGACCTGGCCGCCGAGTTCGGGAAGGCACTGGCCGGGGCCGATGTCGTCTACCTGAGCGACATCTATCCCGCACGCGAGCAGCCGATCCCGGGTGTCACCGGCGAGCTGCTCTACGCGGCCGTGCGCGCAGCCGGCGCGAGCGCTGTGCATTACCACGGTCCGCTCGCCGAGCTCGAGCAGGCGCTGCACCAGGAGCTGCGCGCCGGCGACGTGTGTCTCGGCATGGGGGCGGGCGACATCGACGGCGTGCTGCGCCGCGTCCTCGCGGCCCGGGCTCCGGCAGGTGCCGCATGAGGGACGCGGTGCGAGGCTGGCTGCTGGTCATGCTGGTCACCGCGGTGGCCGCCGCAGGTGCTTACCTGGCGCCGCGCGCACTGCGGCACATGGCGGCGTTCCACGTGCAGCACGTCGAGGTCACGGGCACGCGCTACCTGGGCGCCGAGGAGGTGCTCGCGGCCAGCGGCATCGTCGCCACCTCGACGCTCTTCGACGACTTCGAGCGCTGGCGGGGCACGCTGCTCCGCCACCCCATGATCGTCGACGTGGCCATCGCCCGACGGCTGCCCGCCACCGTGGTGCTGCACATCACCGAGACCGTGCCGCTCGCGTTCGCGGGACCGGGCGCGCTCCGCCCGGTCGACGCGCGCGGCCGGCTGCTCACCGCGGACCCGGCGCAGCTGCCGCTCGATCTGCCGGTGCTCGCCGGCAAGCCGCGCCGGCGCGGCGATGAGCGCATCACCGACCAGGCTTCCCTGCGGGCGCTCGGGGCGCTGGCCGTGCTCGCCGCGCACGAGCCCGAGCTGTACGCGCTCGCATCCGAGGTGGTGCCGCTCGAGGACGGCGTGCGCATGCTGCTCACCGAGCCGGCCGGCGCCGAGATCCTGCTGCCGTTCGCGCCCGACGCCGAGCGGCTGCACCACCTGCGCCTGACCCTCGCCGACGTGACGACGGCGCGCGCCGGCCAGCAGACCCCGCTCGCCCAGCTGCGCCGCATCGATGCGCGCTTCCGCGAGCAGATCGTGGTATCGCTCAAATCCGGCGGATCAACGTGACGACGCGTTCGAATGCAGTAGCCGGTCTCGACATCGGCTCGACCAAGACCTGCGCCGTGATCGCGGACATCAGCACGGACGCGCGCGGCCTGCCGGTCGTGAAGGTGCTGGGCGTCGGCCAGGCGCGTACCGGCGGCATGCGCCGCGAGGTCGTCACCGACATCGAGGGCACGACCGAATCGGTGCGCGCCGCCATGAAGGAGGCGGAGCTGATGGCGGGCGTGAGCGTGGACCGGGTCTTCACCGGCGTGGCCGGCGAGTACATCCACGCGCGTACCTCGAACGGCGTGGTCGCGGTCGGCGGCGAGGAGATCGTCACGGCCGATGTCAAGCGCGTGCAGGAAGTCGCCCGCGCCGTGGTCGTGCCCGCGGACCGCGAGGTGCTGCACGCGCTGCCCCAGGAGTACATCGTCGATCACCAGCGCGGCATCCGCGATCCGATCGGCATGGCAGGGACCCGGCTCGAGGCCGAGGTCTACATCATCACCAGCTCGATCACCGCGACGCAGAACCTGCGCAAGGCGGTGAGCCGCGCCGGCTACCGCATCGAGCGGACCGTGCACGAGCCGCTGGCGACGTCGCTCGCAGTCGTCGCCGACGACGAGAAGGATGTCGGCGTCGCGCTCGTCGACATGGGGGCGTCGACCACCGAGCTGGCCATCTTCCGCGAGGGCAAGATGCGTCACCTCGCGTCCATACCGTGGGGCGGCGGCACGGTCACGAACGACCTCGCGAAGGGTCTCTCGATCACGTACGCCGAGGCCGAGAAGGCGAAGGAACGGCACGGCGTCGCCTTCGCGCAGCTGGTCGATCCGCGCGAGACGGTGGACCTGCCCGGGCCCGGACCGGGGTCCACCCGCCAGGTCGCGCGCGAGCTCATCGCGCACATCATCGAGCAACGCCTCGACGAGATCCTCGGGCTGGTGGCCCGCGAGATCGAGAACGCCGGCGAGAGCGGCAAGCTGGGCGCCGGCGCCGTGCTCACCGGTGGCGGCGCCGGTCTCACAGGTGCGGTCGATGTCGCGCAGCACGTGTTCGGCATGCCCACCCGGGTCGGCATCCCCGGGGACGGGCTCGTCGGCCTGGCCGACTCGGTGCGCCGACCGCAGTTCGCGACCGCGACCGGGCTGGTGCTCTTCGGAGCCGGGGTCGCCATCGAGCAGGGGCTCGGCACCGGCTTCGGCGATGGCGTGGCGGGACGGCTCATGAGCTGGCTGAAGGAGTTCTTCTAGAGGGGCGAGGGCGAGGGATAACGGATCGGCCGGGGTTGGGGCCGCGGAGTGATACAGAGATCGCCAGAGAATTACCGACCCGCGGCTGCGCGCAGGGGCGCAGGCGGGCCACCAACGGAGGTTGAGGCCATGATGATCTTCGAGTTCGAGGACGCGATCGCGAACAACGCCAGGATGAAAGTGGTCGGCGTCGGCGGCGGCGGCAGCAACGCGGTCAACCGCATGATCGACGAGGACCTCGACGGCGTCGAGTTCATCAGCGTCAACACCGATTCGCAGGCCCTGAAGCTCGCCAAGTCGCAGCTCAAGATTCAGATCGGGAAGAAGCTCACGCGCGGTCTCGGCGCGGGTGCGCGTCCGGAGATCGGGCGGCAGGCGATCGAGGAGAGCCGCGAGGAAGTGATGCAGGCGCTGAGCGGCGCTGACCTGGTGTTCGTGACCGCCGGCATGGGCGGTGGCACGGGCACGGGCGCGGCCCCGGTGATCGCCGAGATCGCGCGCGAGATGGGCGCGCTCACGATCGGCATCGTGACGAAGCCGTTCCTGTTCGAGGGCAAGAAGCGGATGCGCCAGGCGGAGATGGGGCTGGCCGAGCTGAAGCGGGCGGCCGATACCGTCATTGTGGTGCCCAACGAGCGGCTGCTGAGTGTGGTCGGGAAGGGAACTTCTTTCCGGGATGCGCTAAAAAAGGCCGACGAGGTCCTGCTCCATGCCACCCAGGGGATCAGTGACCTGATCCATGTGACGGGCGAGGTAAACGTCGATTTCGCAGACGTTCGCACGGTCATGCAGTCGCGGGGTCCGGCGCTGATGGGGACGGGCTTCGGCCGTGGCGACAATCGTGCAGTCGAGGCAGCCCAGGAAGCGATCTCAAGCCCGCTACTCGACAACGTCACCATCCAGGGTGCCGCCGGGGTCCTCATCAACATCACGGGCGGCATGGACCTGACCATTGACGAAGTGACGACGATTGCGTCCATTATTCAGGAAGCGGCCGGCGATGAAGCCGAGATCATCTTCGGCGCGGTGCACGATCCGTCGCTCGAGAACGAGGTGCGCGTGACTGCGATCGCGACCGGGCTGGAGCCGGAGGAGCCGGTGCGGGACAACGTGATCCGCCCGACCTTCGGGATGCAGCACCGGTCCCAGGCGGCCTCGGCGCTCGCGACCGGGACGGACAGCCGTGTCGCCCGGCCGCAGCCGCCGCGTCCGGCGCAGGAGGCGTACGCGAGCGCGGCCCCGTTCCCGCGGCCACCGCAGGCGCCGCTGGGACGGAATCAGCTGACCGACCTGGACATACCGACGTTCATCCGCAGGCAGATGGATTGATCCGCCCCGCCCCGCGCTGGCGGCGACCGGCGCGGGGCGGCACTCGAGCAGCAGCACTCGCAGCATGGATGGTTTGATGCCGAACCGGTACAGGATCGTGGTGGTCTTCGTGATCGCGGTGTTCTCGATTGGCGCGTTCGCCGCCATCGAGCCGCGGGTCGCGGACGTGGACCCGGACCGCGCCCCGGAGCTGGGCGTGCTCTACGCCGCGCCGGCGGAGCGGGTCGAGACGCGCCAGCTGGCCGCGGGCGAGACGCTGACCGGCGTGCTCGCGCAGTCACGCGTTACCGGCGCCGAGCTCGCGGAGCTGCTGCAGGGTCTGCGCGAGCACCTGAATCCGCGGCGGCTCGCGGCCGGCGCCGAGATCACGGTCCGGCGCTGGAACGCGAGCGACTCGATGCGGGCGGTTGAGGTGCGGTTGAACGCGGACACGACCGTGCGGCTGCAGCGCGCGGACAGCGGCTGGAGCAGCGACATCGTGGTGACGCCGACGGTATTCGACACCGTGCACGCGGCGGGCACGATCGAGGCCGGGCGCACGCTCTACGAGTCGATCGTGCTCGACCAGCAGTCGCTGGTGCCGCCGGCGGACCGGACCGACCTGGTGATGAGCCTGGCCGACATCTACGAGTACAAGCTCGACTTCACACGCGAGATCCAGCCGGGCGACTCCTACCGGTTCGTGTACGAGCGTGAGGCGCGACCGGACGGCAGTGCTCGATCGCGCCGGATCCTGGCCGCGGAGGTCGTCAGCAAGGACCGGCCGTTCACCGCGGTCTGGTTCAACGGCGTCGAAGGCGGCTCGGCATACTACGACGCCCAGGGCCGCTCGATGCGGCAGGGTTTCAGCCGCTACCCGGTCGACTTCCGACGGATCACCTCCCGCTTCAATCCCAACCGCTATCACCCCGTGCTCGGCATCTACCGCGCCCACCTGGGCACCGACTTCGGCGTGCCGACCGGTACCCCGGTGAAGGCCACGGGCGACGGCACGGTCGTGTTCGCGGGGCGGGATGGCGGGTACGGCAACGTCATCGTGCTGCGCCATCACGGCGGCTACACCACGCGCTATGCCCACCTGAGCCGCTTCGCGCCCGGCATCCGGGTCGGCCGCAAGGTTGCCCTGAAGGAGCTGATCGGTTATTCCGGAGCGACAGGACTCGCAACCGGCCCGCACCTGCACTACGAGCTGCGTCTGAACGGGCGCGCGATCGACGGTCAGACCGCGAAGCTGCCGGGCGCGCCGCCGCTGCCGGCCAAGCTCAAGATGGCGTTCGACAGCCAGGCGCAGGTTCGTCTCGAGATCCTGGAACGCGGCGCGCGGCCCCGCTACGCGGCCCGTCCGACGAGCCCGTCCCCGGCGCCGGAGACCGACCCGACCTGAGCCGCGACCCGGTCGCGGCGCGACGTGGCGCAGGAGCCCGCGGGTCTCGGCCGGCGGGCTTTTCGCATCCTGGAGGACCTGCTTCATGACCGCTGCCGCCTGGGCCGCATACGCGCTGATCGCCGGCGCGGCGCTCGGGCTCACGTTCTGGCTGTATCTGCGCCGGGAGCCTCCCGGCCGCGGCCGCGTGCTGCTCGCCACGTTGCGCAGCGCGGCGCTCGCCATCGTCCTCCTCCTGCTCTTCGATCCGGCGCAGCTGGGGCGATCGGCGCCGGCGGAGGGGCGCGCCCCCCGCGTGCTGCTCGATGCCTCGGCGAGCATGGCGCTGCCGCGCGCCCCCGACGAGCGCGATTCGCGCTGGAGCGCGGCCGTGGCGCGCGCCCGGCAGCGCGCCGGCAACCGGCCGGTGCTGCTGTTCGGGGCCGCCGTCCGCCCGGTGCCCCCGGAGTCGCTCGGCGTCGCTCCGCCCGGAGATACCCGTTCCTCGGTGCTGCCGGCCCTGCGGGTCGCGGCGGAGGCCGGCGCCCGCAGCGTCCTGGTGCTCACCGACGGCGCCCTGGAGGACGCGGCCGCGCTGCCCGGCTGGCTTGCCCGGCTGGGCCTGCAGGTCCGCTGGGAGCTGGTTGGCAGCCCGCTGCCGGGTGCCGGGCTGCAGGAGGTGAGCGCACCGGCCTGGGCGGCTGCGGGCGAAGCTTTCGAGGTCGATGCCGCCGTGGCCTGGGCGGCGCCGGATCCGCGTCCCCGGCGCCTCCTGGTGCGGCAGGAGGGGCGCGTGATCGCCGAGGCTGAGCTCCCCGGCGGCACGCCGGGGCGGGTGAATCGCGTGCGCGTGTCCGTGCGCCCGACCGCGCCACCGGATGGGGGCACGGTGAGGCTGGACGTCGCGCTCGAGCCGCCGGATGCCCTGCCCGCCGACGACCACCGCGCGGTGATGCTCGACATCTCCGCCGAGCCGGCCGGGATCGTGCTCGTGTCGGGGCGGCCGGACTGGGAGCCGCGCTTCCTGCTTCCCGTGCTCCAGCGTGCGCTGGGCCTGCCGGCCCACGGATTCCTGCAGATCGCGCCCGGTGTCTGGACGCGTCTGGACGGCGGTGTCGCGGCCGGGCGCCGGGTGCCGGAAGCCGACGTCGCGCGCGCCGCCTCCCGGGCCGACCTCCTGGTCCTGCATGCGCCCCCGGCCGCGCCGTTGCCGTGGCTCACCCGGGCCGCCCGCAGTGCCCGGCGGCTCCTGGTGCTGGCCGTACGGGAAGGCGACGTGTCCGACCTGCCGCTTCGTCCGGAAGCCCTCATCGAGGACGACTGGTTCCTGGTCGAGCCGGTCCCCGCCTCGCCCGTGGCCGCCCTGCTGGCCGACGTGCAATTGGCCGAGGCGCCGCCGCTCGCGGCGCTGCTGCCCGCGCAGGCCGTCGGGGCCTGGAGCCCGCTTCAGGTCGCCGCCGGCCGGCGCGGCCGCACCCTGCCGGCGCTGCTCGCCGGACAGGAAGCCGGCCGCCGCTGGGCGGTCGCGCTCGGTCAGGGGTACTGGCGCTGGGCGTTCCACGGCGGCGAGCCCCGCCGGCTCTACGAGCACCTGTGGTCCGCCGTGGCCGGGTGGCTGGCCGGGGAAGGACCCGGTGCCGGCGCGGCCGCAGTGCGCCCGGCGTACCGCGTCCTGCCGCGTGGCTCGGCCAGTGAATGGCTTGCGGCCGGCCTCCGCCCGGATTCCATTCGGCTGCAGGCGCGCCATGGTGCGGGCGCACTCCTGGTGGACACGGTGCTGGTGCGCGCCGTTGGCGACACGCTCATGGGTCCGGTCCTGGCGCCCGGGCCGTGGCGTTACCAGGCGACCGCCTACGCCGGCGCCGCCAGCGCCCGCGGAGCCGGCGAGCTGTTCGTCGAGGAGTACGCGCCCGAGCTGGCGCGGCCTACCGTGCGCCTGACCGACGTGCGCGCAGCCGAGGGCGTCGGCGGCGCTCCGGGCGCACGGGGCGCCGCCCGCCCCCTGCGGGAGAGTCCGGTCCCCTGGATCCTGGTCGTGCTGCTGCTCGCCACCGAGTGGGTGCTGCGGCGGCGCTGGGGTCTGCGCTGAAGATCATGCCGGCCGCCCCGGCGGCCCGGCCGATGGAGATACGATGGCGAGACTGTTCCGGCGCGGCGACGAGCAGGCGTCGCTGTGGACGAAGATCAAGGATATCGCGCTCACCGATGTGGGCGTGCTGGTGCGCGGTCTCGACGAGGGCTCGCTCGAGCAGCTGGAGGAGCTGCTCCTGGCGAGCGATTTCGGCGTGTCGGCGACCATGCGCCTGGTGGACGAGGTGGAGCGCATTTCGCGCAGCGGGAAGATCCGCACCGAGCAGCAGTTCCACGACGCCCTCGAGCAGGAGGTGCGCGCCATCCTGGGCACCGGCAACACCGACCACGCCCTGCGCGTCGCCGAGCTGCCGCCCAGCGTCTATCTGATGGTCGGCGTGAACGGCGTCGGCAAGACCACGACCATCGGCAAGCTCGCGCACCGGCTGCGCCGCCAGGGCCGCCGTGTGCTGATCGCCGCGGGCGACACGTTCCGCGCCGGTGCCATCGACCAGCTGCGCATATGGGCCGAGCGGGCGCAGGTCGATTTCGTGGGCGCGAAGCCCGGTGCGGACCCCGCCGCGGTCGCCTTCGATGCGCTCGACGCGGCGCGCGCGCGCGCCGCCGACGTCGTCATCATCGACACCGCCGGACGCCTCCACACCCAGGACGACCTCATGGCCGAGCTGGCCAAGGTGGAGCGCGTGGTCGCTCGCAAGCTGGAGGGCGCGCCGCACGAGACGCTGCTCGTGCTCGACGCGACCGTCGGCCAGAACGCGATCGCACAGACGCGCACGTTCGCGCGCGCGCTCAGCCTGAGCGGCCTCGTGCTCGCCAAGCTGGACAGCAGCGCGCGCGGCGGCATCGTGGTCGCCCTGAAGGAGGAGTTCGACCTGCCCGTCAAGCTGGTCGGTACCGGCGAGGCGATGGACGCGCTCGAGCCGTTCGACCCCGACCGCTTCGCGCGCGACGTGCTCGCCTCCTGATCCCGTGAACGCCCCCGCCGCATCGTCGCCGCTGGACCGGCCCGCGCAGTTCCTGAAGGGCGTGGGGCCGCGCCGCGCGGACGCCCTGGGCCGGCTGGGCGTGCATACCGCGCGCGATCTGCTCTTCCACGTCCCGCGCCGCTACGAGGACGCATCCACCGTGTCGCGCATCGGCAGCGCGGAGCCGGGCATGGACGTGACGGTGATCGGCGAGGTCCGCTCCAAGGGCGTGCTGCCCACGCGCTCCGGCCTGCGCATCTTCCAGGCGGTGCTGTTCGACGACAGCGGGCTGATCGAGTGCTCGTGGCCGGGCCAGCCGTTCCTGGACCGCACCATCCAGAAAGGCGACGTGCTGCTCGTCACCGGTCCGGTCCGCTTCTTTCACGGCCGCCAGCTCCAGCCGCGCGAGTACGTCGTGCTCGGGCGCGCCGGCGAGGGGGTCGGCCAGGGCGGCAAGGTGCTGCCGCTCTATCCCGCCACCGAGGGACTCTCGCAGAAGGTGATCCGGGGGATCCTGGACGACAACCTGGACCGGCTGCTGCCGCTCGTGCACACCGAGGATGCGGTGCCGCCCGCACTCCTGAAGCGGCTCGGGCTGCCCTCGCTCATGCAGGCCGTGCAGCTCGTACACCGTCCCGCCACGCTCGCCGAGGCGGAGAGCGGCCGACGCCGGCTCTCCTTCGACGAGCTCTTCTTCCTGCAGCTCATGTATGCACGCGCGCAGCAGCGTGCCCAGGCGCGGCGTCCGGGGATCGCGTTCGCGCGCAACGACCGCATCATCGCGCCGCTCTACCGGGCCCTGCCGTTCCCGCTGACCGCGGCGCAGACGCGTGCGATCGCCGCGATATTCGCGGACATGACCTCGCCGCGGCGCATGAACCGGCTGCTGCAGGGCGACGTCGGCGCCGGCAAGACCATCGTCGCGCTGTTCGCCATGGCCCTCGCCGTCGAGAGCGGGTACCAGGCGGCGCTCATGGCCCCGACCGAGATCCTCGCGGAACAGCACGCCCGTGGCCTGGCGGGCTACGCCGGCCCGCTCGGGCTGAGCGTCGTCCTGCTCACGGGCAGCCTGGGCGCGGCGGAGCGGCGCGCGGCGCTCGAGCGGATCGCGGACGGCAGCGCGCACATCGTGATCGGTACCCACGCGCTCATCCAGGAGAGCGTGCGGTTCCACAGCCTGGGACTGGCGGTGGTCGACGAGCAGCACCGGTTCGGCGTGAAGCAGCGGCTGGCGCTCGCCGCGCAGGGGGACGCGCCCGATGTGCTGGTCATGTCGGCGACGCCCATACCCCGCTCGCTCGCCATGACTCTCTACGGCGATCTCGAGCTGACCATCCTGGACGAGCTGCCGCCGCACCGGCGGCCGGTGCGCACGGTGCTCCGGCCGGAAAGCGCGCGCGAGCGCGTGTACCAGTTCGTGCGCGAGCAGGTCGCCGCCGGTCGCCAGGCCTTCATCGTCTATCCGCTGGTCGCGGAGTCCGAGAAGGTCGACCTGCGTGCCGCGACCGCGGAGTACGAGCGGCTTTCGATCGACGTGTTCCCCGATCTCGCGCTCGGACTCGTGCACGGCCAGCTGGCCGCCGAGGAGAAGGACGTCGTGATGCAGCGCTTCGTGAGCGGTGCCGTGCAGATCCTGGTGGCGACTTCCGTGATCGAGGTGGGGATCGACGTGCCGAACGCAACCGTGCTCGTGGTCGAGCACGCCGAGCGCTTCGGGCTCTCGCAACTGCACCAGCTGCGCGGCCGGGTGGGGCGCGGCGCCGAGCAGAGCTTCTGCATCCTGGTCGCGGGCGCCGAGACCGAGCGGCTCGCGATCCTCACCGGTTCCGCCGACGGCTTCGAGATCGCGCGCGCCGACCTGCAGCTGCGCGGCATGGGTGACTTCTTCGGCGCCCGCCAGCACGGCCTCCCCGAGTTCCGCTTCTTCGACCCGATCCGCGACGAGGACCTGCTGACCGAGGCGCGCGCCGCCGCCCGCGCGACCGCGACGTCGGATCCCGAGCTGCGCCAGCCCGAGCACGCGCGGCTGCGCACGAGCCTCGAGCACCGCTTCGCGGACCGGGAACGGCTGTACGAGGTGGGCTGAATCTAAAGCCCGGCGTACCGGCGTCGCGGCGTCAGGGTGCCGGCAGTTGCAGCCGCACCTCCATGCCGCCGTCCCGGGCCGGCCCCACCTGCAACGGACGCGGCTCGTAGATGATGTCATCCGGTGGACGGGCGTTGCGCAGGTCCAGGATGAACAGGACCACGCTCGCCGCGATCCCGACCTGGCTGGCCAGCAGCGCGGTCCGGGCGGTGCGGTCGCGGTCGAGCACGCGCTGGTATCGGGTCTCGAGCTCGGGCGCTTGATAGGCCCCGTCCGGAGTGCGCGCGCGGCACTCCGCGGGCGCGGCCTGGCACAGCTGTTCCAGCTCCTCGTACAGGTTGTCGGCCCGCTCGTTCTCGGTGAAGCCGTAGATCGCGGCGCCGGCCGAGAGCAGCAGCGTGGACCACTTCGCGACCCGCAGCACGCTCCACGCCGGGGGTCGCTCGACGGGTTCCAGCTGCGCGTAGAGTGTGGTGTGGCCGAACGACAGCAGGCACGCGGCCGCGAGCAGCGGTCGGGCCGTGCGTACGGCCGCCGCGAAGGTCTCCGGTCTGGTCATCGCAGGTTCACCACGGTCCCGTTCAGCAGGGCCACGAACAGCTCGCCGTCGCGCACGGCGACCGGGCTGCGCACCGAGCTGCGGAACTGCTCATGCCAGCGCTCGGTACCATCGCGCGCCAGCACGAACAGGGTGCCGTCCAGCCGGCCCACGAGCAGCGCGTCGCGCGTGAGCGTGAGCGATTCGCGCGCCGTGCCGCCCAGCTGCGCGAGCCGCGCCGCCGCGCCGTCGGGCGCGATCTGCCAGACATCGCCCGCGCGCGTCAGCACGAAGGCGGTGCCGTCGGCGTCCACGACCGGCGCGGCCAGCACGGGCGCGTGCACGCGCACCGACCAGCGCGGCGCGAGCGTGCGGGCGTCGAAGCCGGCGATCCGGTCCGGGTGCAACGCCACGATCAGGGTCGTGTCGCTGAGCGCGAGCGGCGCCGACGCGGATCCCGGCAGCGCGGCTGCGGCCTCGATCGCGCCGTCCTGGGTGCGCATGCGCAGCAGCGTGTCGCGCTGCGTGGCGAGCAGCAGCGACCGTTCGTGCACGAGCGGCGCGGTGATGGCCTGACCGGGCAGCCGGATCCGCCAGCGCACCGTGCCGGTGCCGCTGTCGAGCGCGTGCAGCTCGCGGCGAACGGTCGCTACGAAGATGGTGGTCTCGAACAGTATCGGCTCGCTCGTCACGGGGCTGTTCAGCCGGGCCTGCCAGCGCGCGCGCCCGCGCTCGATCGAGAGCGCATGCACCCGGCCGCGTCGCGAAGCGGTCGCGACGAAGAGCATGGTATCGCTGCGCAGCGGGGAGCCGACCACGGCGCCGTCGAAGCGGCGGCTCCAGTAGCGTCCGCCGTCGAGCGCAGAGGCGACGGTGAGGCTGCGGGCATTCGCCATGATCAGCAGGTCGCCATGCACGAGCGGCGCGCTCGAGACCCCACCGTCGTAGCGTTCCCGCCACGCCTCCTGCGGTGCGCCCGGCACGGTCTCGTCCACGAACGCCGCCCGCGCCGGACCGCCCATCGTCGCGTGCCACTCGCCCGGCGGTATCTCACGCACCGCCCGCGCGGGGCGGAACGCGCAGGAGGCACTGGTCAGCGCGAGTGACAGCAGCACGAGCCGCAAATTGACTCTCCCGCGGAGCCCGGGTAGCTTCCCCCGCCCGGGGTGCCGGAGGCACCCGTCACGAACGTTCATGAGATCGCTGCGCTCCATGTCCAGCATTGCGGAGATCCGCCAGCTCGGTCGCCACGTCGGCGAAACCGTCATCGTGCGCGGCTGGGTGCAGACCACGCGCACCCACGGCCGCGTCGCCTTCGCGGTGGTACGGGACGGCACCGGCATCGTACAGTGTGTGCTCGTCCAGAAACAGGTCTCGCCCGAAAGCTGGAGCCTGTTCCAGGAGCTCACCCAGGAGGCGAGCGTCATCGTCACCGGCGGGGTCCGCGAGGACGCCCGGGCACCGGGTGGCTACGAGCTCACGGTCGAGAGCCTCGATCGTGTCGGCACGAGCCCCGACTACCCGATCCAGCCGAAGGAGCACGGCATCGACTTCCTGCTCGATCACCGCCACCTGTGGCTCCGTTCCAGCCAGCAGCGTGCCGGGCTGCGGGTCCGCCACGAGGTCGAGCAGGCCATCCACGACTTCTTCTACCAGCGCGATTTCGTGCGCATCGACACGCCCATCCTGACGAGCGCAATCGGCGAGGGTGGCGCCGGCCTGTTCGAAGTCGACTACTTCGACGAGCGTGCCTACCTGGCGCAGACCGGGCAGCTGTACGCGGAGGCGGCCGCCGCCGCATTCGGCAAGGTCTACTGCTTCGGCCCGACGTTCCGCGCCGAGAAGTCGAAGACGCGCCGGCATCTCACCGAGTTCTGGATGCTGGAGCCGGAGGTCGCCTGGTACGACTCCGACGACAACATGCGGCTCCAGGAAGACCTCGTCGCATACATCGTGGAACGCGCGCTCGAGCGCTGTCGTGACGAGCTGGCCCTGCTCGAGCGCGACACCACGAAGCTGGAGCGGGTCAGGACCCCGTTCCCCCGCCTCCAATACTCGGAGGCCATCCGCATCCTGCAGGAGAAGGGACACGAGATCGAGTGGGGCGCCGACCTGGGCGCTCCCGACGAGACCGCGCTGGCCGAAGGATACGACCGACCCCTCTTCATCGTGAACTACCCCAGGGAGGCCAAGGCCTTCTACATGAAGGAGAACCCTGCCGATCCGCGCACCGTGCTCTGCGACGACCTGCTCGCGCCGGAGGGGTACGGCGAGATCATCGGCGGCAGCCAGCGCGAGGACGATCACGACCGGCTGCTCGCCCGCATCCGCGCCGAGGGACTGCCGGAAGCGTCCTACGACTGGTACCTCGACCTGCGCCGGTACGGCACTTTCCCGCATTCCGGGTTCGGGCTCGGCCTGGAGCGCACCGTCGCCTGGATCACGGGCCGGCCGCACATTCGCGAGATGATTCCGTTTCCGCGAATGCTGAACCGGATCACACCCTGAGGGTCTAGGGCTAGGGCGCAGGGGGCCGAGGGTCCTGCTTCACCTCGTCCCAGAGTGCGTCCAGCTCTTCGAGGGTGGCGGTGCCGAGGACGAGGCCGCGCTCCGCGGCGCGGCGCTCGAGCTGCTCGAAGCGGGTCGTGAACTTTCGGTTCGCGGCCTGCAGCGCCTGCATCGCGTGCGAGCCGGAGAGCCGGGCCAGGTTCACGACGGCGAAGAGCAGGTCACCCAGCTCCTCCTCGAGCGCGGGCGACGGCTCCGCCGCGAGCGC
>DATHVV010000115.1:0-14283 GCA_035461105.1 Longimicrobiales bacterium | reverse complement strand
GGCGGCCGCGCTGTCGGGCGCGGGCGCGGCCCCGGCGGCAGCGGCGCTGTCGGGCGCGGGCGCGACCCCGGCGGCAGCGGCGCTGTCGGCCGCGGCCGCCGCCAGCTCCCGCTGCGCGGCCTCGATCCGCCGCGGATAGACGGTCCAGGAGTCGCGGCTGCCCCGCTCGATGGAGTTCCTGCCCATCTGCCAGATGTTGCGCAGGAACTGGTCGCGGTAGCGTGCGGCGACGTCGAGCACGGCGTAGTTCGCGGTGACCGAGTAATCCACGGACTGCCGGAAATGCCAGCGTTGCGGCTCGATCGGCGCGGGCAGGTCGCTCTTCGGCAGCTGCCGCGCGACCACGAACGGCACGTCCATGGGCGTGGGGTTGCCGATCGTCTCCGTGAGCAGGCCGATCATGTTGTGGAAGTACGCGGTGGTGCGCAGCCCGCCGTTCCACCAGGTCGAGTAGTTCGCCCCGCTGCGCATGGTGACGCCCGGCTTGCCTTCGGCGAGGAAGCGGTTGTGCATCGCGGCCGCGACCAGGTCGATGCCGACCGGGATGAGCGGATCGAAGTGGTAGTTGAACGGGTCCCGGAACGGCGGCGCGAACATCACCGTGCCGGCCGGGCCGGTCTGGTGATGGTTGTACAGGATCTGCGGGAACCACTCCGTGTAGAGGACGCGGTTCAGGTTCTCGGTCTCGGCCTGCGTCGACGCGAACGAGTCGCGGTTGTTGTCGTGGCCGATGTACTTCTGGTAGAGTCGCGGCACGCCCGCCGTGCTCCGGCGCGTCGGCTCCGGCTCGCGCATGTACCAGTCGGACACCAGCTCCATGCCGTCGGGGTTGGCGTGCACCGCCAGCACGATCACCTGCTCGAGGATGCGCAGCGTTTCCGCGTCCTCGCGGCTGACCAGCTGCCAGACCGTCTCCATGAGCTGCTGGGCGCCGAGCACCTCGGTACCGTGCAGGCCGCCGTCGATCCAGACGACGGCGCGTCCCTCCGCCGCCAGCCGGCGCGCCTCCGCCTCGTCCACACCTTCCGCCAGGGCCAGCCGCCGCGCGATCGTGCGGTAGTGCTCCAGCCGGGCGTGGTTCGACGGCGCGGTGACGATCGCCATGACCTGCGGCCGCCCCTCCGCCGTCGTGCCGATCGTGTCGAGCACCATGCGCGGCGATTCCCGCGCCAGCCGCTCCCAGTACCCGTGCAGCTGCGTGTAATTGGGAAGCACGTAATCCGCGCCGATCGGGTGCCCGAACTGCTGCTCGGGACTCGTGACGCGCGGCTGCGCCTCGACCGCCGTCGCCAGCAGCAGCAGCACCAGCGGCAGCCGCAGCGCCCGCCCTGCCTGCACCATGAGATCCTCGGTCGTTGCCACGTAATTCGAAGCCTGAAGCTACACGCGCGCGCGGAGCCGGTCGACTCCCCGCGCGCTGTCCCTGTCGCTTACACCTGCTCCAGTATCTCCCCCTGATACAACCCCTCTACCTGGTACTGCTTCAGCTTCCGATACAACGTGCGCCGGTCGATGCCCAGGATCTCGGCGGCGTGGCCGCGGTGCCCGCCGGCATCGTGCAGCACTTCCAGGATGTACTCGCGTTCCAGCCGCTCGATGTTCCAGCGCTCGTGCCGGGCCTGGTGCACGAGATCGCGCGCGGTGTGCTCGCCGGCCTGGAGCGGGGGGTCGAAGGGGATGGTGCGGGCCCCGGTGTACATGATCACCGCGCGCTCGACGTAGTTCTCGAGCTCGCGGACGTTGCCGGGCCAGGAATATTCGACCATGCGCTCCATGGTCTCGGGCGAGATCTCGGGCGGCTCGACCCCAATGTCCTGCGCGAAGCGCAGCCGGAAGAAGTTCGCGAGCAGCGGGATGTCGCTCTTGCGCTCGTGCAGCGAGGGCACGCGGATCGGGAAGACGTTGAGCCGGTAGTAGAGGTCCTCGCGGAAGTGGCCGAGGCGGACCTCCTCGGCCAGGTCCATGTTGGTGGCGGCGAGGAGCCGGAAATCGACGGGAATCGGCTGGCTGCCCCCGACGCGCTGGATCTTCCGGTCCTGGAGGACGCGCAGCAGCTTGACCTGGGTGGACTGCGGCATGGTCGAGATCTCGTCGAGCAGCAGCGTGCCGCCCTGCGCCTCCTCGAACAGGCCGCGCTTGTTCGCGATCGCGCCGGTGAAGCTGCCCTTCATGTGACCGAACAGCTCGGACTCGAGCAGCCCCTCGGGGAGCGCCGAGCAGTTGATCGCGACGAACGGCTTGCGGGCCCGGTCGGAGAGCTCGTGGATGGCCCGTGCGACCAGCTCCTTGCCGGTGCCGGTCTCGCCCGTGATCAGCACGCTGGCGCGGGTGGGCGCGACCCGCTCGACCATGTCGAACATGCGCTCCATGGCCGGTGATCGGCCGATCAGCTTCGTGCGCGCGCCGCCCTCCGCCTGGCGGCGCAGCTGCGCGACCTCGCGGCGCAGCGCGGTCTCGTGCGCGGCCCGGTCCAGCGTAAGCAGCAGCTCCTCGGTGCGGAACGGCTTGGTCACGTAGTCGAACGCCCCCAGCTTCATGGCTTCGACCGCGGTATCGACCGAGCCGAATGCGGTCATCACGATGAACTGCGCATCGGTCTGCAGCGCCGGCGCCGCGGCCAGCACGTTCATGCCGTGCATGCCCGGCAGGTTCAGGTCGAGCAGCACCAGGTCGTAGAGCTCGCGGTCGAGCGCGCGCAGCGCCTCCTCGCCGGAGGCCACGCCATCCACCGAGTAGCCCTCTTCCTTGAGCAGTCCCGCCAGCAGCTGCCGGACGATATCCTCGTCTTCCACTACCAGCACGTGGCCGCGAGTGGCTTCGTTGCGTTCTTCAGTCATGCGCCACCGGAACCCTTACCGTGAATTTGGCGCCCATGCCCGGCAGGCTCTCCACATCGATGGTGCCGCCGTGGGCATGCACGAGCTGGCGCGCAAGCGGCAGGCCGAGGCCGGTACCGCCCGAGCGCGAGAAGAAGGGCAGGAAGATCCTGGGCAGGTCCGCGGCTTCGATGCCGGGGCCGGTATCGGAGACGACCACGGCCGCCCAGCCCCCCTGCGCGTGCGTCGTCACGTCCACCGAGCCGCCGCCCGCATGCAGGGCACGCTCCGCGTTGAGCAGCAGGTTGAGCAGCACCTGCTGCAGCTGGTGCGGATCGGCCCGCACGATCGGGATCGCCAGGTCGAGCTGGAGGCGGGTCGTGATGGCGCTGCGGTGCAGCTGCTTCTCGACCAGCTCGAAGCCCTCGCGGATGACCGCGTTCAGGTCGACGGGGCGCAGCACCGGATCGCCCGGTCGTGCCAGGTCCACGAGCCGTCGCGACAGCTCCGCGATGCGGCGCGTCTGCGAGAGCACGATGGACAGGTCGTGGCTGCCGGTCGGGCAGGCGCCGCACTCGCGCTTGAGCAGCTGCTCGACCGCGACCATGATCGCGGTGAGCGGGGCACCCACCTCGTGGGCGACGCTCGCCGCGAGCTGGCCGACCGCGGCCAGCTGCTCCGCCTGCAGCATGCGCTGCATCCAGCGCACATCCGCCTCCACCAGCTGGCCGTAGAGCGCCCAGCCGCTCGACACGCGCTCCGCCCGCCAGCCCGGACCGGGCGTGAGCTGCCCGCGCCGGTAGCGCCCCGGCAGCAGCGTGGGCAGCTCGCGACCCTCGGCCGCGCCCGCGCTCACGCCCAGC
Source organism: Longimicrobiales bacterium (assembly GCA_035461105.1). GTDB lineage: Bacteria > Gemmatimonadota > Gemmatimonadetes > Longimicrobiales > RSA9 > VEPF01. The sequence goes on along the minus strand of DATHVV010000115.1, from coordinate 10,604 downwards.
GCCTGCTCCGCGGCCGGGTTCAGGTAGCGGACCCGGAAGTCCTCGTCCACGAGCAGCAGCGGCTCGCGCAGTCCGCCCACCGCGCCGCGCAGCTCGGCCGGGCTGAAGCGCGGCTTCACCATGGCGGCCGCCTGCGGTCCGCGGGGGCGCCGTGCCGGCTCGTGGCCGAGTGCCGGTGCGCACTCATGGGGACGCCTCTTCCCGGTTCTTCCCGAGCACGCGCTCGTGGAAGTCCGCCGGCATCCGTCGGAAATTCCACGGGTCGTTCGGCGAGTAGTGGCAGTACGAGCACAGGCCCTCGTGCGCGGTCGGGCCCAGCGCCGGTGCGCCGGGCGCGCTCCGGCCGGCCAGCCGGTACGCCTCCAGCGTGCGCGCGCTGCTCTCGCGGAAGATCCGGTCGGCCAGCTCCAGGTTGTGCTGGCCCCCCGCCTCGTCCACCAGCGCGACCATCCGCTGCGCGCTGCGCAGCAGGCGCTGCGCCGTGTCCGGCGCCGTCGCCAGCTCGCGCTGGGCGCGCGCCGTGAAGGCGAGCATCACGCGCGACCGCTCGCGCGTACCCTCCAGCCACCAGTCGAGCACGCGCCGGTACTCGCGCGTATGGCACCCGGCGCACGCTTCCGCCTGCCCTCGGATCGCCTCGTCGGCGACCGCCGTGCCGGGCTCGCGGACGTGGCAGGAGCGGCAGGTGATGCCGGCCAGGAACTTGGTGCTGGGTGCGGCCGCCTCGCCGTCGCCGAGCACGCCCAGGAGCATCCGCTGTTGCGCCTGGTGAACGGTCTGGTGGCAGCTGGCGCACAGGCTCGCGTCCGGGCTCCGGGCCGTGAGCGCCAGGCCGTGCTCGCGCGTGTGGCAGTCGGCGCACACCAGCGTCACCGCCGAGCTCATGGCCCGCACCTGGTGCGCCCCGCTCTCGTGACAGCTGGTGCAGCCGACGCCCTGGTGCTCCGGGTGCAGGTTCTCGCCGATGCCCTGCTGCGTCACCCGTGCCACGTCCGTGTGGCAGCGCGCGCAACGCTGCGTGCTGACGCGCGTGGGTGGGCGCGCGACATCGTAGTGGCAGCGCACGCAGCCGGTCTCGATCCAGGGCAGCGACGAGTGCGGCACCGGCAGCGCCTGGCTGGTCATGGCCACGTGCTTCGGCTGCTGGTGACAGAGCCGGCAGTCCCCCGGCTCCGCGCCCGACACCTCGGCCACGTGGCAGAGCGCGCACGCGTCCACGTCCACGTGCAACGCCGCGCTCGGCGCATGGTGGTCGTGGCACCCGGCGCAGGTGGCCTGCACCTCGCCTTCCCGGCCGTGGTCCCGGTGCTGGAACGTGACCGTGCCGCTGCGCACGAGCTCCGGGCCGCCGTCGTCGTGGCAGCCGCTCGCCATGCACGCCTCGCGCGGCACGCTGGCGCGCCCCGAGTCGGCGCGCGCTCCGATGTGACAGCTGGCGCAGGCCATGCCCCGGTGCGCCGACGTGGGGTCGGCCAGCGCGATGTCACCGCCGCCATCCGCCGCCGCCTCGGGACGCGGCTCCGGGCTGCACGCGGCAAGCGACACCGCCAGGATCGCCAGCGCGCGGCGCATCAGCATAGCGCCGCCCACAGGATCATCCCGATGGTGGCCAGCCCGACACCCCAGGCGAAGAAGCCGAACACCGTGGCGAACATGGTGGAGCGGCGCGAGGGCGGCGGCGCCGGCAGGTCATGCACCGCCCGGTGACTGACCGGCTGCTGCGCCACGCCCGCCAGGTCGCCCATCATCGCGGGGTGCTCCTCGTGCATGTACTCGAGTGTCGCCCGGCCCGTGAACATGACCGCATCGAGCGGGAACTTGTCGGGCCGCAGGTGCACGTTGAAGAAGTGGATCGTGAACAGGAACGCGGCCGCGAGCATCGCCTCGTAGGCGTGGAACACGGTGGCCACGTTGAAGATCCAGCCGGGCAGCCAGGCGCCGAAGAACTCCGGGAACCAGAGCAGGAAGCCGCTGCCGCCGATCACGATGAAGCCCCACACCTCGCCGAAGTAGTCCATCTTCTCGAGGTAGCCGTAGCGCCCAAACTGCGGCTTCGGACCCTTCCCGAAGTACCACTTGAACTGCTGCACGAAGTCGCGCGCGTCGTCCGGGTGCGGCACCATCGTGTTCGAGCCCCAGAGCCAGCGCTTCTTGTCCGGCGAGCGGAAGAAGCGCACCGCGATGTAGACCACGTGCACCAGCGTGTAGGCCACCATGAAGCCGGCCATCCACCGGTGGATCAGCCCGGCCTGCTCGACCCCACCCCAGAACCGGATCAGCGGCGCCGCGAACGGCGCGCACGCGAAGCGCAGCGGGATGCCGGTCAGGATGAGCGTGTAGAACGACAGCATCGCGAAGAAGTGCGTCCAGCGATGGAACCGGTTGAAGCGCCAGACGTAGGGCCCGCGCCCGCGCTGTGCGGAATCGATCGGGACCGTGGAATACTCCATGCTGCTCACGCGACGTCCCCCTTCCCGTGCCCCGCGCCGGGACCGTGCGCGATGCCCCGGCGGCGGTCCAGCACGATCCGGATCCACCACAGCAGGGTGTGCAGCCCGAACACGATGAGCGTCATCACCAGCACCGAGTTCATGAACACGAACGCGTAGAAGATCCAGGGATTGCGCGCGCGGTTGAGCGGCTCGGGGTGCGTGTCGTACCTGACGAACGCGGCCCGCGCGTGCGTGTGGCACTCGCCGCAGGTCGCGACCAGGTTGTCCGGGTGCGTGCGCGAGGCCGTTTCCGTGGACGGCCGGATACCGTGCGCGCCATGGCAGTCGGCGCAGGACGCGGCCACCTTCGAGCCGAGCGCGGTCGCCTTGCCGTGATAGGAGCCGAAGAACGACTTGCCCTTCCGCTCGTGGCAGGCCGTGCAGCGCTCCACCGACTGCGCGGTGAACGCCGTGCCCCCGGTGCGGACCATGCCGTGGCCGTCGTGGCAGGCGGTGCAGCCGGGCAGCGTCTCGGCGGCGGCGTGCGGGTCGGCCGAGGTGCGCGCCCGCAGCGTGTCGAAGTGCACGTCCTCCTGCCAGAGCGCCGCGATCGTCTCGTGGCAGCCGCCGCAGGTCTCGATCTGGCGCAGCGGGTGCAGTAGCGAGGCCGCATCGACCGGCGGCCTGACGTCGTGCGCGCCGTGACAGGAAGCGCACAGCACCGTGCCCGTGTGCGGCCCGTCCCGCGGCATCGAGTGCGCCTCGTGGCAGCCGACGCACGGCCGGTTCGCTATCGGGATCCCGGCCTCCGAGCGCCAGGTCTCGACGGTGGCGACGTCGTGCACGCCGTGGCAGGAGACGCAGGCGACCGGGTCGCGGTCCTGCACGGTCGCGTGCGCGCCCCGCTGCCAGGCGGTGTCCGCGGGCGCGTGGCACGAGGCACACGCGCGCGTCACGGCCGTCGGTGCGTGCGGGTAGCGGTTCACGCCGGTATGGCACTCGGTGCACGGCATGTCGCCGTGCGCGGAGGCGTGCAGCACGTCCGCGGGCGCGAGCAGGCGCTCCGCCTCGGGCAGCGAGCGCACCTGCTGCCGGAGCAGCTCCAGCTCGCCGTGGCAGCGGTCGCACTGCAGGCGCTGCGCGGCCGCGGGCGACGGCGCCCACGCCAGCAGCGCGAGCGCCAGGTACAGCCGGGCCGGCCCCAGCGTCATACCTCGTCTCCGTACTTCTTGAGCCGGTTCCGGATCTGGTGGCGCGAGAGCCCGAGCAGCCGTCCCGCCGTGGTGCGGTTGCCACCCGCCCGCACCAGCGCCTGCTGCAGCAGGGTGCGCTCGAGCGCCTCGATGTCGAGGCCGTCGGGACCGAGCTCGACGCCGGAGTCCAGGTCGTCCAGGTGCGCCGCGCACAGCTCGGGCGGCAGCATCGACTTGCCCAGCACCTCGCCCTCGGCGAGCAGCACGGCCCGCTCGATCACGTTGCGCAGCTCGCGCACGTTGCCCGGCCACTCGTAGCGCAGCAACACATCGAGCGCGTCCGGCGCAATCCGTCGCACCTTGCGCGACATCTCGCGGTTGTAGTGGTCGATGAACGTCTTCGCGAGCAGCGGGATGTCCCCGGTGCGCTCGCGCAGCGGCGGCAGCATGATCGGCACCACCCGCAGCCGGTAGTAGAGGTCAGCGCGGAAGTTGCCCGCCTGCACCTCGCGCTCCAGGTTGCGGTTGGTGGCCGCGATCACCCGCACGTCCACGCTCAGGTCGCGGGTGCCGCCCACGCGCCGGAAGCTCCGGTCCTCGATGAACTGGAGCAGCTTGCTCTGCAGCCGCGGCGAGAGCTCGCCGATCGCGTCGAGGAAGAGCGTGCCACGGTCGGCCAGCTCGACCATGCCCCGCTTCATGGCGCGGGCATCGGTGAACGCGCCCTTCTCGTGGCCGAAGATCTCCGACTCCATGAGCGTCTCGGCGAGGGCCGAGCAGGTGAGCGTCACCATCGGCCCGTTCGCGCGGTGGCTGAGCCGGTGGATCAGCCGCGCGATCACGCCCTTGCCGGTCCCGGTCTCGCCCTGGATCAGCACGGTGGTGCCGTTCGCGGTCGCGAGCCGCTGCACCAGGTCGAGCACCTGGCGCATGGCCGGGCTCGAGCCGATCACGTCGCCGGTGTCGCCGTTCTTCACCTCGCGCAGGGCGCGCACCTCGCGGCGCAGCTCGGTCACCTCGAGCGCCGCCGAGACGGTGGCCTCCATGCGGTCGAGCGAGAACGGCTTCTCCATGAAGTCGCGCGCGCCCAGCTTGAGCGCGGCCACGGCCAGCTGCACGGTCGCGTGCGCGGTCATCATCACGCACTGCACGTCCAGCTCCTGCACCAGCTCGGTGAGCAGCGACGTGCCCTCGCCATCGGGCAGCTTCACGTCGAGCAGTGCCACGTCGGGCGCGCCCTGGCGCAGCAGCGCGTGCGCTTCCGCGAGCGAGCCGGCCACCGCCACCCGGTGTCCCTGCCGCTCGAGTCGCTCCGCGATGATGGTGCGGAGCAGCGTGTCGTCGTCTACGACGAGGATTCTTGCGTCTGCCATGTCGCTGCCTCCAGCTGTCGGCCCGGCTCGGCCCTGGTCCTGAGTCGGACGCGTACGGTAGTGCCCTTGCCCGGCTCGCTCTCGAACGCGAGCGAGCCGCCATGCGCCGCGATCACCCTCGTGACCAGCGGCAGGCCCAGCCCCGTGCCCGTCGGTTTGGTGGAGTAGAATGGAAGCGTGATGCGCTCGAGCTCGGCGGCCGCGATGCCCACGCCCGAGTCCACGATCTCGACATCGACCCAGTCGGGCTGCACACACGCGGTGCGCAGCACCAGCCGCCCGCCCTGCGGCATGGCCTCGACGCCGTTCAGCAACAGGTTCAGCAGCGCCTGCTCCAGGCGCTTGCGGTCCGCGCGCACCGAGACCGCGCCGGCCCCGTACTCGCGCACCACGGCAACGCCCTGCAGCGAGGGGTGCCCCGACAGCTGCACCACCGCCTCGTCCAGCAGGTCCGGCAGCAGCACGTCCTCCATCGCGAGCGTCACCGGCTTCGCGAGCGTGAACAGGTCACGCATGGTCTCGGTCAGATGGTCGAGCTGCTCGTTGACCGCGCCCATCACGCGCTGGCCCCGGTCGTCCAGCACGTATTCCTGCTCCAGCAGCCCGAGCGCGGTGCGCACGGTTGCGAGCGGGCGCTTGAACTCGTGCGCCATCTCCGCGGCCAGCTCGCCGACCTGCGCGAAGCCCTCGCGCTGCGCCAGCTGCTGGCGCTGCTCCTCCGCGAGCGCGGCCGCCTCCTGCCCCTGCTGCAGCAGCTCGACGACCGACGCCTCCAGCTGCCGTACCTCGCCGCGCAGCCCGGGCGCGCCCCCGATCAGCTCGGTCACCCGCTCGATCGGAGCGACCACCTCGCGCTCCAGCATCGTGAACAGCACGACCACCAGCGTCAGCACCGACGCGATCATGAGCCCGAGCCCCAGGCGGGCGCCCCGGTCCATCGCCGCACGCAGCGGCGCCACGCTGAACTCGACCTCGAGCAGGGCACGCTCCGGGATCTCGAGCGGCAGGAACGCGCGCACCGTCGAGCCGTCCGCGCCCACCCGCACGAAGCCGTTCGCCGGCAGCTCGCGCGGCGAGGGCAGCCAGATCCCGGGGCGACGGCTGCCCTCCTCCGCCGCGTCCGAGGAGACGACCACGTCACCCCCGGCCGCGTGCACGCGTGCCCCCAGCACCGCGGTGCTCTGCCCCAGCTGGCGCAGCGTGCGCCGCGCCTGGTCGCGCCGGTCGTAGCGGAGCGCGTTCTCGACCCCGGAGCGGGCTGCCCCGGCGGCCAGCAGCGCCTGCTGCTCGGCAGCCGCCAGCGCCTCGCTCTTCCAGTAGCGGAAGGAGAGGTGCGTGGAGCCGCCGAGCAGCGCGATGCCCGCGCCGACCAGCGTGATCCACAGCTTGGTCCGCAGGGGCAGCTGCCGCAGGCGTATCGCCCAGCTCATATCGTTCACGTCCCGTTTTCGGGAGCGGTGCGCGACGGCAATCCGGCCGTCTGGGACAACCTGCCCCGTTTTTGGGGAGGGGGCTGTCAGGAAAAGGCGCAAAATCGCGCGGTTTTTCCCTATCTTCGGGCGGGGTGCGCGAGATCGCACGGAGGACACGAATGCCAGAACGCGCACCGGCGGGACAGGACGCCCCGCCGGTGCGGCGCACTGGCCGGAAGGAGGTCACACGAGCAGGGCGAGCGCGATCAGCGCCGTCGCGTGGCCGGCCAGCGCGGCGCTCAGGCCGCGCTTCCAGTACAGCGTCCCGAAGGCCAGCCCGGGCAGCACCACGGCCGCGAGCACGTAGCCGACCGTGGCGATCGAGGACGGCAGTCCGAGCGCGAGCACGCCCGGCAGGTAGAGCATCACCTGCACCAGCGTCGCCGCGAGCACGCCGACCACCGCGGCCTCCTGCCGGCGCAGCTCGTACCAGCGCAGCACCAGGAAGGCGACGGCCGTCACCAGGAAGACCCGCAGCAGCACCTCGGTCACCAGCGCCTGGCTGACCGCGATCACCGTCGCCCCGAAGATGCCCGCCTCACCGGCCACGTTCGCGAGCGCGATCGGCGGATGGTAGAAGGGCAGCGCCACCAGGCTCAGCACGACGCCCACCGCGAGCCCGATCAGGATCCCGAACACCGGGGAGCGCGCGTCGCCACGCAGCAGGGCGGCGTGCTCCGGGAGCCGCTCGAGCAGCCGCAGCGACAGGGTGATCACCGGCCCCGCTACCCACACCGCCACGATCCACGCGAGCAGCACCGCGCCCACCTCGGTCACGCGGAACTGCAGCCCCCAGATCGTCGGACGCTCCGCCAGGAACAGGATCAGCAGCGAGGCGAACGTCGCGGCCGTGAGCGCGGTGCCCAGCGGCGCGTGCGCGCCCCACCGGGCGAACGCCTGCTTCGCCGCGGCGACGCCGTACCCCGCCGCGCTCAGCACCAGCGCCGCACCGACCACCCAGCCCATCACCACGCCACCCAGCGCGACCGGCTTGCCCAGGTACATCGCCACCACCGTCATCGCGATCCAGCCGGCCACGATGAACCCGAGCGCCAGCACCGGGATCGTGTACGCGGCAGCCAGCCCGAGACGCCCCAGGAACTGACGCGCCGTCATCTCGCCCCGCGCGAACCAGCCCAGCACCGTCCCGTGCGCGAAGCCCAGGAACGCGCCCATCAGGTAGAGCGCGCCGCTCGTCAGCAGCAGCGCGTTGCCCGACAGCTTGCCCCCAAGCGTCATCGCCGCCACCAGGAAGCCGCCCGCCAGGATCCCGCCCGCCACCGTCCAGGTGATCGTCACCCGACCCGGCAGCCCCACGCCCGCATGAAGCACTGCACCCGTCCGGGTGCTCTCGTTGGTCATCGTCGCGCTCGTCATCGTTTCCTCCGTTGTCTACCGGCTGCCGGTCCTCCTCGACCCGCTTTGCCGCGTCTCCTTAAGGCGAATGCCGAGCCACGTTCGGCCGTTGTCCGCAAGCGACGTCAGGACATGGAGTTACACGTTTGTCCGAAAATACCGGAGCGGCCCGCCGCGCGCTTTTCGCGCGCTACCGCACGGCGGAGTGCGCGCATTCGCGCACCCTGTTACAAAGGGATAGGGATAGGGATAGGGCTAGGGAGGCGAGGGCTACGATGGGCGCGGGGTGATCACGGCGAGGAAGGCGATGCCGTCGCTGGAGGCGGTGATCGAGTGGGGCTCGGCCGGCTGGTAGAGGGCCGACTCGCCGGCGCGCAGCTCGGCGCGCGAGCCGCTGCCCACGAACGTGCCGGCACCCGCGATGACGTGCACCAGCACGGTGCTCGGGCTGGTGTGGGCGGGCACCACCTGGCCGGGCTCGAGCCGGAACGCGACCACGCGCACGTTCGGCTCGTCGTGCAGCACCGCGGACGCGTACTTCTCCAGCCGCGGTGGCGGCGCGCTGCCGAGCACCTTCACGAGGCCCGCCCGGCCGCCTGCAGCAGCTCCTCCATGAGCGCCTCGAAGGGCGCGCCGTCGCGCTCCGCGGCATCGCGGATCGAGGCGGCGCCGCCGCAGCACGCATCGATGCCGTAGCGGTTGAAGATCTCGACGGTCGCGGGCACCAGCCGGATCGCGTCGTTCACGGAGACCTCGGGGGACAGCGTCACGACGGTCATGGCAATACCTCCCTCAGCGACGCACCGGCTGCGTGGGCGCGCCCAGCGGCCGCGCGGCACCCAGGGTGCGCCAGATGTTGAACGCAAACATGAAAGCGCCCGCGGCACCGAGCAGGCCGCCCGCCTGCAGCAGCCGCAGGGCGCCGAACTGGAACGGCCGCGCGATCCAGCCGATCACCATCAGCAGCAGCCCGGCGTTCGCGATCCAGAAGTGCAGCCGCGCGAGCCGCGGCCGGTGCAGCGGCGCGCCCGAGAAACGCGGGATGACGTGGTAGGCCACGCCGAAGATCATCATGGCGACGAAGCCGAGCAGGTTCGCGTGCATGTGCGCGGGCCGCCACACGAGCGCGTAGGGCGAGAAGCTCATGGCCACGCCCAGCACCACGCCGATGCAGAGCCAGAGCATGCTCGCGCGGATGAAGTTCTTCACGAATGGATCCATGGGTCCTCGTTACGCGCCTGGTCGACGCCGCGTCCGCGTTTGGAGCGCGGCAGTCCCTTCGCTCGACCCGCGGCCGTCCCGTTCGCTCAGCCGCCGCGTGCCAGCCGCACCGCGGCGAACACCAGCACGATGCCGAGCAGCGCGTTGACGCGCGCCATCCAGGACGCGAGCCGGCGCGCGCGCAACGCTTCCGGCGAGCCCGGCCGGAGCCGTCCCGCCGCCGGGCCGTGCCGGAAGTCGTGCACCGCGCTGATGCCGAGCATGAGCAGCACGGCGAGCAGCTTCACGGCGAGCGCGCGGCCGTACGGCGTCGCCCAGAACGCACTGCTGCCGAGCACCGACCACGCGAGCACGCCGCGGAAGTGCAGGTTCAGCGTACCGGTGACGAGCAGTACCGCAATGCTCGCCCAGCCCGCGGTACGGAACGCCGACCCGAGCGCGTGGAACAGCTGCGCGCGCAGCGCCGGCGGCTCCACCTTCCGCAGCACCGGCGCGCCCACCACGCCCAGGAAGAACATGCCGCCCAGCCACAGCAGCGCGGCCAGCACGTGCACTGTCACGTTCAGGTGGTAGAGCGACACCGCCGTCTCAGAAGCGCTCGCCGCGCGCTTCGCGCAGCTGGCTGCCCAGCGGCCGGATCCGCGACCACATCGTCCAGAAGTAGAGCGTGAAACCCACCGCCTGCAGCAGCCCGCCCGCCAGGATCGCCCACGCGACGTAGTACCCGCCGGTCACCGCGCGCACCACTTCCCCGCCCACCCGCAGCGACGTGCCCGCGAGCAGCACCCAGTACGAGGCCGTGATCAGCTCCGGACGGTAGCGAGCGTCCTGCTTGTCCGCCCGCGGGAACAGCCACTGCGCCACCCCCATGATCAGGAACATCACGAACCCCGCGAGCAGCGCGTGCGTGTGCGCCGACACCAGGTACGGCGACGGCCACACCCCGAACGCCTCGCGCGCCACCAGCAGCCACACGCCGAGCGCCAGCCCCACGAAGAAGAACGCGATCCCGGTCTTGATGAAGCGCCGCACCTGGGTATGCATGCGAGACAAGATGCGGGTCGCCCCGCCCCGCCACAGTCGGGAGTCACCCTACCCTCCCGTGGGGATTTCCTCCATCGCGGGAAGAAATATCTGCGGGCCCTGGCAGGGAGACGCGGAGGGGTGGGGAGAGAGCGCCGGTTTTCGGGGCGCGGAGGCGCGGAGGCGCGGAGGCGCGGAGGCGCGGAGTGGCGGTGATTGGTGGGCGGCGCGGCGTCGTTGTTCGATCAAGGAACGACGTGGATCTGCGGCCGCCGGTCAGGCGCCCCCGCACGCGCACCCGGTCGTCCTCTGCGCCTCTGCACCTCTGCGGCTCTGCGCCCCAAGCCGTTCGAGAAGCAAGCGGCTCCCGAGGAGAGTGAGGCCCTCGCGACGTTCCCGCGGCTGCCCCCCGCGCCTCGACGTTCAACGGCTCAGATCCCGCCCCGTCCACGTCCGGTGCGCGTCCGACACCGGCCCGAGAATCCGGTAGCTGATGACGACGAGCACGAGCAGCGCGAGCACGCCGATTCCCTG
>DATHVV010000114.1:0-5284 GCA_035461105.1 Longimicrobiales bacterium | reverse complement strand
CATGCCTTACCATCCGGCCGCCCACCACGTTCCGTCTCACCGCGGCGCCCGATAATTGACGACCATCTCGCCGAGCTCGGCGTCCAGCAGCCGCAGCGAGACTGCGCGGCCCGGCTCGACCCGGCGTGCCAGGCGCACGACGTCCTCCACGCTGTCGACCGCCTGGCCGTTGATGCTCAGCAGCACCGTGCCGGCACGCACCTGCCCGGCCAGCGGGCCGAGGCGCTCGACGCTCGCGATCGCGACCCCGCGCCCGGCACTGCGCGCCGACTCCTCGGGACGCAACCCGCGCGCGGTGAAGCCCAGGCGCTGAGGCGCGCGCACCGTGTCGGCGGGGGCGACCGCCGTGGCCGGCTCGGCTCGCTCGAACTCGCCCAGGCGCACGGCGACCTGCCGCTCTGCCCGATCCCGCCAGACCGTGAGCTGGACCCGATCCCCGGGCTGCCGCCGGGCGAGCCGCTCCGTGAAGTCGATGCGGTTGCGGATCGGCTGGGCGTCGATCGCCAGCACGACGTCACCGGCCCGCAACCCGGCTTCGGCACCCGCCTCCCCGGGCTGCACCGCGGTAATCTCGGCACCCCGCACTTCGCGCAACCCGTACACCTCCGCATCGACGGCGGTCACGTCCTGCACATAGACGCCGATACGCGGGCGCCGCACGAAGCCGTAGCGCTGCAGGTCTTCGACCACCCGCCGTGCCAGGCCGATCGGCACCGCGAAGCCGTAACCCACGAACGTCGGCCCCGAGATCGCCGTGTTCATCGCCACCACCCGGCCGTACAGATCGACGAGCGGGCCGCCCGAGTTGCCGCGGTTGATGGCCGCGTCCGTCTGGATGTAGGCTTCGAGCGCCGTTTCGCGGCTGACCAGCTGACGGCCTTTGGCACTCACGATCCCCGCCGTCACCGTAAAGTCGAAGCCCAGCGGGTTGCCGAGCGCGAGCACCCAGTCGCCCACCCGCAGCTCGTCGGAATCCCCGAGCACCGAGACCGGCAGCGTCTCACCGGGTAGCGGGTCGATCCGGATCAGGGCCACGTCGGTGTTCGCATCGGAGCCGACCAGCCGGGCCTCGTACTCCCGGCCGTCCAGGAGCCGCACCAGGATGCGCGTCGCATTCCCCACCACGTGGTGGTTCGTCATGATGTGGCCCTGCGCATCGATGATGAACCCCGAGCCGCTCCCTTGCTGCGGCGGCACGGCCATGCTGTCCGGCAGCGTGAAGCCGAACTGGTCGAAGAAGGGACGCAGCTCTTCGGGCACCTCGAAATTGCCCCGCGCCACGCGACCGGGCGGCGCAGTCACCGAGATGAACACCACCGCGGGCAGCGCCCGCTCGGAGGCCGCTCGGAACGTGCTCGACAGACGGAACGCCGTCGCCGTGTCGCTCACCACCTGCGCGGCCGCTCCGCTCGTCAACACCCCCAGCGCCGCGAAGGCGCTCAGCACACGCATGCCCCTCACGCCCGCTCTCGACATCATCGCCCTCCTCATCGGCTCGCCTGGACGCGGCACGCGCCGGGCGCGTGCGTCGTGATGCAAACGCCAAACCGGGCCGACGCGAGCGCGCCGGCCCGGATCAGCCGGGACCGCCGACTATCGGCTGGATTCGCCCTGAGTGAGCGACTGGGCGCCATCGCCGCCCGTCACCTGGATGCGGCGCGGCTTCGCCTCCTCGGCCTTCGGCAGGCGGATCGTGAGCACGCCGTTCTCGCACGACGCCTGGACGCGGTCCGGGGCGACCGTGGACGGCAGCCGGAAGCTGCGCGAGTACCGGCCGTAGCGGCGCTCGACCAGCCGGTAGTTGTCGTCCGTCTCCCCTTCCCGCCGCTCCAGCTTCTTCTCGCCAGCGACCGTCAGGATGCCGTTCTCGACGGTGAGCTCGATGTCCTCCGGACGCAGGCCCGGAACCTCCATGTGGAAGCGCAGCTCGTCCTGGGTCTCGACGACTTCGGCGGGCATGCTCCAGCCCGTGTCATCCGCGCCCGTGGAGAATTCGTCGAAGAGCCGGTCCAGCTGGCGTCGCACACCGTAGAGTGCCTCGAAGGGCGTCGCGGCGGTGCCCCGCGTCCATACCGTCGGAATCATCATGGTCGTCCTCCTGGTTGAGGTTGTCGTTGGACACCTGCGCCGTCCCATGCGGCATCCGCCGTGCCGGACGGGAGCGTTCGAACTGGCAGCGTGGGACTGTCGTGGAGGCAGGTACGGGTGGCGCGAGACGGCGGCGGCGCGGCGGTTTGCCAGGATGGCGGACACTCCGCCGTCAGTCCTCCCGGACGCGGGCGCGCCAGGCCTCGAGCCGCTCGCGCAGGGTACGCTCGAAGCCGAGCTCGCCGGGCTCGTAGAAATGCGTCCCGCGCAGCTCGTCGGGCAGGTATTCCTGGGGGGCGTAGCCACCTTCGTAGTCGTGGGCGTAGCGGTATCCGCTGCCGTACTGGAGGTCCTTCATGAGTGTGGTGGGCGCGTTCCGGAGGTGCAGCGGCACGCCCGCCCCCGGCGTCGACCGGGCCGCTTCCAGCGCCGCGTGCAGGGCCCGATAGCCGGCGTTCGACTTCGGCGCCGTCGCCAGGTAGATGGTCATCTCGGCGAGCGCCAGGAATCCCTCGGGAGGGCCGAGCATGTGATACGCGTCGCGCGCGGCCACCGCCAGCATCAGGGCACGCGGATCCGCGAGCCCGATATCCTCGGCCGCCATCGCGATCGCGCGCCGGAACAGTGTCATGGGATCCTGCCCGCCTTCGATCATGCGCGCCATCCAGTAAAGCGCCCCATCGGCATCACTGCCGCGCAGCGACTTGTGGTAGGCCGAAAGCAGGTTGAAGTGCTCTTCCCCGCCCTTGTCGAAGCGCGCGAAGCGCAGCTGGATCGCTTCGCGGGCAATGTCCACGGTGATCTCACCGCCCGGTCCGGCGAGCGTCGCGGCGGCTTCGAGCGCATTCAGGGCGCGGCGCGCGTCGCCGTCGGCCTCGGCAGCGATCAGCTCGATGGCATCGTCATGTGCCGCCAGGCGCTGCCCGCCCAGGCCACGCTCGTCATCCGCGAGCGCACGCCGGACCAGCACGGCCACGTCCTCGGTGGCGAGCGCGCGCAGCACGAAGACTCGGGACCGGCTGAGCAGTGCCCCGATCACCTCGAACGACGGGTTCTCCGTGGTCGCGCCGATCAGCCAGATCGTGCCCGCCTCGACGTGCGGCAGAAACGCGTCCTGCTGAGCCTTGTTAAAGCGGTGGATCTCGTCGCAGAACAGGATCGTGCGCCGTCCGGTCGTGCGCAGCCGCTCGTGCGCCTCGGCGATGATCTCGCGCACCCGGGCAATGCCCTCGGTGACCGCGCTGAAGTGCGCGAACGCCGCGTTCGTGCGCTCGGCGATGATGCGCGCGATCGTGGTCTTGCCGGTGCCGGGCGGGCCCCAGAGGATGATGCTGCCAACCTCGTCCTGCTCGATCAGCCGCCGCAGCGCCTTGCCCGGTCCGAGCAGATGCTCCTGACCGATGTACTCGTCCAGATCGCGCGGCCGCATGCGAGCGGCGAGGGGAGCGTACGCGTCCGGATCGTGCGCCGCATCGAAGAGGTCGGGTCCCTGCTTCCGGCTCGCCATGCCTGTTCCGTTGGTGGTGAGCGATGCCTTCGGGCTGGCCCTCAGGGCCGTTCCTGCCGCGGCAACTCGGCGCGGGAATCATACCACGACCGTAGCCGGCCGGCACCGGATGCGGCGAGGGGCACCGCTATGCAGTGCCCCTCGCCTGAAAGGCCGATCGGCAGGACGGCAGGAACGTCGCGGATGCACCCGCCTCACCGTCGCGAGCCGGCGTGCTACCTGTCGTTCATCGCCATCATGTACGCGACGATCGCATCCACCTGGGCTTCGCTGAGCCCCAGGTTGCCCATGTTCTTCGTGTCCAAGTTGCGGTTGTGCTCGGCGGGCGGCCAGCACCCGGCCGCGGTCAACGGACCCGCACCATCCGGATCGTAACTGCCGTACTGTGCGGGCTGCAGGGTCTTGATCTCCGATGCACTGCAGGTCCGCAGCACGTCGCGTGTGTTGTAGAAGTCCACGACCTGCTTCAGGCTCGTGAGCACGCCGTTGTGCATGTACGTGCGGTTCGCGCCCATGCCGGTGTTGCGAATCGTGGGAGTGCGGAAGCGCCCGAACAGTGTGCTCACGTCGTTGACGCCGCCCAGCCCTTTGTCGAATTCAGCAGTCGAGTAGTCGTATACCGGGTTCTGCGGGTTCTTGGGCACGCCCAGGTTGTGGTACTTGAAATCGGTAAAGAGCGCGTTCGTGCCCTTGTTGCTGTGACACTGCTGGCACTTCGCCTTCCCGCCGAAGAGCTGCGAGCCTTCCAGCTCTTGCGGGGTCAACTCCCCGGCGTCGAACCGAGAGCTGAACTTGTTGAAGGTGGCCTCGTGCGCCTGAATCGAGCGCGCAATGTTGTAGTAGGCCGTCGTGACCCGGTCGCGGACGGCCGCAGCGAGGTCGAGTTTCGGTACGCCGACACCGCCTGGCAACGCACAATCTTCTCCCGTCGTCTTCGGGAACGCAATCGTGGTCAGGTCATCGCCCCATACGGAAGAGTATGTCGCGAGGTAGACCGACTGCCGCACGCGGTAGACGACGCAAGCCTCATCGCGGAACGCCTGCTCCTTCGGATTGAGGAACGGACCCAGCGCCTGGTCCGCGGCCGGATTGCCGAGCACGGCACCGGTCGCGCGCCCATCCCAGAAGACGCCGCCGGTCGTGCTGTTGCCTGTGCCGCTCAGCACCGGTGCCAGCGTCGCATACGCCGCGCTGGGCGGCTTCCGGTCCCCGAACCGGCCGCTGACGGAGCCCTCGACCACCGAGCCCTTCGTCGTTACGCCCGTCAGCGCGGCGGCAAATCCCTCGGAGGGCTCATGGCACGTCTGGCACGACTGGTTCCCGTTGACGGACAGACCCCTGTCTTCGAACAGCCGCTGCCCCAGCAGCGCCGCCCCGGCCGGCATGTCTCCACCGCCGCCTCCGCCCTTCCTCGCGAATGCCGGCTGCAGCGGATCCGGCGCAATGCCGGCCGGCTCCTCGGTGCACGCGAACAGCAGCGCGCACAGTGGTACGACGACGGCTCCGAGCCCCTTCATCCCTCTCATGATATCCTCCGCGCGGGTTCGTTTTTCCGGAGGTGAATCGCAATGGCACTCGCTCCGCGCGGCGCGGGACGGAGTGCGCTTCGGGAGGCAAGGTGCGGCCCGCCGCCGGCGCCCGTGGAGAGTGGCTCGACGGTGCCGTGCGGGGGTCGCCAGCGCAGCCGGG
>DATHVV010000113.1:0-23698 GCA_035461105.1 Longimicrobiales bacterium | reverse complement strand
GGCCGGGTCGCGGCCATCACGCTCGACTGGCGCCAGGGCGGCGCCACCTACACTTACGGCGGCAACGCCTTCGTCATGCTCTCCGCCGGATATCTCGGCAGCCTGCTCTGGGGCCTCGCGCTGCTCGCGATCGCACGCTCGCGACCGCGCTGGACGCCACCCGCGATCCAGGCGCTCGGCATGCTCACCGTACTGGTGACCCTGGTCTACGTGCGCAACGGGTTCGGGGTCGCGTTCGGCATCGTGTTCGGCGGCGTGCTGTTCGCGGCCGGACGTCGCCTGAAGCGCGATGCCGCCGTGATGCTGCTCACGGCGCTCGGCCTGACCAGCGCGCTGTACGCACTGCTCGATATCCGCAGCGACATCATCGAGCGGCCCGGCCTGGAGTCGGACGCCCACATGCTGGCCGAGCTGACCGGCATCCCCACCCTCTTCTGGGGCTTCCTCTGGGCGGGAATCGCGCTGGCCTCCTCGCTCTGGCTGCTGCACCGGCTCTGGCGCGGCGGCGGCCGGCTCCGCTGAGCAGCCCGCTCAGATGCCGTCGCCGCACCCCGTGTCCTGAGTGCCGCGCGGCTGGATCCCGGTTGACCTGCGGGCGCGAAGCGGCCAGCTTTGCAGCGGCGAGGGTGCCCCGGAAGCACGGGTGCACCCTCCTTTCTTTCGGCCGCGGAGCGGCATGTCGAGGATACCGACGGACAATCCCCTGACGGATGACGCGGCGCGCGAGCTGGCCGGCGTGCAGCGGCTGCTGGCCAGCTTCAGTGATGTCGCGCAGCTCTTCGACCGCCAGTGGCGCTGGCTTTTCATGAACGAGGCGGCGCGCGAGTGGGTGCGCGACCGCGGTCGCGACCCGGACTCGCTGCTCGGAGAGTGCCTCTGGGACATTTTCCCGAACTCGGGCGCGCGCGGGCCCTCGGAGCGGGCGGTCCGCGAGAACCGCGAGCTCAGCTTCGAGCTGAGCGTGCCCGCGCTCGATGCGATCTACGAGACCCGCATCGTGCCCGTGCCGCAGGGGGTGCTCACGCTCTCGCGGGACGTGACCGCCCGGCGCGGTCGCGAGGAAGACCTGCTGCGGCAGAACGCCGAGCTGGACCTGGAGCGCCGGCGCCTGCGCGCCGTGCTCGAGATCCTGCCGGCCGGTGTGTGGATCGCGGACGGCAACGGCCGGATCATCGAGAGCAACCCGGCTGCCGCGGAGCTGTGGGCGGGCGCCGCCCCGCACAGCCGTGACCCGAGCGAGTACCACCACGATTACCGGGGTCGCTGGGCCGAGACCGGCGACCAGATCGGGCCGGGCGAATGGGGCCTCGCCCGCGCGGTGCGTCGCGGCGAGACGTCGCGCGCGGAAGAGATCGAGATCGACTGTGCGGACGGCAGCACCCGCACGATCCTGAACTACGCGGTGCCGATCCGCGACGCGATCGGCCGTACCGCGGGGGCCATCGCACTGAGCGTCGACATCTCCGAGCAGAAGCGCGCGCAGCGCGCCCAGCAGCTGCTCGCGGAGCTGCTCGGGATGCTCGCCACCGCGACCGACGTGCGCGGCGCGCTCACCATGCTCACCCGCTACTGCGCCGGACGCATCGCGGACTACGCGGTCACGTTCCTGGTCGAGAACGAGGAGCGGGCGCAGCGCATCTCGTGCGCGCATGCGGATCCCGCGAAGGAGCCGATCTGCGACGCGATCATGGCGCTGGACGCCGGCGAGCAGACGCGGGCGCAGGGCCGCTTCGCGACGGAGATGCTCGCCGCCGGGCGCACGCTGCTGCTGCGCGACCTCACGCCCGACGATGTCGCGGCCATCGCCCCCGATCCACAGGTGCGACGCCTGGTGCAGCAGCTCGAGCCGACGTCGTTCCTGGTCGTGCCGCTGCGCGTGCGCCAGCGCACCCTGGCGGTGCTCGCGCTCGCGAGCGTGCGCGGCGGCCGGCCGCGATTCACGACCGACGACCAGCCGCTCGCCGAGCAGATCGCGCTGCGTGCCGCGCTCGCCGTCGATAACGCGCGCCTGCTCCAGGAGGCGCAGGCCGCGAGCCAGGCGAAAAGCCAGTTCCTGGCCACCATGTCGCACGAGCTGCGCACGCCGCTCACCGCCATCATCGGCTATGACGAGCTGCTGCTGAACGAGCTCTGGGGCCCGCTCACCGACCGGCAGCGCCAGCAGCTCGACCGCATCCGGGTGAGCGCCTGGCACCTGGTCACGATCATCGACCAGATCCTGACGTTCTCGCGGGCGGAGGCCGGCCGCGAGCAGGCGCAGCGCGAGCCGACCGAGCTGACCCAGCTGGTGCGCGAGACGGTGGCCATGCTCGAGCCGCAGGCGCTCGCCAAGGAGCTCCGCCTCGAGCTGAGGCTGCCGGACCAGCCGGTCTGGGCCCAGACCGATGCCGGCAAGCTCCGCCAGATCCTGCTCAACCTGGCCGGCAACGCGGTCAAGTTCACCGATCGCGGCTCGGTCGGCATCGCGCTCCTCCCGGGCGACATCGTCGAGATCCGCATCCGCGACACCGGTACCGGCGTCGCCCCGGTCGACCTGGAGCGGATCTTCGAGCCGTTCACGCAGGTCGACCAGTCGAACACGCGCGCGCAGGGCGGCACCGGACTCGGCCTCACCGTGAGCCGGCGCCTCGCCCGGCTGCTGGGCGGCGACATCCGGCTGGAGAGTCAGCTCGGGGTGGGCAGCACGTTCACGCTCACGCTGCCCCGCTGACCCGCCCCCCACCCGCGAAGTTGTCGGCCGGCCGCCGACCCGGCTCGGCCGCTACCCGTCGCGACCGAACAGCCGCAGGCTGCCGGTCGCAATCAGCGCCAGCGCGCCCGCGGTGAGCAGCGTCGCCACGGGGTGCAGCCGCGCCGACGTGTAAACGCTGCTCCGCATGATGTGCTGACCGTCGTAGCGGCCGCGCTCGCGGCCGGCGTCCGCGGACTCGTACAGGCTGTCGGCGCGCGCGATCGGGGCCGGCTCGTCGGTCAGCTGCTGGTCGAACATGGTGCGCTCCATGACCCGGTCCGCGGTGCGGGGCGCGAGCTTGCCGATCCCCGCCGTGACCGCCCCGCCCGCACCCACGACCATGTCCCGCACCGGTTTCTCCGCGCTCGCCAGGATCGCCTGCGCTACCACCTGCGGATCGTAGAGCGGCGGCGGGTTGGTGGGCTCCACGTCCAGGTAGCTGCGCGCGTGCTCCGGGTACGGCGTCGCGATCGCGCCCGGCTTGATCAGCGTCACCGAGACGGGGGCGTCCTCCTTCTCCAGCTCCATGCGCAGGGCATCGGTGAAACCCTTCACCGCGTGCTTGCTCGCCGCGTAGTGGCCCTGCAGCGGGATCGCCCGCTCGCCCACCACGCTGCCCACGTTGATGAGCGCGCCGCCGCGCTCGCGCAGCGACGGAAGCGCCGCCAGGGAGCCGTGCACCACTCCCCAGTAGTTCACGTCGAACAGGCGGCGCGCGTCCGCCAGCGGCACCGCCTCGAGCGCACCGTAGATCGAGAGCCCCGCGTTGTTCACCCAGGTGTCGAATCCGCCCAGCTCGACACGCACCCAGTCGGCCAGCGCCTGCACCGCGGGGAAGTCCGCCACGTCCACCGCCCGCCAGTGCGCATCCGCGCCGTGCGAGCGCAGCTCCTCCACCGTCTCCCGCAGCGATTCCTCGTTGCGCGCCGCCAGCACCACGCGCGCCCCGCGGTGCGCCGCCCGCCGCGCCGTCGCCAGCCCGATCCCGCTCGACGCCCCCGTGATCACGATCGTCTGCTGCTCGACAGCCTTCAGCTCGATCCCCATGTATCCCCGCCTTTGTCGTTCCCGCCTTCGTGGTTCCCTCGCCCTCAGCCCTACCACCCCTGCCCTTCCTATCCCTATCCCTCGACCTCACATGCCATGCCCCGCCGCTTGCGTGCGGCCCAGCGGACCGTATGGTGTCCTGCGTGGGCCGCCCCTCACCCGTGACGGACTTCGCATGCGACGTCTGCTGCTCGTGCTCGCGCTGCTGATCCCGCTCATCCTCCTGGCCGTGCTGCGTCGTCCGCGCGCGGACGCGGGCGTGCAGGTGGCGCAGATGTGGCCGGTGATGGGCACGTTCCTGCAGGCGCGCGCGCACGCGCCGGACAGCGTGGTGGCGCGCGCGGCGCTGCGGGCGGCGCGGCAGGCCGTGTTCCGGGTCGACTCGCTGATGAGCACGTACCGGCCGGAATCCGAGATATCGCACCTGAACGCGCGCGCGGGCACGGGCGAGTGGCAGCAGCTCTCGCGCGAGAGCATGGCGGTGTTGATCGCGTCGCGCCGCGCGGCCGACGCGAGCGGCGGCGCGTTCGACATCAGCGTCGGGCCGCTGATGGAGGCGTGGGGGTTTCGCACGCCGCGCGCCGGCCGCCCCGATGCCGGCGCGCTGGACAGGGCCCGCGCCCGGGTCGGCTACCGGGGGGTGGAGCTGGACTCGGCAGGCGGCCGCGCCCGGCTCGCGCGCCCGGGCATGGCGGTCGACCTGGGCGCGATCGCGAAGGGTTATGCGCTCGACCTGGCGGGGGAGGCCATGCGGCGCGCGGGCGGCACGGCCGGCATGATCGACCTGGGCGGCAACGTGCTCGTGTTCGGCGCGCCGGGGCCGGAACGGACGGCGTGGCGCATCGGCATCCTGGACCCTGCGGACCGGGACGGCACGATCGGGACGATCGCCGTGCGCGAGGGTTCGGTGGCGACGTCGGGCAACTACGAGCAGTTCTTCGAGTGGGACGGGGTGCGCTACTCGCACATCATGGACGCGCGCACCGGCCGGCCGGCCCGGGGCACGGCGCAGGTGACGGTGGTGGCGCCCGGCGGATTGCAGGCGGACATCCTTTCCACCGTGCTCTTCATCCTCGGCCCGGAGGCGGGCCGCCCGCTGCTCGAGGAACCGCTCGGGGCGGGAGCCGCCGCGCTCTGGGTGGCCGATTCGGCCGCCGCCGGAACGGCCGGCCGGATCGTGGCCGGCGCCGACCCCGGCCGCTTCCGCATCCGCTAACGGGACGCGCCGCTCCCGTGTCATCCTCTACGAACCGCATGGTGGACAGCGACGCCGAGCTGGTCCAGCGGGCCCGCCGCGGCGACGCGGCCGCCTACGAGGAGCTGGTGCGGCGGCACATGCGCAAGGCGTACCTGACCGCGCTCGCGCAGCTCGGCAACGTGGCGGACGCGGAGGACGTCACCCAGGACGCGCTGATCACGGCGCTGGAGCGGCTGGACGACTGCCGCGAACCGGCCCATTTCGCGGCCTGGCTGGTGCGCATCGCCCGAAACCGAGCTCACAACTACCGGCGCCGGGAGCGCGTCCGGGAGGCGCTGCCACTCGAGGCGGCGGATCCCGTGAGCACGCGTGACGACCCCGAGCGCGCGGCCGGGCGCGCCGAGCTGCGCGCCAACCTGCTGGCCGCGCTCGACACGCTCACGGCGACCCAGCGCGAGGCGGTCTATCTGTTCGACGTGGAAGGACTGCGGCACGCGGAGATTGCGGCCCTGCTCGGACTGAAGGAGGGCAACGTGCGATACCACGTGTTCCAGGGGCGCCGGGCCCTGCGCGAGCGGCTCGGCGATACCTACGAGGAGGAAACCCATGAGTGATCGCTTCGATCTCTCGCCGCTCGATCCGTTCGCCGACCGGGCGTACCGCGACCGGTTCGTCGGCGACGTGCTGGAGCGCGCCGCGTTCGAGCTGGCGCGCCGCCGCCGGGCCGGCTCGGTGTGGACGGTCATGGCCGCCTGGGCGCGCCCGGCGCTGGCCGCGGCCGCGATCACCGTCGTCGTCTCCGGACTGGCGCTGCGCAGCGGTTCCCCGGCGGAAGCGTCGCAGACCGGCATCATCGAGGCACTCGCGCTGCCCGGCCCGGTGGAGACCTGGCTGGTCGAGGAGCGCGAGCCGACTACGGAGGACCTGATGCTCTCGCTCGAGGGAGGCTCGCAATGGGCGGCCCGCTGACCCGGTCGCGGCTGCTGGCCGGCTCGGTGCTGGTCGCGACGTTCGTCGCCGGCGCCATGGTCGGCGGCGCCGCGCTGCGCCTGTTCGCGCGCGACGATGTGCCCGCCACGATGCGCGCGGGCGAGCCGCGCCCGGAGGGACGGCGCGAGCGGCGCCCCTCCATCTTCGACGAGCTGGAGCTGAGCGCGGCGCAGCGTGCCCGCATCGACTCGATCGTCGAGCAGCGTCGCGTCCAGACCGCGCAGTTCTGGGAGCAGCACGGACCGCAGATGCGCGCCATCGTCGACTCGACACGTGCCGAGATCGACCGGGTGCTCACCGCCGAGCAGCGCACGCGCATGGAGGACTGGCGGGCGAAGCGACGCAAGCAGCACGAGGAGTGGCAGAAACGCGAGGGCCGCGACACCGCGGCGCGCGCGCGTCCGCCGGTGTCGTTCGACGAATGGCCCTGGCCGGACCACCCGCACCGGCGCCCCGCCCCGATCAGCATGGCCGCGCCGCGCTGAATGAACGACGACACGACTCGCTGCCGGAAGCGCCGATCATGATCCTGCGAACCCTGCCCGCCATCGCCGCGCTGCTCGCGCTCACGGCGTTCCCTGCCGCCGCGCAGGAGGACGCCGAACCGCGGCTCACACTCGACGAGGTGGTCGCCCGGGCGCTGCGCACCAGCCCGACCGTCGCGCAGAGCAGCGGTGCCGTGCGCAGCGCGGAGTCCGCCGAGCGCTCGGCGCTGGGCGCGTTCCTGCCCTCGCTCTCGCTCAGTACCGGCGCTTCGCTGGCCAGCACCGAGCGCTTCCATCCGACCACGAACACCACCGTGAGCGGCTCCTCGGACAGCTACAGCGCCGGGCTCAGTTCCTCGGTCGCGCTGTTCACCGCCGGCCGGCGCGGCGCCGAGCTGCGCCGGACCCGCGCCCAGACCGCGAGCGCGGAAGCCACGCTCACGCTCCAGGAGTTCAACGTCGCGCTCGTCGCGAAGCAGACCTTCTTCGCGGTGCTGCGCGGTGATGAGACGCTGGCCGTCGCCGAGAGCCAGCTGGCGCGCGCCGAGCAGTCGCTGGAGGCCGCCGAGCGGCGCATCAGCGTCGGCTCCGCCACCACCTCGGACCGGCTCCGCTCCCAGCTCGAGCTGAACCAGGCGAAGCAGGCCGTGCTCCGCGCCCGCACCGAGCGCCGCACCGCGGCGTTCGAGCTCGGCCGGCTGGTCGGTGCGGACGGGCCGGTGGGTGCGCAGGCCGATGCCCGCCTGGAGCCTCGCCCGCTCTCGGTTTCCGACGCCGAGCTGGAGCTGCTGGTGGTCGCCGCCGCGCCCTCCGTGGAAGCCGCCGAGGCGACGTTCCGCGCGAACGAAGCCGGCGTCCGGGTCGCCCGCACCCAGTACTTCCCGACCATCAACCTGAGCGGCGGCTACGACTGGTTCAACCAGGAGGCCGCGTTCGACGGCGGGCGCACCAGCTGGAGCACGCGCCTCTCCCTGAGCTACCCGATCTTCAACGGCTTCCAGCGCGAGGACGCGATCGAGCGCGCCTCCGTGCAGGCGCGTACCGCGCGCTACCAGCTCGAGGATGCGCGCCGCGCCGCGCGCTCGCAGCTGCAGTCCGCGCTGGCCACCCTGGAGCTGGCCCGCCAGCAGATCGAGCTGGCCGAGGAGGCCGTCGCCGTCGCGCGCGAGGACCTGCGCGTGCAGCAGGAGCGCTACCGGCTGGGCGTGGCCACCATGCTCGACCAGCTGACCTCGCAGACCGCGCTCGCCCAGGCCGAGAACGACCTGGTCGCCGCCCGCTACGACTACCAGATCGCCCGCGCCCAGGTCGAGACCCTGGTCGGGAGGGAGCTGTGAGCACCGCCGCCGCGCCCCGCCTGGAGCCGCGCGGACGCCTCGACGTGGTGCCCGCCATCATCCGCACCCGTGCCCTCGAGAAGCACTACGTGCTCGGTGCCGAGACGGTGCGCGCGCTGCGCGGCGTGGACATCACGATCGAGCCGAACGAGTACGTCGCCATCATGGGGCCGTCCGGGTCCGGCAAGTCCACGCTCATGAACCTGATCGGCTGCCTGGACACGCCCACCAGCGGCGAGTACTGGCTGAACGGGCAGCCGGTCGCCGAGCTGGACGAGAACCGCCTGGCCGACGTGCGCAACCGCGAGATCGGCTTCGTATTCCAGACGTTCAACCTGCTCGCGCGCGCCTCCGCACTCCACAACGTGGAGCTGCCGCTCATCTACTCCGGCGCGCGCAAGGCCGAGCGCCATCAGCGCGCCCGGGCCATGCTCGAGCGCGTCGGGCTCGGCGACCGCATGCACCACCGGCCGACCGAGCTGTCGGGCGGTCAGCGCCAGCGCGTCGCCATCGCCCGGGCCCTGATCAACAACCCGGCGCTGCTGCTCGCCGACGAGCCGACCGGCAACCTCGACAGCCAGACCGGCATCGAGATCATGGCCCTCTTCGACGAGCTGCACCGGGACGGCCAGACCATCCTGCTCGTCACCCACGAGCACGACATCGCTGAACATGCCAGCAGGAAGATCCACATCCGCGACGGGCGCGTCGAGCGCGATGAGCGCAGCGTCCGCCGGTGACCGGGAGGAGAGTACCGTGACAGGCAAGCCGATGC
Source organism: Longimicrobiales bacterium (assembly GCA_035461105.1). Lineage (GTDB taxonomy): Bacteria > Gemmatimonadota > Gemmatimonadetes > Longimicrobiales > RSA9 > VEPF01. Next base: position 15,135 of record DATHVV010000113.1, on the reverse strand, counting down.
GGAGTGCAGCGCTGCTGTTGCTGGGCGCGCTGGCCAGCTCCGCGTGCAACGATACCGCGGCCGACGATCAGAACGGCACGCGCGAGACGGTGGCCGCGACCCGCGGCACGCTCGACATCCGGGCTGAGGCGTCCGGCACCATCGAGCCGGTGCGCATCGTGGAAGTGAAGTCGAAGGCGTCCGGCGAGGTGCTGCGCCTGCACGTCGAGACGGGCATGAGCGTGCCCCAGGGCGCGCTGCTCGCCGAGGTCGACCCGCGCGACGTGCGCAACAGCTTTGCGCAGGCCGACGCCGACCTGGCCGTCGCCCGCGAGCGCCTGGCCACCGCGCGTGCGCAGAAGCAGCGCACCGAGGAGCTGCGCGACGCGAACGTGGTCACCGCGCAGGAGCTGGAGAACGCATCGTTCGAGGAGGCCAATGCGCGCGCCCAGCTGATCAAGGCGCAGACCAACGTGGACCTCGCCCGCGAGCGCCTGAACGATGTCGCCATCCGGGCGCCGATCGCCGGCACCATCATCGCCAAGTCCGTCGAGCAGGGCGCCATCATCGCGTCCGCCAGCCAGAACATCTCCGGTGGCACCACGCTGCTGCTCATGGCCGACCTCTCGGTCATGCAGGTGCGCGCGCTCATCGACGAGACCGACATCGGCCGGGTCCAGCCCGGCATGCCCGCGGACGTCAACGTCGAGGCCTACCCCGACCGCCGCTTCCGGGGCACGGTCGTGAAGATCGAGCCGCAGGCGGTCGTCGAGCAGAACGTCACGATGTTCCCCGTGCTGGTTCGCCTCGACAACCCCGATGGCCTGCTCAAGCCCGGCATGAATGCCGACATCGGCGTCGAGATCGCGCGCCGCGATGACGTGCTCACGATCCCCAACGCCGCGATCGTCGCCATGCGCGATGCCGCGGCCGCCGGCGTCGTGCTCGGCCTGAACGAGGAGCAGGTACAGGGCGCGCTGCGCGGCGGACGGGCCGATGCCTCGACCGTGAGCGCGGCGGCGACCGACGGCGCCCGCCGCGGCGATGCCGCCGCCGCGCAGAACACCGGCGCGAGCAACGGCAGCGCACGCGGCGAGCGGGTGCCGGCGAGCCCGGCTACGGCCGCGGCGGCCCCGCCAGGTGCCGCGGCGGAGCCGGCCACGCAGCGCACCGAGTGCGAGCAGCTGTTCGCGAAGCTGCGCGAGAGCGGCGGGTTCCAGAGCGCGAGCGAGGCCGACCGCGCGAAGCTGCGCGCCTGCCGCGATGTCCTGGGCGGGTCGGGCGGCGCAGCGGGAACGGGCGCGCGCACGCGCAGCCCGGACGTGCGTCCCGCGGTCGTGTTCGTGATGAAGGAGGGCAAGCCCGAGCCGCGTCGCATCATGGTCGGCCTGAACGACTGGGACAACACCGAGGTCGTGAGCGGCCTCGAGGAGGGAGAGCCGGTCGTGCTCATCTCCGTGGCCCGGCTCCAGGCCCAGCAGGAGGAGTTCCAGCAGCGCATGCGCGAGCGTGCCGGCGGCGTGGTACCCGGGGCCGGCCCGACCGGGCGGAGATAGCGCCATGCTCATCGGCGAGATCCTGCAGGTCGCGATCTCCGCGATCTACGCCAACAAGCTGCGCTCGTTCCTGACGATGCTCGGCATCATCATCGGCATCGCCGCGGTCATCACCATGGTCGCGCTCGGCGAGGGGGCGCAGCGCCAGGTCGAGGCGCGCCTGCAGTCGCTCGGCACCAACATCCTGACTGTGCGGCCCGGGCAGCAGTTCTTCGGCGGCATCGACCGCGGTGACGCCCAGCTCACCGCGAAGGAGGCGGAGGCGCTGCGCCGCGAGCCTCGCTACATCGCGGCCGTGGCACCCGAGATGCAGCGCCGGCAGCAGGTCGCGTTCGGGGGCGCCAACGCGAACAGCCAGATCATCGGCACCTGGCCCACGTTCTTCGACCTGCAGAACCACAACGTGGTCCAGGGGCGCGTCTTCACCGAGGGCGAAGACCGCGGCCGCCGACGCGTCGCCGTGCTCGGCAGCAAGTTCGGCGAGCGCCTGAACGTCCCCACGCCCCAGCTGCTCGGCAAGACCCTCTACATCCGCGGCGTGCCGTTCGAGGTGATCGGCATCCTCGCCGAGAAGGGCGACCAGGGCTTCTCCAATCCCGACGAGAGCGCCTACATCCCGCTCGGCACCGCCCAGTTCCGCGTCTTCGGCACCGATCGCGTGGGCTCCATCTACGTCCAGGCCGTGAACGCGCAGTCCATGGACCGCGCCGTCGCCGAGATCGACCGGGTGCTGCGCCGCGAGCTCCGCCAGCGGCCGGGCGAGGCGAGCAAGTTCAACGTGCGCAACCAGACCACGCTGCTCAGCACGTTCCAGGAGACTGCCCAGACGTTCACGTTCCTGCTCGCCGGCATCGCGTTCGTCTCGCTCATGGTCGGCGGCATCGGCATCATGAACATCATGCTCGTCTCCGTCACCGAGCGTACCCGCGAGATCGGCATCCGCAAGGCGCTCGGCGCCAAGCCCCGCCACATCCTGATGCAGTTCCTGATCGAGTCGCTCGTGCTCTGCTTCGCCGGCGGCATCGTCGGCGTCGGCACCGGCTACGGCGCCGCCCACCTGCTCCAGTCGATGGCCGAGTGGAACACCGCGGTGGCTCCCGAGGCCGCCATGCTCGCGCTCGTCTTCGCCGCCGCCGTCGGCATCTTCTTCGGCATCTGGCCCGCCCGCCGCGCCGCGCGCCTCGATCCGATCGTCGCGCTGCGCTACGAGTGATCACACGCTCCCACAACTTCGACCGAGGTCAACCCGATGCGTCTCAGAAGCTTCCTGCTCCCGGCCGTCGCCGCGCTGCTGCTGCCGCTGCCCGCCCGCGCCCAGGACGGGCCGCCCGCCGGCCGCGCCAGCTTCCTCGACCGGCTCCTCGTCGAGGAGAGCGCCATCGATTTCCTGCTCGCCAAGTCCGCGGAGCTGAAGCTCGCTCCGGAGCTGGGCGCGAAGTTCCAGGAGGTTGACGCGAGGTTCGAGGAGGCGGCGAAGCCGCTGCGCGTACAGATCCGCGCGAAGCTGCCCCGGGACCTGGGCGCAGACCCCGAGGCCAGGCGCGCCGCCATGCAGGATGTGCGGCCGCTCACCCAGCAGCTCCGCGACCTGGACCGGCAGTTTGCCGAGGAAGCGCTCGCGCTGCTCGATACCGACACCCGGGTCGCGGCCGCCAGGCTCCTCGAGGAGCGCCGTACCGCCCGCATGCCTCGGAGGAACTGACCGCAGCCGCGTTACCGCGGCGTTCGGCCGTCACTCGCCGCGGAGCACCGTGGCCGGCTCGGTGCGCGCCGCGCGCACCGCCGGTCCAGCCGCGGCCGCGAGCGCGGCCACCGCCAGGATCGCTGTCGTGATCGCGACCGCCGGCAGGTCCGTCGGTGCCACGTCGTGGATCACTCCGCGCAGCAGCCGCGTGAAGTAGAACGCGCCCAGGGCCCCCAGGGCGAGGCCGCCCGCGAGCAGTTTGCCGCTGTCCCGAAGGACCGAGCCGAGCACCTGCCCCGAGCGCGCTCCCAGGGCCAGACGGATGCCGAACTCGCGGGTGCGGAGCGCGACCGTGTACGCGATCACCGCATAGACGCCCGCCGTGCTCAGCACCAGCGCGAGCAGCGCGAACATGGCGATCAGCAGCAGTGTGAAGCGCGGTGAGACCAGCTCGCCGCGCAGCAGATCCTCCATGCTCATCAGGTAACGTGGCTGGGCCTCCGAATCGATCTGCTCGAGCACTCGCCGCACCGCGGGAATGAGCAGCTCCGGATCGCCCGCGGTTCGGAGCGCGAAGAAGCTGGCGCCGCGCGGACGCTGCACGTTGGAAACGAAGATGGCCGGCTCGGCAGGCAGGCTCCGACCGAACGGCTGCAGGTCCGCGACCACGCCTACCACCTCCGCCTCCACCTCCCAGTCGGGCAGCCACAGGCGTGCGCCCACCGGGGAGCCGGCCGGCCAGTACCGGCGCGCCATGGTCTCGTTGATGAGCGCCTCCACGGCCTCGCCCTCGCCTGCGTCCGCCGACAGGTTGCGACCCGTCGTGATGGGCACACCCAGCGCGCGGAACCAGCCGGGACCCGCATCGAACCACGCCGTCGTGGGCGCATCCTGGGGCTGGCTCGGCTCCGCCCCGCGCACCAGGAACGGCGTGCGCCCGTCGCCACCGCCGATCAGCGGGCCCGCGGACGCGGTGCCCACCGCGACCACGCCCGGCAGGGCCTCGAGCTCGCGCTGCGCGCGACGATAGTACTCGCGCCGCAGCTCGCGCGTCTCGTACCGCCACATGGGCGGCGCTACCCAGAACGTGAGCAGCCGCTCGATCGGGAACCCCGGGTCGTAGGCGGAGAGACGGTTGAAGCTGCGCATGAGCAGCGACGCGCTCAACAGCAGCGTGAGCGCGAGCGCGAGCTCGCTCACCACCAGCGCCCGACGCACCCGCTGCCCCTTTCGGTCGGACGTCATGGCTCGCCCGTGACGCAGCACGTCCTGCAGATGCCCGTGGCGCAGCCGCAGCGCGGGGACCATGCCGAAGACCACGCCGATCACCATGGCCACGATCATCGTGAGCCCGATTACGCGGCCGTCCACCGTAATCTCCTCGATGCGCGGCACTCCCGGGGGCGCCAGCAGCACCAGTGCCTGCACCAGCCAGCTCGCCACCAGCACGCCGGCCGCGCCGCCCAGCCCCGCCAGCAGCAGCCCCTCCAGCACCAGCTGCTGCGCAATCCGGCCGCGCGACGCCCCGAGCGCCGCAAGCACCGCCAGCTCCGTCTCCCGGCGCGTCGCCCGCGCGATCAGCAGGCTCACCACGTTGACGCACGCGATCGCGAGCACCACGCCGACCGCGCCCAGCAGGAGCAGCAGCAGCGGCCGCACCTCCTTCACTACCCAGGCGCGCAACGCATGCAGCTCGACCCTCCAGTTCGCCACGTCGGCCGGGTGGACCTCCGCCAGGCGCGCTTCGACGGCGTTCAGCTCCGCCGCGGCCGCTTCCAGCGTCACGCCCGGACCGAGCCGCGCCAGCGCGATGAAGCCGCGCCAGCCGCGATGCTCCTCCGCCGCAACGTCGAACTGGAACGGAATCCAGGCCCGTGCCCCACCCAGGCGTGGAACCTCGATTCCCCGCGGGAGCACGCCCACGACCGTCACCGGTTCCTCGTGCAGCACGCGACCGTCCCCCCCGCTCGATACGCTGATGACCCGCCCCACTACCGCCGGGTCGCCCCCGTACTGCTCCTGCCACAGCTCGTAGCTCAGGACCGCCACGCTTCCGGAGCCCTGCGGCGGGACGTCTTCCTCCAGCAGCAGGCGCCCGTGCAGCGGACGCACGCCGAGCACCTCGAGGAATCCCGGCGTCGCCATCGCCGCGGGCTCCGCCACACGACGCTCACCCTGATGGATCTCGATACCGCGCAGACGCGCGATCCCGAGCGCCTCCACCGTCTGCGAGCTCCGCGCCCAGTCCCGCGCGTTCCCCGGCGAGACCGTGCAGTAGCTGCGGTCCTCCTGATGCACCTCGCAGATCGTGAACAGTCGCTCGGAATGAGGCAGGGCGAGCGGACGGAAGAGCACGTGGTCGGCAGCCGACACGATCGCCGCGCTGATCCCGATTCCCAGGGCGAGAATCGCTACTACCGAGAGCGTGAACGCGGGCACGCGCATCAGTTGACGCGCGGCATGCCGCAGATCCACCAGGAGCCGCTCCATCGCCGCCTTCCTGTGCAGGTGCCGGCTTTTCGAGGCAAGCGCGGTGCCGCCCACCTCAGGCGCGCAATCATTCGCACGAAACCACTTCAATACTGCGCGCGCGACGCCGCCCGTCCGTTGCCGGGAACCGCTTTCCAATTACGGACACTGCGCGGTCGCCGTGCGTCCCGATCGCAGCGCATTTCCACGCGACGCGCCGTCCCCAGCCGGGCCCGTCGCCGCTTGCTCACGCCGACGGTCGTGGCTACCTTGATTGAGAATCATTCTCAACTAACGGATAATGATTATTCCTTTCTCTCTTCGACCTCTGATCGCGGCCGGGCTGGTTCTGTCCACCATGGGGTTGGGTGGGTGCGGGGCGGATGAGGAACCGGGTGGTGCGGCCGCGCAGTCGACGGGCGCCGGGGCGGATGCGAGTCTGCTGGCGGGGACGCCGGAGGGCGGGCTTGAACGCTGGGTGGGCGAGATCCGGGCGGGCGTGGACTCGCTGCCGGCGCTGGCGGCGCGGGACGCGTCGGCGGCCAAGAACATCGCGCTGAACCTGTACGTGGCGCGGCAGGAGTACATCGAGCTGTACTACGGCACGACGGCGCGGGCGGTGAGCGACGCGGAGCTGAACGAGGCGGTGATGACCGCGGAGGCGCGGTTCCACGACCTGCTGCGGGTGGTGAACACGCCGGACGGGGCGATCGATACGGCGGCGCTGCGGGAGGCGGGCGCGGCGCTGGGCGCGGAGTACGACCGGGTGATGGCGCGCGCGCGGGTGCTGGGCGTGGATCTGACGCGGCCGGTAGCGGTGGGAGGTTCGCGGTGAAGCGGGCGGCACTCGTCGCAGCGTGCCTGCTGTGTGGCAGCGCGGCGAGCGCGACGGCGCAGTCTCCGGTGCACGCGAAGGCGATGCCGCTGGTGCTGGAGTGGGTGGCGGAGGCGGAGAGCGGCGTAGCGGAGTCGCAGCGTCTGTTCCAGGCGGGCGAAGCGGACGCGGCCCGGGCCCGGCTGCTCCGGGTGTACCTGGATCGCTTCGAGGGAGTCGAGGCGTACTACGGCCCGAACGGTCCGCACGCCACGCCGGCGCTGAGCGATCAGGTGAGCGCGGCGGAGGCAGTGTTCCACGCGCTGCTGAGCCCGGACCTGGCGGCGGGAGCCGCCGCGCTGCGTGCCGGCGAGCTGGTGGCGCGCATCCAGCGGATCGCCGCGATGGCCGAGGCGGAGGGCGTGGCGGACGCGCGGGCGGCGCCGCTCGGCACGCTCGAGGGTGCGGTCGCGCAGGCGACGTCCGCGCCGGCGCGCGCCGTGCGCACGCCCGAGATCCGTGCGATCCTGGATGAGCTCGCAGTCGCGGAGGAAGCGCTCGCGAGGGATCGCGCCGCCGCGCTCGGGCAGGTGGAGCACGCCTATCTCGAGGGCTTCGAGCCGATCGAGTCGCGCCTGCCCTCCCCGCTGGTCGGCCGCATCGAGCGCCTGATTCACCTGCAGCTGCGTCCGGCGCTGGCGCCGAACGGCGATGCCGCGGCGGCGCCCGCGCTCTTCGCGCAGCTGCGCGGCGAGCTGCTCGAGGCGGATGCGTTCCTGGCCGGAGGCGGCTCCTTCTGGTTCGGTGCCATCAACTCGTTCGCGATCATCGTGCGCGAGGGGCTCGAGGCGGTGCTGCTGATCGGGGCGCTGCTGGCGTACCTGAGCGCGACGAAGGCGGGCGCGCGGCCGCGCCGCCAGATCTTCGTCGGCCTCGCGGCCGGGCTGGTCGCGAGCGTCGGCACCTGGGTGCTCGCGAGCACGATCCTGCCGATCAGCGGCGGCAACCGCGAGCTGGTCGAGGGCGTGACCGCGCTGGTCGCGGTGGCCGTGCTGCTCTACGTCTCGCACTGGCTGTTCCAGAAGACGTACGTGCACGACTGGAAGGAGTACCTGCGCCAGCATGCCGGCCAGGCGGTCGCGAAGGGCTCGGCGCTCGCGATGGCCTCGCTCGCGTTCGCCGCCGTGTATCGCGAGGGCTTCGAGACCGTGCTCTTCTACCAGGCGCTGCAGTACGACGTCGGCACGCGCGCGATCCTGGCCGGCTTCGTGCCCGGTGCCGTGCTGATCACGGCGCTCGGGGTGGCGATCGTACGCTACGGCGTGAAGCTGCCGATCCGGCGCGTCTTCGCGGTCACGAACGTGATCCTGCTGTACCTGGCGTTCACGTTCCTGGGCAAGGGCCTCTACAACCTGCAGGAGGCCGGGCTGTTCTCGCCCGCGCCGCTCTCCTGGCTGCCCGATCACCAGGCGATGCGCCAGCTGTTCGGCATCTACCCGGTGGTCCAGACGCTTGCCGCGCAGCTCGCGTTCATCACGCTCGTCGCCGCCACGTTCCTGCTGTACCGGGTCCGACAGGGCGCCACCGCCGCCCGCACGGCGGCGCCGGGCGGGTACCAGGTGCGCACCTCGCGCGGCTGATCGGACCGAGGCTCACAGGCGGGAGGGAGGCGGTGGCGTGCCTCCCGTGCCGGCCTGTGCTCCGCCCCGCCTCCCGTTCCGCGCCCGCCTGCCCTAGCTTCGAGGTACCCGGGCGCCTTGTGGAGCGTTCGGCGGCCGCGCGCGCGCAGCGGAGCGCGCGGCCTCATTCCGAGCTGATGCCGCAGAGATTCGTGCACGAAGAACGCTGGAACACCCTGACCCACGCGCTCGGCATCGCCGCGAGCGCGCTCGGCGGCACGGCGCTGATCGTGATCGCGACGCTCTCGGGGAACCCCTGGCAGATCGTGGCGACGTCGCTCTTCACGGCCTCGCTGCTGCTGCTCTATACCGCCTCGACGCTGTACCACGCGGTCAGCTCACCGGCCGCGAAGCTGCGCCTCCGCGTGCTCGACCACTGCGCCATCTACGTGCTGATCGCCGGCACCTACACGCCGTTCCTGCTGGGCGGCCTGCGGGGGCCCTGGGGCTGGTCGCTGTTCGGCGTGATCTGGGGCCTGGCGCTGGCCGGAGTGGTCTTCAAGCTGTTCTTCACCGGGCGCCTGCACCGGCTCTCCACGCTCATCTACATCGCAATGGGCTGGCTCGTGCTGATCGCCGCCGGACCGCTGCTGCGCACCCTGGGCGGCGTCACCATCGCGTGGCTGGCCGCCGGCGGCATCGTCTACACCGCCGGCACCGCGTTCTACCACCGCGAGCGCATGCCCTACGCCCACGCCATCTGGCACCTGTTCGTCCTCGCCGGCAGCACCGCCCACGGCATAGCCGTCTTCACCCACCTCCGGATGTAAAACGGGAAGCCGCTCAGGCGTCCCCACGCTGCAAGTCTCCACGCACCCCCCACGCCCCCACCCGCCCTATCGGTCCCCTCCCCCACCCGCCGTCACCCGCATTTCCCCCACCCCCACGCCCACCCCCACCCCCGCCCGCCGTCCAATCCGTTCAGTTGACTCCGGGCCGGAACCCGATGGTCACCCCGAGCCGGATCGACACGAAGTTCGCCTCGGACCGCGTCGGCGTGATGATCGGCGACCCGCCCTGCGGGTTCTCCTCGATGTCCCCCTCGGTCAGGTACTCGACGCTGCCGTTCGCGTGGTAGGCAGCGCCCAGGTCGAGCGAGATCGGGGTGCGCCCGCTCGAGAGCGGCACCAGGAATCCGCCGCCCGCACCCCACGCGAACGTGAAGTCGTCGAAGTTCGTGTCGCTCGCGAACGAGTCGCTGTCGTTGTCGCCCTTCACCGAGGACGTCGTCGAGAAGTAGGCGAACCCGGCGTTCGCGTTCACGTACGGCCGGACCGCGCCGCGCGGCGCCATCAGCTGGGGTCCGGCGTTCACGTACAGGATGCTGTTCGTGGTCGTGAGCCGCAGCGTGACGAAGCAACCGGTGCTCTGGAAGCAGACCCGCTTCGTGTCCGATCCGTACACGATCCAGCCGATGTCGCCCCGCAGCGCGAACCAGCTCTCCGCCTGCACCGGCCAGACGATGTTCGCACCGGCGCCGAACCCTCCGTCCACGTAGTCCGCGAACTCCCCCGTCGACACCGCGCCCACCAGCTGTAGTCCCCCCATGACCCGCACCGGGCGCTGCTCCCCGGTAGCGAGCTGCGCCTCCACCGGCGCCGCCCCGACCACCCCCGCCAGCACCAGTCCAAACAGCACCCGCTTCTTCACGGCAACTCTCCTTCACCAGAATGACCCACCCCCCACCCGCCGTCACCCGCAGTTCCCCCACCCCCACGCCCACCCCCACCCCCGCCCGCCGTTCCCGCCGTTCCCGTAGTACTAGTCCCCGGCGAACGAAGGTTCCGCCACCACCTTCTCGACCCCGGAGCGACGTCCCCTCCGGACGTACGCGAACACCTTCTCGCGCGTTTCGTCCAGGATCTCGTACGCGGTCGGGATCACCAGCAGCGTCAGGAACGTGGACGTGATGGTGCCGCCGATGACGGCCCGGCCGAGCGGGGCGCGGAAGTCGGCGCCCTCGCCCAGTCCGAGCGCGATCGGGATCATGCCGGCGATCAGCGCCAGCGTGGTCATCAGGATCGGGCGCAGCCGGGTGCGGCCGGCCTCGATGATCGCGTCGCGCCGGCTCATGCCGCGCTCGCGTCCCCACTTCGCGAAATCAATCAGCAGGATCGCGTTCTTGGCAACGATGCCCATGAGCAGAATCACGCCGATCATACTCATGATGTTGAGCGTATCGCCGGTGACGAGCAGCATCAGCACGACCCCGATCAGCGAGAGCGGCAGCGACAGCAGGATCGCGATCGGCTCCAGGAACGAGCCGAACTGCAGCACCAGGATCAGGTACATGAGCAGTACCGCGATGCCGAGTGCCGTGAAGATGTGCCCGAACACCTCGGCCTGGTCCTTCGCCTCGCCGCCCTGCGTGAGCCGGTAGCCGGCGGGCAGGTCCAGGCTCGCGATGCGCGCGTCGATGTCGCGCAGCACCTCGTTGAGCGAGCGGCCGTTCACGTTCGCCTGAATGCTCACCACGCGATCGCGGTCCAGGTGGTCGATCTGGGCCGGGCCGACGCCCTCGCTCACGCGCGCGACCTGGCCGAGCGGCACCATGGCGGTGCCCGCCGAGGTCGCGACCGCGAGCGGCAGGTTGCGCAGGTCGCTGGCGCGCTGGCGCCACTCGGGCGCGAGCCGCACCATGACGTCGCGCGTCTCGCCGTCCGGGTCCTCCCAGTCGCCCGCGTCGATGCCGGCGAACGCCGGGCGCAGCGACTGCGCGACCTGCGCCGCGCTCACGCCCAGGGCGCCGGCCAGGCCGCGGTCCAGCTCGACCAGCAGCTCGGGCTTCTCGCCGCGCGTGCTGATGCCGACGTCGACCGCACCCGCCACCGCGCGCACCTCGCGCGCGATGTCCTGCGCGACCCGCGTCAGCTCGTTCGCATCCGGGCCGCGCAGCTCCAGCTGGATCTGCTTGTAGGTCCCGTTCATGTACTGCGTGAACACGGAATAGGTGGCGCCGCCCACACGGTTCGTCTGCGCGCGCACCGCGGCCCCGATCTCGTCCACGGAGCGGTCCCGCTCCGCCTTCGGGATCATGCGCACGAACACGGTGGCGTTGTCGACCGCGCCCGAGGCGTTGCCGATGGTGGTGTAGGTGTAGGCCACCTCCGGGTTCTCGCGCACGATGCGCACGGCCTCGTCTGCCTTGAGGCGCGTGTACTCGAGGCTCGAGCCGGGCGGCGTCTCCACCACGATGGAGAGCTCGCTGCTGTCGCTCACCGGCATGAACGCGCCCCCGCCGAACGTCGCCTGCAGGAACAGCGCGCCCACGAACGAGCCGGTCGCGATCAGGACCATGGCCATGCGGTGGTCGAGCGCCCAGCCGATCAGCCGCTTGTAGTTCTCCGCCTGCCGGTCGAACCAGGCATTGAAGCGGTCAAGCCGGCGCGTGAGCCACCCCTTCTGATGCTCCTCCCGGTGCGGATCCGGCCAGTAGGCCGAGAGCATGGGGTCGAGCGAGAACGACACGAACAGCGAGACCAGCACCGAGGACGCGATGGTCAGCGCGAACGGCTTGAACCACTGCCCGGCCATGCCGTACATGAAGGCCACGGGCACGAACACGGCGACGATCGAGAACGTGGTCGCGGCCACGGCCAGCCCGATCTCGGCCGTGCCCTCGCGCGCCGCCGTGTAGTGGTCCTTCCCCATCTCCACGTGGCGCACGATGTTCTCGCGCACCACGATGGCATCATCGATCAGGATCCCGATCGCGAGCGACAGGCCCATGAGCGACATGGTGTTCAGCGTGAAGCCGAACGCCCAGACCGCCGCGAACGCGGCCAGTACGCTGACCGGCAGCGCCAGGCCCGTGATCACGGTCGAGCGCCACGAGTTCAGGAACAGGAACACGACCAGCACGGTGAGCAGCGCGCCTTCCATGAGCGCCTTCTGCACGTCGTGCACGGACTGCTCGACCCGCTCGCCCTTGTCCACCACCACGTCCAGCTTCGCGGATCCGGGCAGCGCCGCCTGCAGCTGCGCCACCTTCTCGTGGATCCGCTCGGCGACGTCGGTGGTCGAGTAGCCGCGCGCCTTCACGATGTCGATGCCGATCGCCTCCTTGCCGTCGAACACGGCCAGCGAGCGCGCCTCCTCGGCGCCATCGCGGACCGCGGCCAGCTGGGAGAGGCGGATGACCTGGTCGCCCCGCTGCGTGACCACCAGGTCGGCGAACTGGCCGGGCGTCTCCAGCCGCCCCTGCAGCCGGATGGTGCGCTCATCGAGCACGCCGGTGACCCGGCCGACCGGCGCGGCCACGTTCTGCTGCTGCAGCGCCTGCACGACCTGGGCGACGCTCACCCCCGCCTCCTGGAGCGCGTGCGGCTGCAGCTCCACGGTCATCTCGCGCTCGACCGCGCCGCGCACGGTCACCGAGGCGACACCCGCGATGCCGCGCAGCGCCTTCGTGATACCGGGATCCACGATGCGGGTCAGCTCGGCCGCGTTCAGCGCCGGCGAGGACAGCGTGAGCGACATGATCGGCTGATCCTGCGGATCGAAGCGCGACAGGATCGGCTCCTCCATCTCGACCGGCAGGTCGCCGCGGATCGACGAGATCTGGTCGCGGATCTCCTGGGTCGCCTCCTGGAGCGGCTTCTCGAAGTCGAACATCACGATGATCTGCCCGAACCCGTCCTGGGAGATCGAGCGGATCTCGTCCACGCCGCTGATGCCCGCGATCGCCTCCTCCACGGGATCGACCAGCTCGCGCTCGACGCCCTGCGGCGATGCCCCGGGATAGACGATCGAGACGGCCACGACCGGGGGCGTCACCTCGGGGAACTCGTCGGTCTTCAGGTTCGCGAGACCGAACAGCCCGAACACCACGATCGCCAGCATGCTGACCACCGTGACGAGCGGCTTCCGGATCGCGAGATCGGATATGAACATGTCGCCTCCGCTGGCGGACCCGCGTCCGCGCGGCTCAAGTCGGAAGATTCGTCAGTTCCCGGCGCGGACCTGCACGGGCGTGCCCGGCGTGATCGTGCGCGCCGCGCCGATCAGCAGGGTGTCGCCCGCGGCCACGCCCGAGAGCAGCTCGATCGTCTCGGTGCGGTCGTCGCGCAGCCCCAGCGTGACAGGGACGCTCTCGACCACGCCGCCCCGCAGGCGCAGCACCGCGGCCGCGCTCCCACCGCGCGAGCCGAGCTGCTCGAGCGCCGTCTGCGGCGCGATCATGCCCTCGCGTGCCTCGGTCTCGATCCGGCCCTCGGCGAACAGCCCGCCCACCAGCCGGCCGGCCGTGTTCGGGAGCGTCACGTACAGCTTCACCTGCCGCGTGACCGGGTCCGCGACCGGGCTGATCCGGTCCACGCGGCCCGTGAACGTCTGGCCGGCATAGCCGTTGATCCGGAACTCGACCGGCGCGCCCACCCGCACGCTGCCCAGCTGCTCGCTCGGTACCGTCGCTTCCAGCTGCATGCTCGCGGGATCCACCACCGTGAACAGCGCGACGCCGACCTGGACGACGTCCCCCGCGCTCACGCCGCGCTCCGCCACCACGCCGTGGATCGGCGCGCGCAGCACCGTCTTGTCCAGCTGCTTCTGCGCCTGCGCGAGCAGCGCGCGGGCATCGGCCAGCTGGCCGGCCGCGCCGAGCGCCGCGGTGCGCGCATCCTCGAGCGCGTGCTCCGCGACCGCACCCTCGCGGAGCAGCGCCTCCATGCGCTCCACGTTGCGACGCGACACCGCCGCCGCGGCCTCCGCCGCCCGCACCGTCGCCTGCGCCGAGAGCACCGCGTCCCGGATCGCGGCATCGTCGATGTGGCCGAGCACCGCACCCGCGGCTACCGTCTGGCCGACCTCCACGTGCGTGTCCAGCACCACCCCCGCGAGCTCCGCGCGCACCGTCGCGCGCCGCTCCGGCTGCAGCGAGCCCGATACGATCGGCCCCGCCTGGATCCGCGCCGCCGCGACCACGTGCACGCTCTCCCCGCCCACGCTCATCGCCTGCACCGCACTGTCGGAGGTCGGCGCCGAGCCTGTCGCCAGGCTCGCCAGCACCACCACACCCAGCGTCGCCACGCCGACCCCGTAAACCGTGACCTTCTTCCGCGCCGTATCTGTCATGCTTCGCAAGGGGCGAGGGTCAAGGGCGAGGGCGAGGTTGACTCGCCGTCCGCCCGAACCCTCTTCCCCTCCTCCCTCGTTAGTGTCCCCTCAACCCTCAGCCCACCCTCGACCCTCCACCCTCAGCCCAACCCCTCGCCCTCGCCCTCGCCCCTCGGCCCATCAGCGCGCCAGCGGCAGCTCCGGCAGCAGCCGCACGACCGCTCGCGCCACCTCCAGGTCGCGCTCCGCGACCGCGCGGTTCGCTTCCGCCTGCTGCAGCATCAGTCGCGCATCGTTGAGCTCGAGCTGCGTCGACAGGCCCTCGCGGTAGCGCAGCTCGGCGATGCGGTAGGCGCGCGCGGCCTGCTCGACCGTGCCCGCGCTCGCCTGCCAGACCGCTTCCGCGGCCTCGACCTGTTCCAGCGCGGCCCGCGCATCGAGCGCGGCCAGCTCGCGCGTCTGGTCGAGCTGCGCGCGCGCCTCCGCCACGTCGGCCTCGGCCTTCAGCTGCTCGCCGCGAATGCGCCCGCCCGTGAACAGCGGCAGCTCGAGCTGCACGCCCACCGTCCAGTTCGAGCGCAGCTCCTCCCAGCGCGGCAGGCCGCCCGACGGATAACCAACCCGGCCGTACTGCGTCGTGACCGCCAGCGACGGCAGCCGCTCCGCGGCCGCGATCCGCGCCAGGTTCTCGCGCACGCGCACCGCTTCCTGCGCCTGCCGCACGATGCCGCGCCGGCTGACCGCCGTGTCGAGCGCTGCGCTGCCGGCGCGCGCCGCGGCGTCCGGTGCCGCACCGTGCCCGCCATCCGCCACCAGGTCGCTCCCGGGGACGACCAGCACGACGCTGTCCGCGTCGCCCAGGTTCACCAGCTGCTTCAGCCGCATGTATGCGAGATCGCG
>DATHVV010000112.1:0-33429 GCA_035461105.1 Longimicrobiales bacterium | reverse complement strand
GAGCTCGAGCGGCGCTACATCGAGGCGATGATCGCAGCCGAGCCGCAGCTCGACTACGTGCAGCTCGCACCCCTGCTCGGCATCTCGCGCAAGACCTTGTGGGAGAAGCGCCGCCGGTACCAGCTCTGAGCCGCGTGGCGGCTCGCACCGAGGACAGGAGGCCGACCGTCGCCGCCGCCGGCCGCATGCCTGAGGGGGGGATCCTCGCCCTCAGCCTGATCGTGGTCGCGGCGATATCGCTGCTCGACGCGTTCACGCCCTCCGGTATCGTCGTCGGCGTCCTCTTCGTCGTCCCCCTGCTCGCCATGGCCGCGACCGGTCGGCCGCGCGACGTCGCCTGGGTCTTTGCCGCTGCGGCGCTCGGGTACGGCCTGGCGGCGGTGTTCGGCGCGGGCACACCCGCGCCGCCCGGCACCTGGCTGCACAACCGCATCCTGGTCATTGCCGTCCTCGTGATGACCGCCTACCTGGTGCTACTGATGCAGCGACGGCGCGGACCGGCCGGCCGCGACCCGAACGGGCCCGACGTGCAGGAGGTGAACCGCCTGCTCATGTCGCTGATCGTGCACGACCTGCGGTCGCCGCTCACGACGGCGCTGCATACGCTCGACTACCTCGAGCAGCGGATGTCGGACCCGGACGAGGAGGCGATGATCGGCGAGGCGCGCGCCCGGCTGCGGCGCAACCTGCGCCTGGTCGATGCGTTTCTCGCGGTGGCGCACGCCGACCGCGAGGGTCTGCCCCATCCGCAGCGGTCCCGTCGCCTGACCTCGTCCCAGCTGGCCGATGTGCTGCACGAGGAAGTGAGCGGCTTCCGCCCGGAGGCCGCGGGACGCAACAAGCAGCTGCTGCTCTACCACGATGCGCCGACGCTGCAGGAGTTCTCCATCGACCTGCTCGTCATGCGTCACGCGCTCACGATCCTGCTCGACAACGCGGTGCGCTATGCCCTGCCGGGTCCGATCCGGGTCACCTCCAGCGTCGGGGCGGATGTGCTGTCGATTGCGGTCGAGGACTCCGGGCCGGGCACCGCGGGGACCGCGGAGTCGCCATCCGGTGCGGGGCTGGGACTCGAGCTGTGCGGAGCGCTGCTCCGGCGTGCGGGCGGAGACCTGCGGCGGGTCAGGGACGACAAGGACGGATCCTGCTTCGTGCTGCGGATGCCGCTCCAGTCGAACGGGGCGGCTCCCGACGGCACCGCGGCGCTGCCCGAGGAATTGCGGCCCGCCGCTCACCGCTGAGCGGGGATCCCGGGCTCCAGTCGGTCTCGCGGCCGGCTAGATCTCGTAGTCGGAGCCGGCGAAATGCTCGCGCCGCTCGGCCGAGAGCACGCCGTTCACGCGCCGGATCTGCTTCATCACCTTCTTCAGGTGCGTCAGGTCATGCACCTCGACCACGAACGCGCCGGTCATGCCGCCCTCCACCGACTTGATCTCGGCGGAACCGATGTTCGTGCCCGTACTGCTGATCGCGGCGGCAATGTCGGAGAGCAGCCCGCGCCGGTCGGTGCCCTCCACCACGACCCGCACGAAGAAGCGGTCGCTCGACTCCGCCTCCCACTCGATCTCGACGCGCCGCTCGGGATGCTCCGAGAGGTTGAGCACGTTCGGGCAGTCGTTGCGGTGAATCGAGATGCCGCGGCCGCGCGTGATGTAGCCGATCACCTCGTCGCCGGGGACCGGCTGGCAGCACTGCGAGTAGCGCACCAGCGTGTTGTCCAGGCCCTGGATGCGCACGCCCTTGCCGCCGCCGCGCACCCGGTCCATGAGCCGCTCGAACGCGGTCGCCGGCCGGGGCGGTGCGGATTCCTCCTCGGGGAACAGCTCCCGCAGGATCGCGGACGGACCCACGTCGCCGCGTCCCAGCGCCAGGTAGACCTGCTCGAAGTCCTGGTAGTTGAGCGCGCGCGCCGCGCGCTCGAGCTGCTCCTCGCCCGGACGCTCGCGACGTGCCTTGCGCAGCTCGCGGTTGAACAGCTCCTCGCCGAGGTCGCGCGCCGAGACGGATTCGGTCTGCTTGATCCAGCCGCGGATCTTCTGCCGGGCCCGGGCCGTCTTCACGAACGCCAGCCAGTCCCGTGACGGCTTCTGGCGCGGGTCGGTCAGCACCTCGACGGTGTCGCCGTTCTTCAGCTCCCGCGAGAGCGGCGTGATCCGGCCGTTCACCTTCGCCCCCGAGCAGTGCAGCCCGACCTCGGTGTGCACCGCGAACGCGAAGTCGATCGGCGTCGCCCCCTTGGGCAGCTGCTTCACGTCTCCCTTGGGGGTGAAGACGAAGATCTCGTCCTGGAACAGGTCGATGCGCAGGAACTCGAGGAACTCCTCGGGCTCGCGCGTGTCCTGCTGCCACTCGAGCACCTGGCGGAACCAGGTGAGCGTCTCGTCCACCTCGTTGCCGCTGGTCCGCTCGCCGTCCTTGTAGCGCCAGTGCGCGGCGATACCGTACTCGGCGGTGCGGTGCATCTCGTGGGTGCGGATCTGGATCTCGTAGAGACGCCCGCCGGGACCGAAGATGGTCGTGTGCAGCGAGCGGTACATGTTCGACTTGGGCGTCGCGATGTAGTCGTGGAAGCGCTCCTGGAGCGGCGTCCACTGGTTGTGGATCACTCCCAGGGCGTGGTAGCAGTTCGCGACGGTGTCGGTCACGACCCGGATCGCCATGAGATCGTAGATCTCGTCGTACGACTTGCCGCGCTGCTGGATCTTGCGGTGGATCGACCAGAGGTGCTTGGGCCGCCCGTACACCTCGCAGGGTATGCCGGCCCGGCGCAGCTCCTCCTCGAGCGGCACCCGCAGCGCCTCGATCTGGCCTTCCCGCTCGCGTCTTCGGTCGGCGATCTTCTTGGCGAGCGCGCGGTAGGCTTCCGGCTCCAGGTGCTTGAACGCCAGGTCCTCCAGCTCCCAGCGTACCTGCGCCATCCCGAGCCGGTGCGCGAGCGGGGCGTAGATCTCGCGCGTCTCGGCCGCGATCCGCCGGCGCTTGTCGGGGCGCAGCGGCTCGAGCGTGCGCATGTTGTGCAGCCGGTCGGCCAGCTTGATCACGATGACGCGCGCGTCCTGCGCCATCGAGAGCAGCAGCTTGCGGTAGTTCTCGACCTGCTGCTCGGTGCTCGACCGGAACTGCACCTTGCCGATCTTGGTGACGCCGTCGACGATCACCGCGACCTGCTCGCCGAACTCGTCGCGGACCTGGTCCAGCGTGACGCCGGTGTCCTCGACGACGTCGTGCACCAGGCCGGCCACGATGCTGATCGTGTCCAGGTGCAGGCCGGCGAGGATCTTCGCGACCTCCAGGGTGTGTGCCGCGTAATCCTCGCCGGACGCCCGCTTCTGGCCGCGGTGCGCGGCTTCCGCGAACCGGCAGGCGCGCGCGATCAGCGCCAGGTCGAGGCGGTCGGCATACGGCTGGATGGCCTTGCGCAGCACCGCGGGCACCCCGTCCAGGTGGTTCCCGGCGGTGTTCTCATCCGAGGCGGGCGCACGATCGGCGAGCGAGGCCATGCCGGAATATACAGCGGAGTCACAGCCGCAGCAGGCCCGCCTCGACGAAGGACACGTAGCGGGCGTCGCCGATCACGACGTGGTCGAGCACGCCGATGCCCAGCACCCGGCCCGCTTCGGCGAGCTGATGCGTCACCTCGCGGTCCTCCGCGGAGGGGGTCGGATCGCCGCTCGGGTGGTTGTGGACCAGGATCACGCCGGCCGCCCCCTCGGCGACCGCGAGGCGGAAGACCTCGCGGGGGTGGACCACCGAGGCGTCGAGCGTGCCCCGGGTGACCAGCACGTCGCGCACGACCGCGTGCTGGGTGTTGAGCAGGAGCACGCGGAACTCCTCCTGCAGGACGTCGCGCAGCCCGGGGGCGCAGCGCTCGAAGACATCGCGGGGGCCGCGGATGCGGCTGCGCTCGAGCGGGCCCTCGCGGGCGAGCCGACGGCCCAGCTCGAGGGCCGCGGCCAGCCGCGCCGCGACCGCGGGGCCAACGCCCGCCACCCGCTGCAGCTCGCCTACGGGCGTGCTCGACAGCCGCCGCAGCGAGCCCTGGCCGCGGTCGAGCAGGTCGCCGGCGACGTCGAGCGCCGAGCGCCCCTCGGGACCGCTGCCGATGATGATGGCGAGCAGCTCGCGAACCGCGAGCGCCTCCGGGCCCAGCCCGCGCAGCCGCTCGCGCGGCCGCTCCTGAGCCGGCCACTCGTGGATCGCGTACCCGTTCCGCTGCATCGGTCCCGTCATCGCCCCGCCTTCGCACGGACGCCGCCCGGGCACGGGGCCCGGGCGGCGTCGCGCACGCAGCAGGCTGCGGGTGCTCAGGCCAGGCCGACCCCGTGGCACTTCTTGTATTTCTTGCCCGAGCCGCACGGGCACGGGTCGTTGCGCCCGACGCGCTCGCCGGCCACCACCGGACGCTGCACCGGCGCCGCATCATCGCGATTCGTACGCAGCCGGCTCACGTCGGGTCCGGTCGGACCGACCCGGCGGCCGCCGATCGCGCCGGCGAGCGGATCGGTCTCCCGCTCCATGGGCTCCGGCTGCGGTGGCGCCGCGCTCGGCCGGGTGGGCGGCGAGTCGCTCGGCCCGCTCAGCGTCATGCGCCGCACCGGGGCGGGGCGCGGCTGCGGCACCGCGAGCTGCGCCCGGAACGCCAGCGAGGCGATCGATTTGCGCAGGTCCGCCATCAGCTCGACGAACATCGAGTACGCCTCCTGCTTGTACTCGACGAGCGGATCCTTCTGACCCCAGCCGCGGAACCCGATCGAGGCTTTCAGGTGATCGAGGTCGTAGAGGTGGTCACGCCACTTCTCATCGATCACCCCCAGCAGGATCCAGGAGAGGATCCGCTCGCGGTGGTCCGCCCAGCTCTCCAGCTTGCGGTGGAACGCCTTGCGCGCGGCCTCGACCACGAGCCGGGTCAGCTCGTCGCGATCGTCGAACTCGTGCTCGGCTCCCTCCAGCTGCGGCAGCTCCTCGACGACCATGAAGAAGTCGATCACGAGGCGCTGGCGCAGCGCCGCCAGCGGCCAGGCGTCCGGGTGCTGCTCGGCGGTGTATTCGTCGACGACGGCACGCACCGCGTGCTCGATCATCTCCCAGACCTCGCCCTTGAGGTCCTCGCCACCCTCGAGCGCGAACAGGCGCAGGTCGTAGATGACCTCGCGCTGCTGGTTCATCACGTCGTCGTAATCGAGCAGCCGCTTGCGCTGCTCGAAGTTCTGCATCTCCACCCGCCGCTGCGCGCTGCCGATCGAGCGCGTCACCAGCGCGTGCGTGATGACCTCACCCTCCTCCGCACCCAGCCGGTCCATGATCCCGGCGATGCGGTCCGAGTTGAACAGGCGCATCAGGTCGTCCTCGAGCGAGAGGAAGAACTGACTCGCGCCCGGATCGCCCTGCCGCCCGGCGCGCCCGCGCAGCTGGCGGTCGATGCGCCGCGACTCGTGCCGCTCCGAGCCGATGATGTGCAGCCCGCCCAGCTCGATCAGAGCATCGTCGGGCGCCTTCGCGACGTCGATCGCGCGCGCCGGATCGGGCGTGCCCGCGACGGTCTCGAGGTCCAGCTCGCGTTCCTTCGCCCAGCCCAGCGTGCGCGGCTCGGTGACGCCGGCACCGAGCTTGATGTCGGTGCCGCGCCCGGCCATGTTCGTCGCGATCGTGACCCCGCCCGGCTGGCCCGCCTGGGCGACGATCTCCGCCTCGCGCTGGTGGTACTTGGCGTTCAGCACGTTGTGCGGGATGCCGCGTCGCTTCAGCATGCGGCTGAGCGTCTCCGAGACGTCCACCGAGACGGTGCCGACCAGCACCGGCAGCTGCATGCGATAGTGCCGCTCGATCTCGTCCAGGATCGCGTTGTACTTCTCGCGCTTGGTGCGGTACACCAGGTCCTGCCGGTCGTCGCGCACGATCGGCCGGTTGGTCGGGATCACCATCACCTCGAGACCGTAGATCTGGTGGAACTCTCCCTCCTCGGTCTCGGCGGTGCCGGTCATGCCCGCCAGCTTGTCGTACATGCGGAAGTAGTTCTGGATCGTGATCGTCGCCAGCGTCTGGGTCTCGCCGCGCACGCTCACCGCCTCCTTCGCCTCCACCGCCTGGTGCAACCCGTCCGACCAGCGCCGACCCACCATCTTCCGGCCGGTGAACTCATCGACGATGATGACCTGGCCATCCTCGATGATGTACTGCTCATCCTTGTTGTAGAGCGTGTATGCCTTCAGCAGCTGATGGATCGCATGGATCCGCTGGCTCTTCTCGGCATACTCGCGCTCGAGCGCCTGGATACCCTCCCGCTTCTCGTCGATCGACAGGTCGGGGTCGCGCTCGATCGTGCCGACCGCCTCCGAGAGGTCCGGCACCACGAACGCATCCGGGTCCCCCGGCGAAAGCTCGTCCAGCCCGCGATCGGATAGATGGATGGAATGCCCCTTCTCGTCCATGGCGAAAAGGAGCAACTCGTCGATGTCCTGCAGCCGCTTCTCGCGCATGTAGTCGGCCTCGGTCTGCGAGACCAGCTTCTGCAGGGCGGGCGTGTCCGAGAACAGCTTGAGCAGCCGCTTGTTCTTGGGCGCACCGCGTTTCGCCGCGAGCAGCTTCTCGCCGGCCGTCGCCTCGCCTTCCGGGCTCTCGGCGCCGTTGGCCAGCTGCCGTTCCGCCTCGGCGATCAGCTCGCTCACGAGGCGGGTCTGCTTGCGGTAGACGTTGGCGACCGACGGGTTGTAGCGCTTGTACTCCTCCGACTGCTCCTCGCCGACCGGCCCGCTGATGATGAGCGGCGTGCGCGCCTCATCGATCAGGATCGAGTCGACCTCGTCGATGATCGCGTAGTAGTGCGCCCGCTGCACGCGCTGCTCGAGCGTGTGCACCATGTTGTCGCGCAGGTAGTCGAACCCGAACTCGTTGTTCGTGCCGTAGGTGATGTCGGCGAAGTAGGCGGCGCGCCGCTCGGCGGAGCCCGGCTCGTGCAGGTCGATGCAGTCGACGGTGAGCCCGAGGTACCGGTAGACGGTGCCCATCCACTCGCTGTCGCGCTGCGCCAGGTAGGTGTTCACCGTCACCAGGTGCACGCCCCGGCCGGCCAGCGCGTTCAGGTAGACCGGCATGGTCGCGACCAGCGTCTTGCCCTCGCCCGTCGCCATCTCGGCGACCTTGCCCCGGTGCAGCGCGATGCCGCCGACGAGCTGCACGTCGTACGGCACCATGTCCCACTTCATGGCCTGGCCGGTCACCACGATGTCGCTGCCGAGCAGGCGGCGGCAGGCTTCCTTCACGGTCGCGAACGCCTCCGGCAGGATCTCGTCGAGCACGTCCTGGAGCGTTTCCTTGCGCTCGTCCTCGAGCGCGCGGATCTCGCCCGCCAGGCCTTCGCGCTCGGCCACGTCCTCGGCGTGGCGTTTCTGCTCGCGCAGCGCCTCCAGCTCGGCGTCCAGCTCCCCGACCCGCTCCGCGATGATCCCGCGCAGGCGCTCCGTCTGCGACTTCAGCTCGCTCTCGGATACGTCCTGGAGGCGGTCGGCGATGATGTTGATCTGCTCGACCAGGGGGGACAGCTTCTTCGCCTCGCGCTCGTGCCGGTCCCCGAAGAGACCGGAAATGAGGTTCTTGATCATGTCTGTTGTCTGGGAAACCGGAGCATCCGTGTTGCTACCCCCGGTGCCGGGCGCCGTTTCGGGGCGCATCCGTCCGGTAGAGTCCATGCTCCGCGATGTATGCGGCGACGGCGGGCGGCACGAGATAGCGGATCGAGCCGCCGGCGGCGACCCGCGCCCGCACTGCGGTGGAAGAGATGTCGATCCGGGTGACGGCGACGTCGACGACGTCCATGCCGCCGCCGAGCGGCCGTTCCGTGCGCCCCTCGCGGTGCAGGACGGCGATCCGGGCGAGGCGGCGCACTTCCGCGGGCTCCCGCCAGCCGTCGAGCTCGGCGTACTGGTCGGCCCCCATGAGCAGGACGAGCTCGGCAGTAGCGGGGCGGCGGGCCAGCTCGCGCAGCGTGTCCACCGTCCAGGACGGCCCGGCGCGCTCCAGCTCGAGCGGCTCGATGGCGAAGCGCGGGTCGTCGGCCACGGCCAGGCGGAGCATGGCCAGGCGGTGTGGTGCCGGGGTCACGACGCGATCCTGCTTGTGCGGCGGCTGGGCCGCCGGCACGAACAGCAGCCGGTCGAGCCCGAGCAGCTCGAGCGCGTCCTGCGCCACGATGAGGTGGCCGAGGTGCGGCGGGTCGAACGTGCCCCCGAAGACGCCTGTGCTCACGCCGCTTCGCCCTGCAGCTCTCTCGCTTCCGGGGTGTCGGCGTAGTCGCGCAGCAGCCGCTCGCGTGCGCTCTGCCCCTCCTCGCGGTACTGCAGCCGGTCGTAGATGCGGACCAGCCGAAGCAGCGCCCGCGGCGCGATGGCGGTATCGGAATACTCGGTCACCGCCTGCTCGTAGTAGAGAATCGCCGAGTCGACCGCCCCGCGGCGCTGATAGTAGTCGGCCACGTGCATGACCTTGCGGGCGAGCTTGTCGCGCAGCTCCACGATCATCGTGCGGGCCTGCTCCTCGAACGGGCTGCCCGGGTGGTAGGCGAGCAGGGACTGGCAGTGCTCGAGCGCCGCCCGCGTGTACTCCTGGTCCAGCTCGATGCGCGGGGAGAGCCGGTAGTACGCGTCGCAGACCTTGAAGCGCGAGTCATCCGCCCAGGGACCGGCCGGGAAGGCGTCGGCCAGCCGGGCGTACTCGTTCGCGGCGGTGACGTACTGCTTGTCGTCGAAGTACGCCTCGGCGAGCTCGAAGCGCGCCTCCTGGTAGCGCGGGTGCGTCGGATACTCGAACGTGAAGCGCTGGAATGCGCTGATCGCCTGGGCCCAGTTCCGCTCCCGCACCATGCGCTCGCCATGGGCGAACAGCCCCTCGGCATCGAACTGCTCGAGGCGCGGCCCGGAGGCGCAGGCGGCCGCGAAGGCGGCCACGAGGGCGAGCATGATACCGGTATGACGTCGCTTGTTCATTCGGTTCCGTTGGGAGTCGGCGCTATGTACCCGGTGCGCCCGGCTCAGGTTCGGCCGCGCCCGGCGGCTGGACGCGGCCGAAGCGGATTTCGTCGATTCGCTGCTGCGCGCGCTCGGCCAGCTGGCCGCGCCGGGCCGGACTCAGCTCGAGCACGCGGTAGTAGGCGTCCAGCGCCTCCTCCGGGCGGCCCGACGCGAGCAGCGCCTCGCCGCGCTCGTACCAGGCGTCGTCCTGCAGGTTGACCGGCACGCCCAGCTCGATCACGGTGCCCAGCAGCGCGAGCGCCCGCTCGTGCTGCCCGCCCTGCCGCGCCTCCACGGCGAGCGTAAAGGAGCAGTTCGCGATCCGGAACCGGGCCTGGTCGCGGCGCTCGCCGCTCCGCACCCGTGTCCGGTAGGCACCGAACAGCTCGATCGCCTCCCCGCAGGAGCCGCGGGCCTCCTGGATCTCGGCGAGCTCGAAGAGCAGGTCCGCCACCGAGTCCGGCGCCACCGTGCTGAGGGCCCGCTCGTAGAACTCCACGGCCCGGTCGGTATCGCCGCTGGTCGCGTAATAGCGGGCGAGCGGTCCGGTCAGGCCGGCGAGGGGCAGCCCGGGACGGAGCGCGAGCGCGGCCTGGACCGCGCCGGCCATGCCGTAGCGGTCCGAGCGCTCCAGCGCGCGCCGGGCGAGGCCCAGGTAGTCGAACACCGCCTGGTCGGTGTACTCGGGCGCCGTCCTGAGCAGCTGTTCGTAGCTCTCGCGCGCCCGCTCGAACTGCCCGGTCACCGCGTAGGCATGGGCGACCCGGGCCAGCACCGTGGCGTCCCCGCCCTGCTCCATGCTGAGCCGGTACTCGGCCAGGGCTCCCGCGTAGTTGCTGTCGGCCCAGAGCCGGTCGCCGCGGGCCAGGGCGCTCTCCCCGCCCGCGCAGGCGCCGAGCAGCAGCGCGAGCCCGGCGGCGGCCCCCAGGGGGCGGGCGACGCCCCGGAGTCCCGGGTACCCACGTCGCCGGCGGTGCTCAGCCACGCGGGCTCCGCTGCCGGATGTTCGATTCGAGCATGGCCAGGAAGGCACGGACCTGGGGGTTGGCCGGGTCCTGGTGCGAGGCGATCTGCCACTCCTGCGCGGCCTCGTGCGGCAGTCCGAGCCGGAAATAGGCAAGCCCCAGGTTGATCCGGGCCGAGAGGAAGCGCGGGTTGCCGGCCAGGACGCGCAGCAGCTCCTGCGCGGCTTCCGCAGGCCGGCCGAGCTCCAGCTGACTGAGCGCCAGCTTGTTCCGGATGTCGTGGAAGCGTGCCCGCAGCTCGAGGGCTCGCTGGTACTGCTCGACCGCCAGGTCGTGGGCGCCGGCGGCGACGTACAGATCGCCCACGGCCGCGTGGGCATTGGCGATCCGGGCGGTGACCGCGGTCGAGAACAGGCCGGCCGACTCCTGCTCGTGGCGGCCCGCCTGCTCGAAGGACTCGCGCGCCTCCTCGTAGCGGCCCAGCTCGTTGAGCGTGAGCGCGCGGTTGACCAGCGCCTCGACGTAGCCCGGGTTCACCTCCAGGGCGCGGTCGAACTGCTCCAGTGCCGCCTCGGGCTCGCCCAGGAAGCTCAGGCACAGCCCGGCGTACTGGCGTATGTCGGCGTAGCGCGGATGCTTCTCGAGGACGCCGCGGAAGAGCTCGAGCGCCAGACGGTAGTCCCGCCGCTCGAACGCCTGCAGCCCCTGCTGCTTCACCTGCTCGACGAGGGGTTCCATGAGCCCGCAAACCTAGGAAGCCGGTGTCCCCGCCGCCACCGACTCAGGACCCCGCGGGGCCGCCGGCGCGCCGGACCGGCGGACGGCCGACGCTGATGTAGTCGAAGCCCAGGCTCTCCATGCGGGCCGGGTCGAACAGGTTGCGGCCGTCGAAGATGACGGGCTCACGGAGCAGCGCCTTCATGCGGGCGAAGTCGGGCACCCGGTACTGGCGCCACTCGGTGACGATGACCAGGGCGTCGGCCCCTTCCAGCGCGTCGTAGTTGTGCTCGTGGAAGCGGAGCCGGTCGCCGTGCCGCGCGCCGTAGTGGCGCTCCGCGTTGCCGATCGCTTCCGGATCGTGCGCCCGCACGCTCGCGCCCGCGCCGAGCAGAGCATCGATCAGCACCAGTGCCGGCGCCTCGCGCAGATCGTCGGTGTCCGGCTTGAAGCTGAGCCCCCAGATCGCGAAGCTGCGGCCTTCCAGGCGGTCGGCGAAATAGTCGCGGACCCGCTCCGCGAGCAGCCGCTTCTGGCGCTCGTTCACGGTGTCCACCGCATCCAGGATGCCGGGGTCGAGGTCCAGCTCCCGCATGGTTCGGCGCAACGCCTTCACGTCCTTCGGGAAGCAGCTGCCGCCGTAGCCGGCGCCGGCGAACAGGAAGGAGCTGCCGATGCGCTCGTCCGAGCCGATGCCCTGGCGCACCAGCGCGACATCGGCGCCGACCGCGTCGCAGAGCCGGGCGATCATGTTCATGAACGAGATCCGCGTCGCCAGCATCGCGTTGGCGGCGTACTTCGTGATCTCGGCGGAGGGCACGTCCATGAACAGGATCGGCTTGCCGGTGCGCACGAAGGGGGCATAGAGCTCGCTCAGCACTTCCTTCGCGTGCTCCGACTCCACCCCGACCACGACCCGGTCCGGCTTCATGAAGTCGTCGACCGCGGCGCCCTCCTTGAGGAACTCGGGGTTCGAGCAGATGTGGACCCGATGCGACGTCTGCGCCGCAATCGCCGCGCGCACCTTCTCGGCCGTCCCCACCGGGACCGTGCTCTTCGTGATGACCACCTTCTCGCCGTTCATCGATTGCCCGATGATGTCGGCCACGGCCAGCACGTGCTGCAGGTCGGCGCTGCCGTCCTCGCCTTCGGGCGTACCCACCGCGATGAAGATGACCTCGGACTCGCGCACCGCCCACGCCACATCGGTCGAGAAGCGCAGCCGCTCATCCTTCAGGTTGCGCGTGACCAGCTCGTCCAGCCCCGGCTCGAAGATCGGGATCTCGCCCCGCCCGAGGCCGGCGATCTTCCCGGCATCGATGTCCGCGCATATCACGTCGTTGCCGGTCTCGGCAAACCCGGCGCCGGCCACCAGGCCGACGTAGCCGGATCCGATTACCGCCACTCTCATGCGACTCGCCTCCCCTTTGGCGCAGCGGGTCCCTGCCCCGCGCGGCAGCGAAACTACCGCGTCCGGGCGGCGGCGAGCAACCGGCGCGAGCCCGCCTGCCCGACACGCAACGCTGCCGGGCGGCGCGGTTCACCCGGCCGGGCGTCCGCCTCGGGCCCGGGCCATCTGTCCGCCTGCCCGCCGCTCCCTTAAACTGTGCGGCATGAGAATGCTGATCACCGGCGCCGCCGGCTTCCTCGGGTCCCACCTGTGCGATCGCTTCCTGGCCGAGGGCCACGAGGTGATCGGCATGGACAACTTCATCACCGGCTCGCCCGAGAACATCGCGCACCTGGTCGGGCAATCCGCCTTCTCCTTCATCGAGCACGACGTCACCAACTACATCCAGATCGACGGGGCGCTCGACGGCGTGCTGCACTTCGCCAGCCCGGCGAGCCCGGTGGATTACCTGGAGCTGCCGATCCAGACACTCAAGGTCGGCAGCCTGGGCACGCACAAGACACTCGGCCTGGCCAAGGAGAAGCGAGCGCGCTTCCTGCTCGCGTCCACCTCCGAAGTCTACGGTGATCCCCAGGTGCACCCGCAGCCGGAGAGCTACTGGGGTCACGTCAACCCGGTCGGGCCGCGCGGCGTGTACGACGAGGCGAAGCGCTTCGCCGAAGCGATGACCATGGCGTACCACCGCTTCCACGGCGTCGACACGCGCATCGTTCGCATCTTCAACACGTACGGTCCGCGCATGCGCCCGAACGACGGACGCGTCGTCTCGAATTTCACGGTGCAGGCGCTGCGCGGTGAGGACCTCACGGTCTACGGCGACGGCTCGCAGACCCGCTCGTTCTGCTACGCGAGCGACGAGGTGGACGGTATCTACCGGTTGTTCCTCTCGGATTACACCGACCCGGTGAACATCGGCAACCCGCACGAGTTCACGGTGCGCGAGCTGGCGCGGCAGGTGATCGAGCTGACCGGCAGTCGCTCCGGGCTGATCTCGCAGCCGCTGCCGCAGGATGACCCGAAGGTGCGCCGGCCCGATATCACGGTGGCGCGCCGCGAGCTCGGCTGGGAGCCGGTGGTGTCGCTGCGCGAGGGGCTGGAGCGCACGATCCCGCACTTCCGACACCTGGTCGAGAGCCGCGACGCCGAGGCCCGCTCGCTCTTCAACCGCGACGTGGACGTCGCCGGCCACTGAGTCGCTAGCGGAAGAACCGCCGCCAGCGTGTACGCCAGAGCGCGCGTTCCTCCCCTCCCGACGGCACCGCGAGCGGCAGCGCATCCTCGAGCAGCCGCTGCGGATTGGTCTCCGTGAGGAGCACCGCGGCCTCGGGTCCAGCGCGTCGCTCGATCAGGTGGCGGTACTCCACCACCCGCGGGCGGCCACGGGCGTGATAGTCGCTGCACACGTAGTCCGCCTCGCCGCGCGCGAGCAGGTCCTCGGCGACGCGCTGCGCCAGCTCCCCGTATCTCCCCAGCAGGGATGCCCCGTTGATCTGGAGCCGCGCGCCGGCCGCGCGCCACTCCCGGACCAGGTCGCCCAGCGGCGTGAAGGCCCGGTAGCGCTCGGGGTGGGCGAGCACCGGGATCCAGCCGGCCGCGCCGACCTGCGCCAGCGCGCGCGTGGACTCCTGCGGCACGGTCATGAATGCGAATTCAACCAGCACGAAGCGGGTCCCGTTCAGGCGCAGCCGCGGATCGGAGAAGTCCATGACCGGCGTGTCGAGCGCGATCTCGGCGCCGGGCCATACCGCGACGCCCGCGGCCTTCGCGCAACGCTCCAGCACCGGCCAGGCCGCGCCGATCTCGTCCAGCCGCGCAGCGCGTTCCGCGGCCACGAACGTGGTCGATGCGTTGACGTGCGGCGTCACGATCACGCCGCGCACACCTTCGGCGGCGAGGGCCCGGAGCGCGCCGGAAGTCTCGGCCTCGTTGCGCGCCCCGTCATCGACGCCCGGCAGCAGATGGTTGTGGAAGTCGATCATGCTCACGGCGGCCCGTCGGGCAGCGCCCGGAGCGCCGCCTCCCGAAGGTTGACGGAGAGGCCCACTCCGAGCGACGGCAGCCCGACGAGCACCCGCCGGCCCGTCCGGTGGGCGACGACCTGGCCGAACACTCCGGCGAACGGCCCTTCGGTCACCTCGACCCAGTCGCCGGCCGCGAAGAGCGCAACGGCGCGCGGTCGCAGACCGGTGCCGGCGAGCGCGTCAACGAAGCGCCGCACGTTCTCCAGCTCCTCCGGTCGAATCGGCGTGATGTCTCCTTCGGGACCGACCACGCGCGCCACCCCCGGCACCTCGAGGATGCGATGCAGGTCGGAGCGGCGGAAGCGCGCGAACACGTAGCTCGGGAACACCGGCCATGCCACCAGCTGGTGTCGATCGGACCAGCGGCTCACCCGCCGCAGCAGCGGGAGGTACGTCTCCAGTCCGCGCTCCACGAGCAGCCGCTCGACCCGCTTCTCGTGCCGGGCGCGGGTGTACACGGCGTACCAGCCGGCGCCGCCGGGCTCCTGCTCACCGCTCATCGGGCCCACGGCTCTCGTCACTCGCAGCGAAGTGGTCGCTCAGCGCCTCGACCAGGGCGTCGAGCGTATGCCGGGCCGGGATGACGTGCACCGCCACCCCGGCCGCGGCGGCCGCCGCGGCGGTGACCGTGCCGATCACCCCCACGATCATGCCCGCGGGAGCCACGCCCGCCTCCGCGAACGTGCGCACCGCGGACGGCGACGTGAAGAGGAGCACGTCCGCGGGTGCCGCGCGCAGCTCGTCGTGCAGCCGGACCGCGGCTCCCGGATCCGGCACCGTCGCGTAGGCATCGCAGGCGACGACCTCGGCACCGCGCGCGCGCAGCTCGCGCTCCAGCGTGAGGCGCGCCGCGCTCGCGCGCGGCCACAGCACCCGCGCGCCCCGGAGCTGCGCGGCCGGCCACGCCTCGACGAGCCCGTCCGCCGTGTAGCGCTCGGGCACGAGCCGCACCTCCAGGCCGCCCTCGCGTGCCGCCGCGGCGGTCCCCGGCCCGACGCACGCGCAGCGCGGCCAGCGCGCGCCCGGTGGTGCGGCGGCCAGGCACGCGTGCACCGCGCTCGCCGAGGTGAAGACGATCCAGTCGAACTCCGCGAGGTGCTCCAGCACGCTCGCGAGCGCGTCCGCATCGGCGGGCGGCGCCCGCCGCACCAGCGGCCGGCTGCGCACGTGCGCCCCTGCGCTCGCCAGCAGCGCGGCGAGCCCATCGGCAGGCTCCCCGGGGCGAGTGATCACCACGCTGCGTCCGAGGAGCGGCGTGGCCGGCACGCTAGACTTCCGTAGTCAGCTCGGCGACCGAGCTGCGCGGATCATCCGGGAAGCCGGTCGGCGGGAACAGCAGCTTGAGCAGGGGCGGCGCCATGAACGTCGTCACCATGACCATCAGCGTGAGCGCACTGAACAGACCGGATGTCAGCACCCCGGTGGTCAGCCCCATCTGCGCGAAGATCAGTCCGACCTCGCCGCGCGGGATCATGCCCACACCGATGACCGCCTTCTTGCCCTTGAACCACCAGGGCGTGTAGCCCGCCACGAACTTGCCGACCACCGCCACGACGATCAGCGAGCCGCCCACCAGCAGTACCTGCGGATCGCGGAACGTATGCACATCGACCGCGGCCCCGACCCACACGAAGAAGATCGGCACGAAGAACATGCTGAGCCGGAGCACCCCGTGCTCGACTACCTGGGCGTGCTGGGTGGGGCCGAGCACGAGCCCGGCCGCGAAGGCGCCGATGATCAGGGCGGAGCCCACCGAGTCGGCGAGGTAGGCGATCGTGAACGCGAACGCGAGCGCCATGATGCCGAGCGTCTCCTCGCGGCCGATCCGCGCCAGCAGGTCGAAGAGCGGCGGCACCACCAGCCGCCCGATCAGCACGACGGCGGCCACGAACCCGAACGCGATCGCGGTGATCAGGCCGACGGCGCCGGGCGTAACGTCCGCGCCCCCGACCAGCCGCGCGACGATCGCCAGGATGACCAGCCCGATGATGTCATCGATCACGGCTGCCCCGAGCACGATCTGACTCTCCGGCTCCTGCAGCCGGCCCAGATCGGAGAGCACGCGTGCGGTGATGCCGACCGACGTGGCGGTCAGGGCCGCGCCCGCGACGATGGCCGGCAGCGTCCCCAGTCCCAGGAAGTGCGCCACGGCATAACCGAGCGCGAACGGCAGCGCGACCCCGACGAGCGCGACCGCCGCGCTCGCCGGACCGACGCGGAGCAGCCGGCCCAGGTTCGTCTCCAGCCCGATCTGAAAGAGGAGCAGGATGACGCCGACTTCAGCGAGCAGGTGCATGACCTCGACATCGGTATCGAGGATCCCCAGCACCGACCCGCCCAGCAGCACCCCGGCGAGCAGCTCACCCAGTACCGCGGGCTGGCCGATCTTCTCGGCCAGCTCCCCCAGCAGCTTCGCCGAAACCAGCACCGCGACCAGCAGGAACAGGAACTCCGGAACACTCAGCGCTCCGCCTTCGGCGGCTGCCGGTACCGCAGCCAGCAGCATCGACCCTCCTCCTCGACCCTCCGGGGACGCCGGCCCGGCCGGCGTTTCGGCCCACGCCTCCTATACTATCGCAAAAAAAGGGGCCCGGCACCTCGGGTGCCGGGCCCCGGCAGAACCATCCTGCCTACGCCTTGCGGATCTTGCCGGCGGAAAGGCAGCGCGTGCACACCCGCACGCGACGGTTGCCTTCGCCCGTCGTGATCCGAACGTTGTGCAGATTGGGCATCCAGCGGCGCAGCGTGCGATTGTTCGCATGGCTGACGTTCTTGCCGAACGTTGTCCCCTTGTTGCACACATAGCAAACGCGAGCCATCGCGCGCCTCCTCGATCCTGTAGCTTGGCCTCTTGCCGCGGACGCGCCCCGCGCGCCCCCTCGCCTACCGCGCGGGACGAACCTGCCGCGCCTCCAGATACGTCGATCCGAACTCCGCCTGCATCCGCTGGTCGTCGCTCGTCAGCACCCCCTGCTGCAGCCACTGCGAGACGAGGGCCGCGTCCTTCTCACGCACCGTGCCCGTGATCCGCAGCCGGCCGCCGCTGGGCGGCGCCACGTTCCGCGCCACCATCGTGCTGTCCAGCTTGACCAGGAACGGCTGCCCCGAGGGCAGCTCGACCCAGAACGTCTGCGGGCTGAGCCCGGCCGAAAACGTCACCGCGCTCAGCTGCACGTCCCGGCCGCGGTACTGCCGCATGTTCTGCTCGAAGGCCGTGTCGGTCACCACCTCTGCCGGAGGCCCGGAGGCCTCCTCCTCCACCGCCAGGGTATCGGCTTCCGCGACGGTGGTCGCGCCCCGGTCATCCCGTTGCATGAGCAGCCAGCCGAACAGCCCCGCAATCAGCAGGACCGCCAGGGCCATGAGCATTACGCTGGAACCACTGCGCGTGCCCGCGCGTGGGGCCTGGTCGTTTGCCATTTGTTGGCTCTACTCGACGAGTTCGATGATCGCCATGTCGGCGGCGTCGCCCGGGCGATGTCCGAGATGCAGTACTCGCGTGTAGCCGCCCGGTCGCTCCGCGAAACGAGGTCCAATCTCGCCGAAGAGCTTGGCCAGCGCCTCCTGGTCGTTGATCGCGCGTGCCACTACCCGACGCGCATGCAGATCGCCCCGCCGGGCCCGTGTGATCAGCGGCTCCGCGTACTGCCGCAGCTCCTTCGCCTTCGCCGTCGTCGTCTCGACGCGGCCATGCAGGAACAGCGACGTCGCCATATTGCGGAGCATCATCTTCCGGTGCTCCGCGGTGCGCCCCAAGTGGCGCCCCTTCTTACGATGCCTCATGGCCCGCTACTCCTCTTCCTGCCGGCTGGAGGCCGCCTCGACCTGCGCCGCGTCGCCCTCCACCAGGTACAGGTCACCATCCTCGCCCTCCTCCAGCTTCATGCCGAAATGAAGGCTGTGCTCGTTCAGGAACTGGCGGATCTCCTCCAGCGACTTGATGCCGAAGTTCTCGATGTTCAGCATCTGGTCCTCGCTGCGCTGCACGAGATCGCCCAGCGTGATGATGTTCTCCTTCTTCAGCGAGTTGACCGAGCGCACCGACAGCTCCGCCAGCTCGTCGATCGGACGCCGGAACAGGTCGCGCAGCGGCGTCGGTACCTTGACGGCACCCGGCACCGGTGGACGCTGCTCGCCACTGTCCACGAAGCGCAGCATGTATTCCAGGTGCTTGCGCGCCAGCTCCGCCGAGTAGCCGATCGCCTGCTCCGGGGTGATCGACCCGTTCGTCTCGATCGTCACCGTCAGCCGGTCGAAGTCGGTACGCTGCCCCACGCGCGTCTCCTCGACCGCGAAGTTCGCGCGCAGCACCGGGTTGTAGATCGCATCCACCCGCACCAGGTCGACCGGACTGCCCTTCGGCAGCGCATGGCTCTCCGCCGCCACGAAGCCGCGCCCGCGGTTCACGTGCAGCACCATGTTGATCTCACGATCGTCCTGCAGCGTGAACAGGTGATGATCCTCGTTCAGGATCCGCACCGCGCCCGGCTTCTCGATGGCACGCGCCGTCACCACCCCGGAACGCGTCGCCCGCAGCTCCAGCGTCGCCTCTTCCCGCTCGTCCTCGAGCTGGATCACCAGCGACTTCAGGTTCTGGATGATCTGGTGGATGTCCTCGACCACGCCCGAGACCGTCTGGTGCTCGTGGACCACGCCATCCATGCGGAACGCCCACACCGCCGAGCCGCGCAGTGACGACAGCATGATGCGGCGGATCGTGTTCCCGAGCGTCTGGCCGAAGCCGCGCTCCAGGGGTGCAATCACGAACTGCGCGGTGCGGCCGTCACTCGAGCGCTCGACGACCTCGACGCGCTGCGGTAGCACCAGTCCGGTAAGATCCAGCTCCACGGTTTACCTCCCGACGTTGCGCCGGCATATGGACCGCTCCATGGCGGTCGCGCCCTGATCTCGTAATCCCCGTCGAACGGCCGCCCGCGCTCGCGCCGGCGGCCCTCCGTGCTACTTCGAGTACAGCTCCACGATGAGCTGCTCCTGCACGGCCAGCGGGATGTCCGCCCGGGTCGGCCGCTCCAGCATCCGGCCGGCGCGAACCCCCTCGTCCACCGCCAGCCAGCGAACCGTCGTCGGCCGCGTCTTCGACTCCAGCGACGCCTGCACCGGCAGCAGGTCCTTCGACCCGCTCCGGATCCGCACCTCGTCGCCCGGGCGCACCGTGTAGCTCGGTATGTCGACCGTGCCGCCGTTCACCTCGACGTGACGGTGCCGCACGATCTGGCGTGCCTGCTTGCGGCTGGACGCGAAACCGAGGCGGTACACCACGTTGTCCAGGCGCGACTCGAGCCCCACCAGCAGGTTCTCGCCCGTCACCCCCGGCAGCTTCGCCGCCCGCGTGAAGAGATTGCGGAAGTAGTTCTCGGATACGCCGTAGATGCGCCGCACCTTCTGCTTCTCACGCAGCTGCTGGGCGTACTCCGACGACTTGCGCCGGCGCGCCTGCGACAGACCGTGCTGGCCGGGGGCGTAGTTGCGGCGCTCGATCGGGCACTTCTCCGTGTAGCACTTCGTGCCCTTCAAAAACAGTTTCTGCCCCTCGCGGCGGCAAAGCTTGCAGACCGGACCCGTATAGCGAGCCATCGGACCGTCTTCTCCTGATTGATTGGCTTCCCCGGACTTCCTCCCGCCCGGACGGTGCTGGCGGTTTACGTCCCTCTCACTCGAAACGGGAACGGGGGCCGCGCCCCCGATCCCCCGGCTCCCGCCTTCCGGACGGGAGCCGCCTGCCTCAGACGCGCCGCTTCTTGGGCGGACGGCAGCCGTTGTGCGGGATCGGCGTGACATCGCGGATCGAGCGCACCTGCAGCCCCGCCGCGGCCAGGGCCTGGATCGCCGACTCGCGGCCGCTGCCCGGACCCTGCACCCGCACGTGCACCCGCTTCATGCCCAGCTGCACCGCCTCCCGACCGCACTGCTCCGCCGCCATGGTGGCCGCGAACGGCGTCGACTTCTTGGAGCCCTTGAAGCCGGCCTTCCCCGAACTGCCCCACGTCACGACGTTGCCCGCCATGTCCGTGATCGTCACCAGCGTGTTGTTGAACGTCGCCTTGATGAAGGCAATGCCCTCCGCCTCGACGTGTCGCCGCGCACGCTTCGGACGTGCCCCCTTTTTCGGATTCGCCATTCGTCAGTACCGATCCCCAGTTCCAGTCGCGGCTCGGGCGTGTCCCGCCCGGCCCTGCCCTGTGTCGCCGCAGACTCCCACGGGCGCGCCGCCGCCGGGCGTCGCGCGCGCGGGACGGGCGGCTCTATTTCTTGGTCGCCTTCTTCTTGCCCGCGATCGCGACGCGCTTGCCCTTGTGGGTGCGCGCGTTCGTGTGGGTCCGCTGACCGCGCACCGGCAGGCCGCGGCGGTGCCGCAGACCCCGGTAGCTGCCGATGTCCATCAAGCGCTTGATGTTCATCGACACCTCCGTCCGCAGCGCGCCCTCCACCTTGTAGCGGGCCTCGATCACGCGGCGCAGCTTGTTCACCTCGTCGTCGTTCAGATCGTGCACCCGGCGATCCGGGCTCACCCCGGTCTCCAGCAGGATCTTCTTCGACGTCGTGTTGCCGATGCCGAAAATGTACGTGAGCGCGATCTCGATCCGCTTGTTGCGCGGCAGATCCACACCTGCGATACGAGCCATATCCCTTCGCCTTGTCTTCGCGAGCGCGGCGGAGTCCGGCCGGTGCGTCCGCACGGCCGCGCCCCCGCTGCGGGGTCTATCCCTGCCGCTGCTTGTGCCGCGGGTTCTTCTTGCAGATGATCCGAATCACGCCATTGCGCCGGATCACCCGGCAATGCTCGCAAATCGGCTTGACGCTGCTGCGCACCTTCATGGCCGACCTCTGGTTTACTGGACAGCTATGTAATATATCCGACGTTTCCAGGGCGATCAAGGCCGCGCGCCGCCGTTTTTTCCACGCCGATCAACGCTCCACCCCAGACGCGATCCTCGCCCCCGCCCCCGGCCGATCAACGCCCTACCCCCGCCTCCGAGCCGGTCAGGATGCGCGGCCCGGCTGCCGTCACCGCCACGGTATGCTCGAAGTGGGCGCTGGCGCTGCCATCGCTCGTCACCACGGTCCATCGGTCGGGCAGCGTGTGCACCGCCGCCCCGCCGGCGTTCACCATCGGCTCGATGGCGACGACCAGGCCCTCCCTGAGCCGGACCCCGCGGCCGGGCTTGCCGTAGTTGGGCACCTGGGGCTCTTCGTGGGGGTCGCGGCCGATGCCGTGGCCGACCAGGTCGCGGACGACGGAGAAGCCGGCCTCCTCGACCACCGCCTGGATCGCGGCGGCGACGTCGCCGATCCGGTGGTCGGGCATGGCCTGCTCGATGCCGACATCGAGCGCGCGCTGGGTGACGTCCAGCAGCCGCTCGATCTCGGGGGCGACGTCGCCCACGGGCAGGGTGATCGCCGAATCCGCGAACCAGCCGTCCAGCTTGACGCCCGCGTCGAGCGTCACGATGTCCCCCGAGCGGAGCACCCGGCTGCGCTGCGGGATGCCGTGCACGACCTCCTCGTTCAGCGAGATGCACAGGCTGGCCGGGAAGCCGTAGAGCCCCTTGAACGCCGGGACCGCACCCTCGTGCGAGCGGATGAACTCCTCGCCCAGCGCGTCCAGCTCGGCGGTCGATACCCCCGGCTCGACGCGCGGCGCCAGCACCTCGAAGAGCCGGCCGATGATGGACCCGGCGCGGCCGATCGCCTCGATCTCGGTCGCGCTCTTGAGCAGGATCATGGCCCGAGCCTCGCCACCAGCGCGGCCTGGACGTCCTCGACCGGCCGGTCCCCGGCCAGGAACTCGACGGGCGTCGCGGAGCGCCGGTAGTATTCGATCAGCGGCGCGGTCTGGGCGCCGTAGACCTCGAGGCGCCGCCGTACCGTGACCTCCTGGTCGTCGTCGCGCTGCACGAGCGCGCTGCCGCAGCGGGTGCAGCGGCCGGGCTCGATCGGCGGGTCGAAGTGGACGTTGTAGACGGCGCCGCAGCCGGGACAGGAACGGCGTCCCGCCAGCCGGCGCACCAGCTCGTCGTCGCTCACCTCCAGCACCAGCACCGCGCGCAGCGAACGGCCCAGCTCGGCGAGCAGCGCATCGAGAGCCTCCGCCTGCGGCCGGGTACGCGGGAAGCCGTCGAAGATCACCCCCGCGTCCGGGTGCTGCTCCAGGTACTCGCGGACCATCCCCACGAGCACCGCGTCCGGCACCAGCTCGCCCGCGTTCATGTAGCGCTGCGCTTCCTGGCCGAGCCGCGTACCGGCGCGCACCGCCTCGCGCAGCAGGTCGCCCGTGGACAGCCGGAGCAGCCCGTAGCGCTCCGCCAGCAGCGCGCCCTGCGTACCCTTCCCCGCCCCCGGCGGCCCGAACAGAATCAGATCCATCTTCCCTTCGTGTCACCCGAAATGAACGGGACGCGTAAGCACCGCCCCGCGCCCCGTCATGCCGTACCTCGCCCTCGCCCTCGCCCTCGCGGCGCGCCCTCAGGCGCGCCGCCCTACATGTAGCGCTGGCGGCCGCGGAAGCGCACGCGGCCCTTCTTCATGAAGCCCTCGTAGTGCCGCAGCAGCAGGTGCTGCTGCATCTGCTGCACGGTATCGAGCGCGACGCCGACCACGATCAGCAGCGACGTGCCGCCGAAGAAGAAGGCGCCCTGCATGCCGAACGCGCCGATGATCCAGAACGGGAGCAGCGCGATCAGGGTCAGGTAGAGCGCGCCCGCGACGGTGATGCGGCTGAGCACGTGGTCGATGTACTCGGCCGTGCGCGCGCCGGGCTTCACGCCCGGGATGAAGCCGCCCTGCTTCTTCAGGTTCTCCGCCAGGTCGACCGGGTTGAAGATGATCGCCGTGTAGAAGTACGTGAAGAAGAAGATGAGCAGCGCGTAGAGCAGGTTGTAGAGCCAGTTCCCCGGCTGCATCATGGTCGAGATCCGCTCGAGCGATACGATCCCGCTGAACTGCGCGATCGTGCCCGGGATCACGATGATCGACTGCGCGAAGATGATCGGCATGACGCCGGCCGAGTTGATGCGCAGCGGGATGAAGCTCTTCTGCCCCTCCCGCACGCGTCCCCGGCCCATCACCTTGCGCGGGATCTGCACCGGGATCTTGCGGGCGGCCATGGTCATGGCGACGACGCCGGCCACGATGCCCACCATGACAATGCCCATCGCGATCAGGGGGAACAGGCCGACCACATCGGTCGTGAACAGCTCCCAGGTGCGCGCCAGCGCCTGCGGGAAGCCTTCCACGATCGAGAAGAAGATGAGCAGCGACATGCCGTTGCCGATGCCGCGCTCGGTGATCTGCTCGCCCAGCCACATCACGAACACGGCGCCGATGGTCAGGATCAGCGCGGTCGAGGTGAGGAAGACGAAGCCCGTGTTCTGCACGATCGGCACAGGCGACTGGCCGTTCAGACCCTGCAGGAAGACGGCGTACCCGTAGCCCTGCATGAGCGCGAGCGCGATGGTGGCGTAGCGGGTCCACTGGGTCAGCTTCTTGCGCCCATCCTCGCCCTCCTTCTGCATCTTCTCGAGCGTCGGGAAGACGGCCGCGAGCAGCTGGAACATGATGCTCGCGGAGATGTAGGGCATGATCCCGAGGGCCAGCACCGTGGCCCGCGAGAGCGCGCCCCCGACGAACAGGTCGTAGACGCCGAGCAGCGTTCCCTGGAACTGCGAGAACGCGGTCTTCAGCGCCACGAAGTCGATCCCCGGCGCGGTGATGTGGGCGCCGAACCGGTAGATCAGCAGCACCATGAGCGTGAAGAGGATCTTCTCCTTCAGCTCCGGCACCTTGAACAGGTTGGGGATCGGATTCGCCATGGCTCAGCTCTCCAGCAGTTCCACGGATCCGCCGGCCGCCTCGATCTTGGCACGCGCGCCGGCACTCACCGCGTGCGCCCGCACCAGCACCTTCCGGCTGAGCTCGCCTTCGCCCAGCACCTTGATGCGATTCCCCTTGCCCAGGTCGACCAGCCGATGCTGGGCCAGCACCTCGGGGGTGACCTCGTCCACGCCCAGCGCCTGCAGGTCATCGACGTTGATGATCTCGAAGACGCGCCGGAACGGGTTCTTGAAGCCGCGCTTGGGCAGGCGCCGCTGCAGCGGCATCTGGCCGCCCTCGAACCAGGCGGGAATGCCGTGGTGCCCGGTACGCGCCTTCTGGCCCTTGTGGCCCTTGCCGCTCGTCTTGCCGGTGCCCGAGCCCGGGCCGCGCCCCAACCGCTTGCGGTCGCGGTGCGCTCCCTCCGGGCGGGGCAGGTTGCTCAAATCCGACATGGTCATGCCTCGCCTTCGGCGACTTCCTCGACGCGCACCAGGTGCTGCACCTGGAAGAGCATGCCGCGGATCGCCGGGTTGTCCTTCTGAATCACGGTCTGCTGGTGGCGCCGGAAACCGAGCGCCCGCAGCGTACGCCGGTGCGTCTCGGGTCGGCCCACTCCGCTGCGCACCTGCGTGATGCGCAGCTGCTTCGGCTGCTCCTCCGGCTTCGCCTTTCGCTTAGCCACGGCGCACCCCCAGCTCCTCCAGCGTCACGCCACGCTCCTGCGCCGCGCGCTCCGGGGTGATGAGCTGGGCCAGCCCGTCCATGGTGGCGCGCGCCACGTTGATCGGGTTGTTCGACCCCAGGCTCTTGGTGAGCACGTCGGTCAGGCCCGCGGCCTCGAGCACGGCCCGCACCGACCCGCCCGCGATCACGCCGGTACCGGCACCGGCCGGCTTGAGCATGACGCGCGCGGCGCCGTGACGGCCGAGCACCTCGTGCGGCACCGTGCCCGCCTTGAGGGGCACATCCACCATGGCCCGCCGGGCCTGCTCGAGGCCCTTGCGGATCGCCTCCGAGACCTCGTTCGCCTTGCCGAGCGCGATGCCCACGTGGCCGCTCCGGTCGCCCACCGCCACCAGCGCCGTGAACGAGAACCGGCGGCCACCCTTCACCACCTTCGCGACGCGGTTCACGAAGATCACGTTCTCGACCATGTCGCTCTCGCGCTCGCGCTCGCGCGACCGGCCCCCGCCCGGGCCGCCGCGATCGCGCCCGCCCCGGTTGTCGCCGCCGCCCGGACCCGCCGGACCCGCCTGCTCGCCGCCGCCGCGGCGTCCGCCGCGTCCCTGTCTCTGCTGTCCCTGTGTCGTCGCCATAGTTCTCGATCGCCTAGAACTCGAGACCGCCCTCGCGGGCACCCTCGGCGAACGCGGCTACGCGTCCGTGGTAGAGGTAACCGCCGCGATCGAACACCACCTGTGTGATGCCCGCGGCCTTCGCCTTCTCCGCCAGCAGCTTGCCCGCCGCCCGCGCCAGCTCCGTCTTGGTGCCGCCCTGCGCCTTCAGCTCCGGCGAGAGCGTGGAAATCCCGAACAGCACGCGCCCGGCGGAATCGTCCGCCAGGTGCCCCTGCAGGTTCTTGATCGAGCGGTGGATCACCAGTCGCGGCCGCGCGGTCGTGCCGGCCACCTTGCGGCGGACCCGGTGATGCCGCCGCCGCCGCGAAACTTCGCGATCCTTCGATTTCGTTCTGAGCGCCATGGTCCCTTACCTCCGGTTACTTGGAGCCGGCCTTGCCCGCCTTGCGGCGGACCTGCTCGCCCTGGTACCGGATGCCCTTGCCCTTGTACGGCTCCGGCGGCCGCACGCTGCGGATTTCCGCCGCCACCTGTCCCACCTTCTGCTTGTCGATCCCCTCGATCAGGATCGTGGTCGGGCTCGGCGTCGTGATGCTGATGCCGGCCGGCTGCGGGTACTGCACCTGGTGCGAGTAGCCGACGCTCAGCACCAGCGCCTCGCCGCGCTTCTCCGCCCGGTAGCCGACGCCGATGATCTCGAGCCCGCGCCGATACCCCTCGGTCACGCCCTGAACCATGTTCGCCAGCAGCGCCCGCGTGAGACCGTGCAGCGCCCGCTGCTCCTTCTCGTCGTCGCCCCGCTCCACGAGCAGCTGCCCGTCCTGCTGCGAGATCTTCATCTCCGGGCGGAACGTCTGGCGCAGCTCGCCCTTCGGCCCCTTCACCACGACGGTGTTGCCCTCGAGCGTCACCGTCACGTTGCCCGGAACCGGAATCGGCTTCTTCCCTATACGCGACATCGTCGTCTCTCCTACCAGACCATCGCCATGACTTCGCCACCCACCTTCTGGGCCCGAGCCTGGCGGTCCGTCATGACTCCGCGCGACGTCGAGACGATCGCGATGCCGAGGCCGTTGCGTACCGGCCGCAGCTCGGTCGCGACCGCATAGATCCGCCGCCCGGGACGCGACACCCGTTGCAGCTTCCGGATCACCGGCTGGTCCTCGTAGTACTTCAGGTACAGGCGCAGCACGCCGTGGCGACCATCGTCCAGGATCTTGAAATCGTGGATGAAGTGGTTCTCCTTCAGGATGCGCGCGATCTCGGCCTTCAGCTTCGAGACCGGCATGTCGACGCGCTTCTGTCGGGCGTGGGCCGCGTTGCGAATACGCGTCAGCATATCCGCAATGGGATCGGTCATCATCGGTGGAACTTCCTCCTATAGTATCCGACAGTCGCCGGACTTGTAGGAATGTGAGTGCTTACCAGCTCGCCTTGCGTACACCCGG
The DNA here is from genome assembly GCA_035461105.1 of Longimicrobiales bacterium. GTDB lineage: Bacteria > Gemmatimonadota > Gemmatimonadetes > Longimicrobiales > RSA9 > VEPF01. The sequence goes on along the minus strand of DATHVV010000112.1, from coordinate 6,733 downwards.
AATCTCGCCCTTCAGCGACATCTCCCGGAAGCAGATGCGGCAGATGGCGAACTTGCGCAGGAACGCCCGCGGCCGCCCGCAGCGCGTGCAGCGATTGCCCTTGCGCACCGAAAACTTCGGCTTCTGCCGGGACTTCTCGATCAGTGCCTTGCGTGCCATCGTCTCTTCTCGGCCGTTTCTCGTCAGCTCGCCGAACCGGCGAGCGCCTCGCCGTCGACCAGCAGCGGCTGCTCGCCGCGGAAAGGCATGCCCAGCTCGCGGAGCAGGGCGTACGCCTCGCTGTCCTTGTCCGTGGTCGTCACGAAGACAATGTCCATGCCGTGCACCTGCAGGACCTTGTCGTAGTCGATCTCCGGGAAGATCAGCTGCTCCTTGACGCCCAGCGTGTAGTTGCCGCGCCCGTCGAACGAACGGGTCGGGACGCCCCGGAAGTCGCGGATCCGCGGCATGGCCACGTTGACCAGCCGGTCCAGGAACTCCCACATGCGGGCGCCGCGCAGCGTCACCGCCGCGCCGATTGGCATGCCCTCACGCAGCCCAAAGTTCGAGATCGACTTGCGCGCCTTCGTGACCACCGGCTTCTGGCCCGTGATCATGCCCAGCTCCTCGACCACGGCGTCCAGCGCCTTCGGGTTCTTGGGCGCCTCGCCCAGACCCACGTTCAGCACGATCTTCTCGAGCCCCGGGATCCGGTGCGGGTTCTGGTGGCCCAGCTGCTCCGCCAGGCGCGGGCGCACCCGCTGCTCGTAGTACTCCTGCAGTCGCGGCTTCATCTCTCTGCCTGTCCCTTACGCGCCGGCGCGCGGGATCGCGTTCCCGCTGCGCGCCGAAATGCGCTCCTTGGTGCCATCATCATCGACGCGGGTCCGCACGCGCGTCGGCTCACCCGTGGCGGGATCGATCAGCATCACGTTCGACGCGTGGATCGGCGCGAAGAAGCTGATGATCCCGCCCTCGGGATTGGTGTTGGTCGGACGCGCGTGGCGCTTGCGCTCGTTGACGCCCTCGACCACCACCCGGTTGTCCTTGGGCAGCACCTGCAGCACCGTGCCCTCGGCGCCGGCGTGGTTGCCGCGGATCACGCGCACCCGGTCGCCGCGCCGCACGTGCAGCTTGTGGCGCGCCGGCTCCGCCCGGCGCACCTTGCGCCCCCCGATCGTTCGCCTGGCCATCAGATCACCTCCGGCGCGAGCGACACGATCTTCATGAACCGCTTCTCGCGCAGCTCGCGGCCGACCGGCCCGAAGATGCGGGTCGCACGCGGCTCACCGGCATCGTTGATGATGACGGCGGCATTGTCGTCGAAGCGGATGTAGCTGCCGTCCTTGCGCCGCACTTCCTTGGCGGTGCGTACCACCACCGCGCGCGCCACGTCGCCCTTCTTCACGGTGCCGTTCGGCAGCGCATCCTTGATGGCGACGATGATCACGTCCCCGACCGACGCGTAGCGCCGGCCCGACCCGCCCAGCACCCGGATGCAGAGCGCTTCCTTGGCACCCGAGTTGTCGGCGATCTTGAGTATGGTCTCCTGCTGGATCATGGTTGCCTCACCTGGCCTGCTCGATGACCTCGACGACGCGCCAGCGCTTCGTCTTGGAAAGCGGCCGCGTCTCCACGATCCGCACCATGTCGCCCGCGTGCGCCTTACCCTCTTCGTCGTGGGCGTAGTACTTCTTGGTGCGCACTACCTGCTTGCCGTAGAGCGGATGCGCCACCCGGCGCCGCACGCCCACGATCACCGTCTTCTCCATCTTGTCGCTCAGCACGGTGCCGACGCGCACCTTGCGGCGGCCGCGCTCCTCGTTGGTCATCTGCTCAGCCATTACTCAACTCCCGCTCCCGCAGGATCGTGCGCATCCGTGCAATATCCCGCCGCAGGCTCTTGACGAGCGCCGGGTTCTCGAGCTCCTGCGTCGCGCTCCGGAAGCGCAGCCGGAACAGCTCCTCCTTCGCCTGGCCGATCTGAGCCTCGATCTCGTCGACGCTCAGCTCGCGGACCTCTTCGGCCTTCATGCCTCACCTCCCTCGACCACCCGCTGGCGGACCACGAACTTCGTCTTCACCGGCAGTTTCGCTGCCGCCAGCTCGAAGGCGCGCCGGGCGATCTCCTCGGTGATGCCCTCCAGCTCGAACATGATCCGGCCGGGCTTGACGACGGCCACCCACAGCTCCGGGTTGCCCTTGCCCTTGCCCATGCGGGTCTCGGCCGGCTTCTTCGTGACCGGCTTGTCCGGGAAGATCCGGATCCAGACCTTGCCGCCGCGCTTGATGTGACGCGTCATGGCCACACGGGCCGCCTCGATCTGCCGGTTCGAGACCCAGCCGGGCTCGGTCGACTGCAGCCCGTAGTCGCCGAACGCGACCGTGTTGCCACGCGTGGCCTGGCCGCGCATGCGGCCCTTCTGCTGCTTCCTGTACTTGACTCTCTTCGGCGCTAGCATCGTCCGCCTCTAATTCAAACCCCGGTGGAGTAGGTCCGGCCGCGGCGGTCCTCGACCACCTCGCCCTTGAAGATCCAGACCTTCACACCAATGGTGCCGTAGGTGGTGCGGGCCGTCGACTGTGCGTAGTCGATGTCGGCGCGCAGCGTGTGCAGCGGCACGCGGCCCTCGTGATAGCCCTCCGTGCGGGCGATCTCGGCGCCGCCCAGCCGGCCGCCGACCTTGACCCGGATGCCCTCGGCGCCGGAGCGCATCGCCCCCTGTACGGCCCGCTTCATGGCGCGCCGGAAGGAGATGCGCTGCTGCAGCTGGTGCGCGATGCTGTCGGCGACGAGCTGCGCTTCGACCTCGGGACGCTTGATCTCCTCGACGTTGATGGAGACCTCGCTCTTGGTCAGGTGCGCCAGCTCATCGCGCAGCTTGTCGACCTCGGCGCCCTGCTTGCCGATGACGACGCCCGGCCGCGCCGTGTGCAGCGTGACCACGATCTTCTGCGGCTTGCGGTCGATCTCGACCTCGGCCAGCGCGGCGTGCCCGAGCCGCTGGTGCAGGTACTTGCGGATCGTCTCGTCCTCGCGCAGCAGCGTGCCGAAGGTGCGCTCGGCGTACCAGCGCGACTTCCATGGCTTGACGATACCGAGGCGGAAGCCCCGCGGATGGACCTTCTGTCCCATGCCTACTCCTTGCGGTCCACGACGATGTAGATGTGCGCGGTCGGCCGCGCCAGCGGCGCCGCACGACCCTGGGCAGCGGCCCGCCAGCGCTTCAGCCGCGGACCCTCGTTCACGAATGCTTCCTTGACGTAGAGCTCGTCGACATCCACGTACTCGCCGGCCGTGTCCGCCTTCTGCTTCGCGTTCGCGACCGCCGAGCGCAGCGTCTTGTCGATCTGCTCCGCCGCCTTCTTCTTCGAGAACTGCAGGATCGCCAGCGCCTCGCCCACCCGCTTGCCCCGGATCAGGTCGATGACCAGCCGCATCTTGCGCGGACTCTGCCGATTGTGCCGAGAGATTGCCCGGGCTTCCATAGCTATCGCCTACCTCGCCTTGGAGCGCTTGTCGGCCAGCTTGCCGCCGTGGCCGCGGAAGAGCCGCGTCGGCGCGAACTCGCCCAGCTTGTGCCCCACCATGTTCTCCGAGACGTAGACCGGCACGAACTTGTTGCCGTTGTGCACGGCGACCGTGTGGCCCACGAACTCGGGCGAGATTGTCGACGCCCGAGCCCAGGTCTTGATGACCTTCTTCTCGTTGCGCGTGTTCATCGCACGCAGCCGCTCGAGCAGCTTCTCGTTGATGAACGGGCCCTTCTTGATTGAGCGACTCATCTTCCCGTCCGCTTACGTGGTGGCCTTGCCGCGACGGCGGCCCCGCACGATGTGCTGGTTCGACTGCTTCTTCTTCTTGCGCGTCTTGACCCCTTCGGGCTTGCCCCAGGGCGAGACCGGCGGACGCCCGCCCGAGGTCTTGCCCTCGCCGCCGCCCAGCGGGTGATCGACCGGGTTCATGGCCACACCCCGCACCTTGGGACGACGCCCCCGCCAGCGGGTCGCACCCGCCTTGCCGAGGACCTGCAGCTCGTGGTCGACGTTGCCGACCTGGCCGATCGTCGCCATACAGGCGCGGTGCACCATGCGCACCTCGGTCGACGGCATGCGCAGCGTCACGTACTCGCCTTCCTTGGCGACGACCTGCGCACCCGCTCCCGCGGAGCGGACGATCTGGCCGCCCTTGCCCAGCTTCAGCTCGATGTTGTGCACCACGGTGCCGAGCGGCACCTCGCCGAGCGGCAGCGCATTGCCGGTCCGGATGTCGGAGCCCGGGCCGCTCACCACCCGCTCACCCTGGGCCAGACCGCGCGGGTGCAGGATGTAGCGCTTCTCGCCGTCATCGTACTGGATCAGCGCGATGTTCGCCGAGCGGTTCGGATCGTACTCGATGTGCGCGACCACGCCGCTCACCCCGTGCTTGTCGCGCCGGAAATCGATGCGCCGGTACCTGCGCTTGGCCCCACCGCCGCGACGCCGCGAGGTGATGTGCCCGTGGTGATTGCGGCCGCCCGTCTTCTTGACCGGCTCGAGCAGCGACTTCTCCGGCTCGGCCCGCGTGATCTCGTCGAACGCGTTGACGCTCCGGAAGCGCGTGCCCGACGTGACCGGCTTGAACTTTTTCGTCGGCATGGATCAGGCTCCCTCGTACACGTCGATGCTGTCGCCTTCGACCAGCTTCACGACGGCCTTCTTGTAGGCGGCGCGCCGGCCGAGCGAACGGCCCACCCGGCGCCACTTGCCCTGGTAGTTCGCGGTGCGCACGTCCTCGACGCCCACGCCGAAGAGCTGCTGGACCGCGTACCGGATCTCGATCTTGTTGGCGTCCCTGGAGACCAGGAACGTGTAGGTCCGCTGGTTCTCCTGCAGCTGCGCCGAGGCCTCGGTCACGACCGGCCGGAGGATCACTTCGCGCGGGTCACGCATGGGCCACCTCCGCCGCGCGCTCGAGCGCGGCAGTCTCGATGATCAGCGTGTCCGCCCAGAGCAGCTCGTACGCGGACTCCTGCCCGAAGGGGCGCACCTGCACGTTGCCCAGGTTGCGGGCCGACAGGTGCACGATCGGCTTGTGCCCGTCCGTCAGGATGAGCGCGTTCACGTTCGAGTCCGGGACCACGCCGGCGTGCGCCAGCAGCGCCACGATCTGCTTGGTGCGCGGCGCATCCCAGCTGAGCCCCTCGACCAGGAACACGCTGCTGTCCTGCGCCCGGACGTTGTACGCCGAGCGGCGCGCCAGCCAGCGCACCTGCCGGGGCACGTCCTGGTGATAGTTGCGGTTGCCGCGCGGCCCGAAGACGTTACCGCCACCGCGCCACTGCGGCGACCGGATCGAACCCTGCCGGGCGCGGCCGGTGCCCTTCTGGCGCCACGGCTTCCGGTTGCCGCCCTTCACATCGGCGCGGCCCTTGGTCGAAGCCGTGCCCTGCCGCTGGTTCGACAGGTACGCCTTCACCACCTGCCACATGGCCGGCTGGTGAATCGTCCCGTCGAACAGCGCCGCGGGCAGCTCCTGCTCGCCGCGCATGCCGTTCTCGGCCGTAATGACCGGTGCCTTGAACATCGGTATCTCCCCTGTCCGCTTACATCTTGCGGATGAAAACCAGACTGTTGCGCGCACCCGGAACCGCGCCCCTGATGTAGATCAGGTTGCGCTCGGCATCCACGCGCTCGACCCGCAGGTTCGGCACGGTCTGCTGCGCCGCACCCATCTGTCCGGGCATCTTCTTGCCCTTGATCACGCGCGACGGATTGGTGCCCGGGCCGATCGAGCCCGGCGTGCGCGCCAGCGGGTGTCCGTGCGAGCCCGGGCGGCCGCCGAAGCCGTGCCGCTTGACCACGCCCTGGAAGCCGCGCCCCTTGGTCGTGCCCACGACCTTGATCCGGTCGCCTTCCGTGAACTGCTCCACGGTGAGCTGCTGGCCGATCTGGTAGCTGCCGTTGTCGTCCACCGGGAACTCGCGCAGCGTGCGGGGCGCGAACTCCAGGCCCGCCGTGAGCGCATGCCCCAGCTCGGCGCGGCTGCTCCGGTTCGGCTTCTGGGCATCGAAGCCGAGCTGCAGTGCGTCGTAGCCGTCGCGCTCCGCGGTCTTGATCTGGACCACGGGGCACGGGCCCGCCTCCACGACGGTCACCGGGATCACGGCGCCCGCGTCGCTGAAGATCTGGGTCATGCCCAGCTTACGTCCGATAATGCCTGCCATGGCGACCCCTCGAAGTCCGGGCCTCAATCGACCTTGATTTCGACGTCGACGCCGGCCGGAAGATCCAGCTTCGTGAGCGCGTCGATCGTCTGCGGGCGCGAGTCGATGATGTCGATGACGCGCTTGTGCGTCTTCAACTCGAACTGCTCCCGGCTCTTCTTGTCCACGTGTGGCGAGCGCAGCACGGTCCAGCGCTGGATGCGGGTCGGCAGCGGAATCGGACCGCTCACCTTCGCGCCGCTCTTCTCTGCCGTGCGCACGATGTCCGACGCCGTCTGATCGATCACCGCGTGATCGAACGCCTTCAGTCGGATCCGGATCTTGCCGTTTGCCATTGCTGGGTTCCCTCGCGCTCGCGCGTCGGCTGCTACTGAATGACCTCGGTGACGACACCGGCACCGACGGTGCGGCCGCCCTCGCGGATCGCGAAGCGCAGCTCCTTCTCCATCGCGATCGGGCTGATCAGCTCGATCACCATCTGGATGTTGTCGCCCGGCATCACCATCTCCACGCCCTCCGGCAGCTCCACGCTCCCGGTCACGTCCGTC
>DATHVV010000111.1:0-1598 GCA_035461105.1 Longimicrobiales bacterium | reverse complement strand
GGCCGCTCCCAGCTCGTCGGCGCGCAGTTCGGCGCGCTCGCGTTCGGCCTGGGCGCCGCGCTCATGAGCGCGCAGCTGCTGCGCGTGCTGCTGGTGCCGCCGCGCGCCAGGCCGGACCCGGCCGTGGTGCAGGTGCCGGTGACCGCCGGCCGGTAGCCGCCGGGGGCGGGCGTACGCGGGCCGCCGGGCGCGACGCGCCTGCATCCGCTTCCGCCCCCGTTCCCGCCCGGGTTGGGCGCTTCGTTTTCGCGCCGTCGGATCGTCACACCCGGCCCTGCCGGCACGTTGACAGTGCGGACCCAATGGCCGCACCGGAGGTCACCATGATCAGGTACGTACGCGTCGCCCTGCTCGCCGGGATCCTGGCCGGCTGCGGCGACGGCCCGCTCTTCTCCGATCCCGACTACCGCCCCGAGGGTACGGCGCGCGCGCTCACCAGCCAGGAGCGCGCGGTGCTCGCCGCGAACACGGAGTTCGGCCTGGAGCTGCTGCGGCACGTCGCCGGCAGCACGCCGGGCAACGTGCTGGTGAGCCCGCTCAGCGTCTCGATGGCGCTCGGCATGGCCATGAACGGCGCGGCCGGCGAGACCTGGAACGAGATGCGCACCACGCTCGGCTTCGCGGGCCTGAGCCCGCAGCAGATCAACGAGGCCTACGGGGAGGTGATCGACCAGGTGCGGCTGCGCGACGTGCGCGTCACGCTCGGCATCGCGAACTCGATCTGGCACGACCAGTCCTTCGAGCTGCTGCCGCTCTTCGTCGAGCAGGCCGAGACGTACTTCGACGCGCGCGTGAGCGCGCTCGACTTCTCCGATCCGGACGCTCCCGTTACGATCAACGACTGGGTCAAGCGCGCGACCGGGGGTCGCATCCCCGAGCTGATCGACCAGATCGCGCCGGACGAGGTCGCGTTCCTGGTGAACGCCGTCTACTTCAAGGCCGCGTGGTCCACGTCCTTCGATCCGCGCCTTACCCGAATCGGTTCGTTCCACCGCGCCGACGGCGGCACCACGAGCGCGCAATTCATGACGCGCGAGGACGAGCTCGCGCACGTCGCCGACGGCAGCGTGCTCGCGGTCGAGCTGCCCTACCAGGACAGCGCGTTCACCATGGTGCTGGTCATGCCGCAGACCGGCAGCATCGACGACTACCTGGGCACGCTCACGCCGGCCCGCTGGGACGCGCTGCTCGCCCGCCTGGCGACCGCGAACGCCCAGCTCAGCATGCCCAAGTTCACGTTCACCATGGAGACGGACCTGAGCGACGTGCTGAAGGCCATGGGCATGCCGAGCGCGTTCGACGACCAGCTCGCCGACTTCACGCTGCTCACCCCCACGCCCGCCGGCCTCTACCTCTCGCGCGTGCAGCACAACACGTTCATCAAGGTGGACGAGATCGGCACCGAAGCCGCCGCCGCGACCGGCGTCGGCGTGGGCGTCACCTCGCTGCCGCCCCAGCTCACCTTCGACCGCCCCTTCCTCGCCGCCATCCGCGAGCGCGAGACCGGGGCGGTGCTGTTCGTGGGGGGGGTACGGGAGCCCTCGGGGGGCGCGGAGCGCCGCCCTTGGGCGAGGGATAGGGATAGGGATAGGGATAGG
>DATHVV010000110.1:0-20255 GCA_035461105.1 Longimicrobiales bacterium | reverse complement strand
GCGGCGCGCTGCGCGAACACGGGGTCGAGCACGTTGCCGGTGGTGCCGGAAAGGGGCGTACGGCAGACGAGCGCGGCGGGCGCGGCGAGGCTCCGGCCGCGGCCGATGAAGCGCATGCGGTCGGTCTCGTGCTCGACGGGGGCGGCCGTCACCAGGCGCTGCGCGACGTGCAGCCGGACGTCATCCGGGCTCCGCAGCCGGCGCCAGGCGAGCAGCGCGCCCGCGTCCGGTTCGTGCGCGGTCTGCACGAACAGCTTCGAGAAGGCCGGGTGTCCGGCGTCGGCGGCCGGAGTGTTGAACACCAGCTCGGCATAGGTGGTGAGCTCGATCCGGCGGGGACGACCGGAACGGTTCTCGACGCGCACGCGGCGCACCTCGAGCGGCGCCGCGGCGGCGACCGCGACGGTCAGGCGGGCAGTGATGCCGTCGTATTCGGTGGCGAGCCGCACCACGGCGCCCTCGGAACGCACGTGCGCACTGCCGGCGCCCGACGGCGGCATGCCGATGCGCCAGAACCTGCCGCTGTCCAGGTCGCGCAGATAGCAGGCCGGCCCCGCGGCGTCGGCCAGCGGATCCGGCGACCAGCGGGTGATGGCCAGCCCCCGGTATGCCGAGAAGCCGCCTCCCCGATCCGTCACGAGCACGGCGTAGTGCTCGTTGCCGAGCAGCCGTGCATGCACCTTGCCCATCCGTGCTTCCCTCAGTATTGCAGGACCACTTCGCGCGGCGCGCGCGTGATCCGTACCTCGCGGCCGCTCACCTCGAGCGCGCGGCCGTCCGCTCGTGCGGCGCGCAGCGGCGCATCGCGCGGCGAGACCAGCACGATCCCGCCGGGCGGCAGCCGCGGCACCTGCGTGAAGCGCACGACCACGTCCCGGTCGCGCGCCTGCATGGTGTAGCCCAGCTCGCCGTATGCCGTACTCATGCCCTCGATGGCGACGCCGGTTTCCGCCTGCACCCATGCCGGGAGGATGCCGGCGCCCACGACGAGCGCATCATCGCTGGCCCGCTCGTACGCGAACATGTCGAGCACCGAGCGGATGAAGTCGGAGCCCACCCAGGTGTGCGGCATGTCGCCGATGAAGCCCGGGAACTCCGGCTTCTCGAACACCACCTCCGCCCAGTGGCGCCATGCCGCCGGCCGCTGGTGCGTCATGAACCAGTCGAGCACGGCGTGCGCGCGATCGCGATGGCCGAGCCGGATCAGCGTGCCGACCGTGCGCAGCTCGTAGGGCGTGTATGCGTGCCACCCGACGCTGTCCATGCGCGCCCGGAAGTTCTCCCAGTAGCGCTCGAACGTGCGCTCGAGCGCGATGCGGTCGAAGAAGCGCTCGGCGCCCGCGGGTGACACCGCGACGGTCGTGGACGTCGCATCGAAGTCGCCCAGCTCGGCGGCGCCCGGCAGGTAGTCGATGCCGTGGTTGCGGCGCACGATCTCGAGCGAGCGGACCAGGTCGTCGCGGAACTCCGCGAAGCTGGCCGCAAAGCGACGCGCCTCCTCCGTTCTCCCGAGCGTGTCCGCGAGCCAGGCGGCGTCCTCGTAGCCCTTGAGCGCGAAGGAGTCGTCCCAGTACGAGTGCATCGGCTTCTCGGAGTATCCCTCGTGGCTGATCGACTCGGGCATGAGCCCGAAGTACACGCCGTTCTCCTTCGTGCGATACTCCTCGGTGCGCCGGCTGGCGCGCAGCGAGTCCATGTACGCGACGGCCTTCACCAGGTTCGGCCAGACGCGCTCCACCAGCGCCCGGTCGCCGGTGTGACGGAAGTACTCGGCGACCAGGAAGATCAGCTGGCCGTGGCTGTCGTTCTCCGGCACCGGGCCGGCCCCGCTGTGGTCCACGCAGCACGGTACCTTGCCGTCCTCGTACTGGTACGGCGCATACCACTCGATGAACGCGCGCACTTCCTCCGGGTGTCCCAGGCGCAGCAGGGCCGCGGAGGTGAGCGAGCCATCCCGGATCCAGGACCGCTCGTACGAGCGCGAGCCGGGCTGGATCGCGGCCGCATCGCGGTTGATCAGGATGTAGGCCAGATTCGCGCGAATCGTCTCGACCAGGCGCTCGCCGGCCGGGATGTTGACCGCGAGCCGGTTCAGCTCCTCGCGCCACGCGGCCGTGGTCCGCGCCAGCTCCGCGGCCGGGTCGCGGACCGGCGAATCCTGGTGCCAGGGCACGGCCAGCCAGACGTCGCGCGATGCGCCGGCGGCAAGCTCCAGCGGGTACGCGAGCGCCGCCGAGGCATGACCGGACTCGTCGCGCACGTGTCGCGAGTCCGGCACCACGCCGCGCTCGAGCCACTGCGTGATGTCGCCCTCGTCGAAGCTGGCAGCGCCGAATCCGGCCGGCGCGGTCACCGGTACGATCCGGTGCGTGTCGTCCACCGCGATGCCATCACTCGTGTGCGTGATCTCGTGCACTCGTGCGGCGCCGCCCGGGTTGTTCAGGAACTGCCACGACGGGTTCACCTGGAATGGACGCAGCGCCAGGAACAGGGTGCTGCGCACCGGCGCCGAGCCGGGGTTCGTGACGCGGTAGCGCGCATACAGCGTCGCGGTGCCGCTGTCCGGGCTGGTGAACGCAGTGACCTCGAGACGCAGCCCGTCGGCGACCCACTGCACCGACGGGATCGGCAGGTAGCCGTCCGCGAGCGACTGGGAGACTCGCGCGTCGCTCCAGGTGACCAGCCGCCCGTCGTGGAACAGGAACGGCTCGATCGAGAACGCGCGCTTGTCCACCTCGAGCATGCCCTCCTCGTTCAGCATGCCCTCGCGGTCGTCGCCGTTCGCGCCGACCAGCGTCCAGTACGACTGCACCCGCCCGAAGTACTTCGGGTAGAGCCCGGGGCGCGAGTCGGCGGCGATCGTCTCGAACAGCGTGTTGCGCGACTCCGCCCACTCGAGCGGTTGCACGCGCAACTCCCGGATGCCGTACGAGGTGCCCTCCGGCCGGAGCAGCACGAGCCGCAGGTAGCGGGACTCGGTCTCGGGCAGCGCCAGGTAGTCGCGCGGGCGGCCGCCGCTGCGGACCGCGCGGATCGTCTCCCAGGCGCGACCGTCGGCGGAGATCTGCACGTCGTAATCGGGCGCGCGCTCCCCGGGCAGCCAGTCCACCACCAGGCCGCCGTACTCGCGGGTCCGCTGGAAGTCGAGTTGAAGCCACGGTGAGCCCGTCGTGTGGGTCCGCCAGAACGTGGCCGTGTCGCCATCGATCACGGCCCCGGGGCGCAGCACCAGCGGTTGAGCCGGCGGTGCAGCGCCACTGGTGCTGATCGGTGCCGAGGACATCGCAATCGGGATCAGGTCGTAGGGCAGCACCGGCTCGAGCGGCGTCAGCGTCAGCTCGTCGAGCCAGATCGTGCCGCGCCCGCCCGTGCCCGCGGTGATCGCCAGCTCGAGCGCCGCAACATCCCGGATCTCGCCGCCGCGCGCCGGGCCCCAGGCGAACGTCACGTGACGCTTCCGGAACGTTATCCGGCGCCAGTCGCCGCGGAACTCGAACTCCGGGCGTCGCACCCACCAGACGTTGTCGTTGCTCGGATCGATCAGCTTGAACTCGAGCGTGTTCTCGGGTGCGTCGCCCTTCAGCCAGAAGCTCAGCTCGTAGTTCTCCGGCAAAGTGAGCGGCAGCTCCCGGCGCAGCGCCGCCCAGCCGCCGCCGCCCTGGAAGTCGAAGTCCACCCGCAGCGCCCGACCCACGCGCCCGCTGTCCCCGCTCAACGCCAGCGCCACCCCGCTCGCCGGCGCCGCCGTCCACAGGGCCGGCTGGTCGAAGCCGTCGAGGATGGTGGCTGCCGTGCCGGTCGGCGCCGTGCCCGGGTGCTCCGGCCGGGTCGCGCAGCTCGCCAGGGACAGCGATAGGGATAGGGATAGGAGCACGGCGGGCGTCGGACACCTCACCCCTCCCCTCGACCCCATACCCGGTGAGCCAGCGGCACCGCCGCGAACCTCGCCGCCACGAGGATCCCCTATCCCTATCCCTGTCCCTATCCCTCCCATCATCCCTTCACACTCCCCAGCGTGATCCCCTCCACGTAGTACCGCTGCAGCACCAGGAACACCAGCATGACCGGCAGCACGGTCAGCACCGAGCCCGCCATCATCAGCTCCGTGTCCTGCACCCGCTCGCCGGAGAGGTTCGCGAGCGCGACCGGCAGCGTGAACATGCGGTCGTCGCTCAGCACGATGAGCGGCCACATGAAGTCGTTCCAGGTCGAGAGGAACGTCCAGATCGCGAGCGTCGCCAGGATCGGCCGGATCACCGGCAGCACGATCGACCAGTAGATCCGGAACTCGCCGGCACCGTCGATGCGCGCGGCGTCGAGCAGGTCCTCGGGCAGCGAGAGCGTGTACTGCCGGATCAGGAAGATGCCGAAGATGCTCGCCAGCCCCGGGATGATCACGCCCCAGTACGTGTTGATCAGACCCATCTCGCGCAACAGCAGGAACAGCGGCAGCATCGACACCTGGACCGGGATCACCAGCCCGGTCGTGAGCAGCCGGAACACCCGGTCGCGGCCCCGGAACCGCAGCTTCGCGAACGCATAGCCCGCCATCGAGTTGATCAACAGCGAGATCGACGTCACCGCCACCGCCACCAGCGTGCTGTTGAACAGGTAGCGGCCCAGGTTCAGGCGCGTGAACAGCGCGCGGTAATGCTCGAGCGTGGGCTCCGCGGGCAGCATGCGGGGCGGGAACATGTTCGCCTCGCCCGTCCGCATGAACGACGCGGCCAACATCCAGAACATCGGCAGCAGCGCGAACGCGGCGCCGATCAGCAGCAGCGCATAGATCAGAATCGTGCGCGCCCGCCTAGACATGGCGCCGCCTCCGCCCGGCGGATTGCCCCACACCCGAAATGCGCATCCGGATGCGCATTTCCCGGAACGCCGATGGCCGCCCGGCCGGCACCGCGTCGTAGCGGCCGACCCCGGCCCCGGCGAGTCCCGCCACCCTGGCCCGCGCTCGTGCCGTGGCGCTCGCCTTCGCCGTCGCCCTTGCCCTCGCCGGGGCGCCCCCCGTCGGCCGCGCCCTCGCCCTCGCCCTCGCCCTCGACCCGGCCGTCATCATGCCGCCTCCCGCTGCAGCCGGAACTGGATGAGGGTCCAGACCAGGATGATGAGGAACAGGACGAACGCGACCGCGGCGGCCATGCCCATGCGCCACCAGCGGAAGCCCTCCTCGTACATGAGCAGCACGAGCGAGGTGGTGGAGCGGAGCGGTCCGCCGGCGGTCATCACGTACGGCTCGGCGAACAGCTGGAAGTAGCCGATCATGGTGATGACGCCGATGAACAGGAACGTGGGCGCGAGCATGGGCAGGGTGATGCTCCAGAACTGGCGGATCGGTCCGGCGCCGTCCAGGTCGGCGGCCTCGTAGAGCTCGCCGGGGATGTTCTGCAGCCCGGCGATGAAGATGAGCATGTTGTAGCCGAAGTTCTTCCACACGGCGAGGATGATGATCGCGGGCATGGCGAAGCGCGGGTCGCTGAGCCACGGGACCGGGCCGATGCCGACCTTGCCGAGGACGAAGTTGAAGAGGCCGTACTCGGTGTGGTAGAGGTAGCGCCAGACGATCGCGACCGCGACCAGCGTGGTCACGAAGGGCACGAAGTACAGGGTGCGGAACAGGCTCTTGTAGCGGACCACCTTCGAGTTGATGAGCAGCGCCGCGATGAGCGACGCGGCCACCGTGAGCGGCCCGCCGATGAGCGCGAAGTAGAACGTGTTCTTCACCGCGGTCCAGAAGACCGGGTTGTTCATGATCGCGATGTAGTTGCGGAGCCCGACGAAGCGGGCATTGCCGCGGTCGGCGATCGCGTAGATGTCGAAGTCGGTGATGCTGAGCAGCAGCGAGGCGACCACCGGCAGGAAGAAGAACACGGAGATGAGCACGAGCGCGGGTGCGATGAACAGCCAGCCGGCGCGGTTGCTCTCCGAGCGCGTTAGCCGCGGCCGCCGGGGCGTCGCGGCCAGGGCCCCGGCGGCGGCGGGCGGGGCGCTGAGCCGCTCTTCCTGTGAGCCGGGTGCGGTCATTGGCCCGCTCCGGGCGAGGTCGTGCGCACCGCGCCGGGCGTGCTCATTCCACCCCTCGCTCCGCTCCGGGCGCCGGTCTGCGCGCGAGCATCCAGCGGCGCTTCGCGAGCAACTGGTCCACGTCCGCGTCCAGGTCGGCGAGGGACTGCGCGGCGGGTTTGGTGCCGCGGATCGTGGGCTCGATGTGCTCGATGAGCTTCGAGTACACGATCGCCTCGATCTCCGGCACCGCCGGCAGCGCCTTCGTGCGCTGCAGCTGCACCCAGAAAGCACGCGCGTACTCGTCCTGCGCGAGCCCGGACTGCTCCCAGGCCTCGATACGAGCCGGGAGGCTGCCGGTCAGCTCGTAGAAGCGGATCTGCTGCTCGGGGCGCGAGAGGTACTCGACCAGCTTCCACGCCGCTGCCTTGTGGCGCGAGCTTCGGAACACGACCAGCGAGGCGCCGCCGGCCAGCGAGGTGCCACTTTGCGCGCCCGTCGGCCCCGGCATGGGAGCCGTGCCCCATAGTGCCTGACTTTCGGGGGCAAGGCGTCGCCTGAACTCGCCGATGTTCCAGGGGCCGTTGATCCACATGGCGAAGCGCCCGCGCTCGAACTCCTGGTACGGATTGGCGATGTCGTACTGGCCGAGCGGCGGCGAGAGCCGCTCCCGATACATTCGCAGGTAGAAGTCGAATGCCTGCGCGAAGCGCGGGTCGCGGAACGCGCCGCGCGTGCCGTGCTCACGCAGCAGCGTGGCACCGTTTTGCATGCCGAGCACCACGGGCTGCGCCCACTCGTTGGTGGGCAGGAAGATGGCGTAGCGGTCCGGCCCCACGTTGCGCTTGATGGCGCGCATTGCCTCCAGCCACCCCTGCCAGGTGTCCGGGATGGCGTCGTAGCCGGCGGCCGCGAGTATGTCCTTCCGGTAGAAGATCGCGCGCGTATCGACGTACCAGGGCACGCCCCAGAGCGTGTCCTCAGCGATGTTCGTCGCCCAGATGCCCGGGAAATACGCGTCCGCCGCCACCGCCTCCGACCGGGTGACCCACGACCCCAGCGGCTCCAGCGCGTGAATCGCGGAGAACTCGGCGATCCAGGTGTTGCCCAGCTGCGCCACGTCCGGCGAGGCGTTCCCGACGTGCGACGTGAGCAGCTTCTCGTGCGCCGCCGTCCACGGGATCTGCTGCACGACGACGCGGATGCCGGGGTTCTCGCGCTCGAACCCGTCGGTCAGCTCCGCCACCACCTCGCCCTCGCGGCCCATGCCCCAGAAGCGCAGGGTGACGGTGTCGGGGTCGGCGGAGGCGCCCGTGCTGCAGGAGGCGAGCGACAGGGGCAGGGACAGGGATAGGGATAGGGATAGGGATAGGGATAGGGATAGGGAACGACACCTGGTAACGCGACCGAATGCGCAAACCAGGCGCGAGGTCGCGGGCGCACGGGATCGGAGCGCCGCGGGTGCGGCGTGCGACGTCGCCTCGAGTGTCCCTCGCTGCCTCATCAGTTCAGCCAGCCGCCGGTGAAGCCGGCACGACGCAGTCCTTCGACGATGTAGGGATTCCGCTTCAGCTTCTCCCAGATCAGCCCGGTGCGGTAGTTCTCGATCATGAGCACGATCGGGCCCTGGTCGATGCCGAGATAGTCGCCGTCCACCCAGCCCACGTCCGGCACGACGCGGCCATGGAGGAGCGTCACGTCGGTCCACGTGAACGTGGGGTTGAACGCGTCCCAGAACCCGTACTCGCCCCAGACCGCGGGGTAGCGCTCGCGGATCGCGCGCAGCGCCGGGATCGTGACCTCGGGCGCGAACGGGATCGAGCCGCCCAGCGCCGTGGGCGCGAGCGTGCCGTCGTCGCGGGTTTCCGTGTGCGACGTGCCGCGCGCCGAGTACGTCCAGAACCGACGCTCCTGGCCGTTCACCGTGCGCGTGTGGTCAGCGGGGCCGTCGGACGCGGTCAGTCCCCACGCCTCGGCGCCGTAGCCGCGCCAGCCCATCGGGTTCGCGATCGCGTAGCCGCGCTGCGCGAGCGTGGCGCGGCGCGAGTTCTCGAAGTAATCGATGCCGCGGCCGCGCATGTACTCGTCCCGGATGCCGCGGAAGTCGATGAAGATGTGTGAGTACTGGTGGCCGAACAGCGGCGCGAAGCCGACGTGCGCCTGGCCGTACCACGTGCCCCACTTGTAGGTGCTGGTGAAGATGTTCCAGACCGACGGGTCGACGGGATGCGTGGGCGAGCCGAGCGCCAGGATGTGCAGGATCATTGCTTCGTCGTAGCCGTGCCACTCGGCGGGGATGAAGCCGGTCTCCGGGTGCCAGCCCATGCCGATGCGGCCGCTCGGCCGGACCATCGACTGCCAGTCCACGCGCCGGTAGAGCGAGTCGGCCAGCTGCCGGATCTCGGTCTCGACCGCGCCTGCGCCATCGAAGTATTCGCGCGCGAACAGCACGCCGGCCATGAGCAGCGCGGTGTCGATGGTGGAAAGCTCGACGGTCTGGAAGCGGTGCCCCGTCTGCATGTCCAGGAAGTGGTAGAAGAAGCCCAGGTGGCCCGTGATGCCGCTCGGCTCCGGCCCCTGCGGTGCGCTCCAGAGGAAGCGCAGCGTGGTGAGCGTTCGGTCGGCCGCCTGGCCGCGCCCGATCCAGCCGCGCTCGGCACCGACCGCGTAGGCCGGCAGGCCGAACCCGATCGCGGCCACGCTCGAGAACGACGGCGTCGGCCAGCGGTCCGGCACCAGCCCGTTCGCCGGGTTGGCGCGCTCCCAGAAGAAGCGGAACGTCCGCTCCTGGAGCGAGTCGAGGAAGGCGCGGTGCTCGCCCGGGTCCGGCCGTTGCGGCGGGGGCGTCGGCGAGGAGCACGCGGCGAGCGCGAGCAGGACGGCGAAGAGCGGTGCGAGGATTCGCATGGCACGTCGTCCGAAGGTGTTGGAAGAAAAGCGGCCCCGTGCGACGTACGGTCCGCACGGGGCGCGCCTCACTGCAAGATCAGAACTCGAAATTCAGACCCAGCTGCAAGCGACGGCCGGGATCGGCCGTGAACCACTTCGGCTCGCCGAAATTCGCGATCGGCCCGCCCGCGTTGGACGCGAGGTCCCAGTACTCGCGGTAGTTGTCGTGATCGAACACGTTGATCGCGTGCACTTCCAGGCCCACTCGTCCGGGTGTGCCCGGCACCACGAACCGCTTCTCGAGGCGCAGGTCGACCTGGCGGAAGGCATCACCCGTCTCCGAGAACCAGTCGACCTGCTTCTGGACCAGGCCCCACCCGAACGGGTGGTCCGGCTCCACGATGCGGCTGAAGCGAGTGCCGGAACCCCACTGCGCGAGCGTGCTCAGCTGGAACTCGTAGGGCAGACCCACGATGCCGCTCGCGGTAATGCGGTGCTTCTCGACCGCCGCGTTGCGGCGCGGCCAGTCGGCCGGATCGACGCCCGGATGATCGAGCGTGAAGAATTCCTGCCCCTTCCGCTCGGCATCGGCATACGTGTAGCCCAGCGTGAAGCCCCAGCGCGACGCCTGGGTGTACGGCTTCTCCACCGTGAGGTCGAGCGCGTCGTACCAGGTGCGACCCTCGTCCGTCGACAGCACGGGGTCGTAGGGCAGGCCCGCGGTCTGCCGGCCGCCCTCGCAGAACCCGTGATCCGGGTGCGGCATGCCGCAGTACCAGGACAGCAGGTTGTAGCCGCGCACGCCGCGATAGGCCGCGCCCACGGCGAACTGGCTCACCATCTGGCGCACGCCCAGACTCCACTGGTGCGAGCGCGGCGGTTTGGTGTCGTTGTCGAGCAGGAACACCTCGTTCGTGATCGGCTGCGTGCCCTGCGCCACGATCGCTTCCAGGTAATCGGCACTCAGCGACGAGTTCGCTCCCCACAGGATCCGGGTGTCGTCGGTGGGATCGGTCGTGAAGTTGAAGTTGCGCCGGATCCACTGCAGGCGGAACCGCTCGTCGATCAGGTGGTTCCAGATCTCGCGGTCGTAGTAGATGCCGAAGCCGCCGTGCACCACGGTGCGGGCATCGCCGAGCACGTCGTAGGAGAACCCGACGCGGGGCTGGAACGCGCCCAGGTACATGGGCCGGTCCGAGGTGCCGTCCGTGAAGCGGTTCTCGTAGCCGAGGCCCGCGAAACGCTGCCGAATGCTGTCTGGCGTCACCCACTTGTTGTTGAACTGGTTCGTCTCCGCGTCCCAGCGGACGCCCAGGTTCAGCTGCAGCCGGTCGCTCACATCCCAGTCATCCTGGATGTAGACGCCGAACTGGACGTTGTTCTCGTCCATGCCCGGATCGCCGGACCCGTAGTGCGCCCGTACGGGCACCTGCATGCTCTCCGTGGGCCGGTCCGGGTCGAAGACGAAGGTGAAGACCGGAATGCCGCCGAAGCGCTTCTGCACGTCGTAGTTCAGGAAGTCCACGTTCACGCCCATCTTGAACGCGTGGCTCCCGTTCCAGCGGATGCCGGAGCGGCTCAGGTCGTTGCGCAGCGCGATCCGGTCCTGCACGAACTTCTGCTCCGTGTCGCGCCCGCCGGTGCGAATGATGCCGTCGTAGTTCAGCCCCACGCCGGCCGCCTCGTTCACCACGGTCGGGTTCCAGGTCGAGCGCTGGCCGCTGATGTGCGCCTGGTTGAACCAGTCACCCATCGTCATCGAGTGCTGCAGCGTCACCACGTTGAAGCCGATCTTCACGTTCTCGGCCGACTCGAAGGACGTGGTCCCGCCGAAGTTGCGCTTGTCGGTCTCGAAGCGGCCGTTCCAGGAGAGGTCGAGCGTCTGGTTCGCGGCCGGCACCCAGGACAGCTTGGCCACGCCCAGCGAGGAGCGGAATGGCTGGTCGAACGTGCCCTCGTACTGCGCGAACTGGCTGCGGAACTCCTCGCGGCCGACCGAGACGATCGCCTCGCGGTTCTGGTAGTTGCCCTCGAACGCCGCGAAATAGAACAGTTTGTCGCGCTGGATCGGGCCGCCGGCCGCGATGCCCAGCTGCAGCTGCTCGTACTCGGGCTTGGGCGGACAGGTTGCGTTCGGGTCGTTCTCCCGGCGCTGCGCGCAATCCAGCTCCACGCCCGGGTTCTGCTCGACCAGGCCCTTGTTCTGACCCAGCACGAAGCCGTTCAGCCGGAAGTCGTTCGTTCCGCTCCGGGTGGTCGCCGTCACCACCGCGCTGGCGGCCCGCTGGTACTCCGCCTTGAAGTTCTGCGTGATCACGCGGAACTCCTGCAGCGCGATCTGCGGGAACGGGTTGCCGCGGCTCGCGTCCTGGCCGTGCACCCCGCCTTCCAGCACGTCGTTCTTGTACGACGCGCCATCCACGAAGACGTTGATCTTCGTGGCCGGCAGGCCGCCCGCCGTGATCTGCTTGTTGGTCTCCTGGCGGCTCACCGTGAGGCCCGGCGCCAGGGCCGCGAAGTTCAGGAAGTTGCGGTCCGCCTGCGGCAGCGACCGGATCTGCTCCTCGGTCACGTTGGTCGCGATCTCCGGCGTCTTCACCTCGTAGACGCGCTCCCCGACCGCGGTGATGCCCTCCAGCACGATCGCCTGCGGCTGCAGCTGCAGGTCCACGGCCAGGGTCTGGCCGATCAGCACGCGCACCGTGCGCGGCGCCGCGCTGTACCCGATCACGTTCACGCTGAGCTCGTAGCTGGCAGGCGGCAGCCCGACCAGCATGTAGAGCCCCTGCGCGTTCGAGACCGTGGTCCGCTCCACATTCGTGGCCGCGTTGCGCGCCACCACCTGGGCGTCCGCCACCGGGGCGCCGGCCTCATCCAGCACCCGGCCCCGGATCGTGCCCGTCGTGTTCTGCGCACCGGCTTCGCTCCAGCCGAACAGAGCGAAGAGGCACGTGAACAACAGCCCTGCCAGTGCAGGGCGACTCCAAGGTCGCCGACTCATCGTACCGCCTCCTTGATGTTGGGAGTAAAGCGCTGTGCGCCACAGGAACGACGGACCACCAGCTCCGTCGACAACGTCTCGTGTCGCCGCTCGGGATTGCCCGGCGCCTGGATCGCCTGGAACAGCCGCACGGCTGCCCGTGCCCCCAGACGTGAAATCGCCACCCGCACCGTCGTGAGCGGGGGGTTGACGTACTGCGCGATCGGGATGTCATCGAAGCCGACCACCGCCATGTCGTCCGGCACCAGGACGCCCGCGTCCTGCAGCGCCGACATGGCTCCGATCGCCATCGAGTCGTTCGCCGCGAAGATCGCGGTCGGCCGCACCGGCCGGTCCAGCAGCGCCCGCGCACCGTCGTGACCCGCCGACTCCGTGAAGTCTCCGCTCACCAGCAGTGCCTTCTCCACTTTCCGGCCCGCCGCTTCCAGCTCCATGCGGTAGCCGCGCAGACGCTCGCGCGCGTCGTGGTTGCGCTCGCCCCCGCTGATGTGGGCAATCCGCTCGTGCCCCGCGCGCAGCAGGTGCGCCGTCATCGCCCGCGCGCCCCCGGCGTTGTCCACGTCGATCGACGCGTAGCCGCTCTCCGTCAGCGGCGTGTTCAACAGTACCAGCGGCACCCGGTCCGGCACGTTCATCGTCAGCGTCGCCGCATCCACGTCCGGTGCCATCACGATCAGACCGTCCACCCGCCCCCGCATCGACCGCAGCGCCGCCTCCACCTCCGAGCGGTCGTTGTGCGAGCTCGAAACCAGCGCGTGAAAGCCGTGCCGCTGCACCTCCTGGTCGATGCCCCGGATCACCTCCGAGAAGAACTCGCCGTAGAGGTCGGGGAGGAGCACCCCCACGGTCTGCGTGCGCCGCGTCGACAGGCTCCGCGCCGCCGTGTTCGGCGTGAACCGGAGTCGCCGCGCCACCTCGAGGATCCGCGCCCGCGTGGCCTCGCGTACCGGCCCGCTATCGTTGAAAACGCGCGACACCGTCGCCACCGACACGCCCGCCTCGCGGGCCACGTCCCGGATCGTCGCGGGCATGAGCGCCCCCTCCGTCTCGGGTCTCTGCCGCTGCCGCCCATGGCTGGACCCGCCCCGCGCCGGGCGGTGGAACGCTCGGGTGGTACCGCTTACACGCCCGCGTGCCGTTCCCCGGTCAGCCCAAAATGGAAACGGTTACATTCTGTTACACCCGGCTCTCCGTGTCAACAGTCTTGGGAGCGGCGGGCTGCGCGGAGCGGGCGTCGGCTTCCCGGCTGCGACGGCGCCGCGCATGGCATTCTCGAGGGTGATGGCTTGCGGGTCGGCGTGGACGGAGCGGCTGGAGCGGCCGGCGGTCGCAGGTTAGAATGAACCCCCGCCAGCACGGGCCGGGTGTTGCTCGAGCCTGGGTCGGGAACGGGGTGCTGGTCGTTGGCCGGGTGACCAGCTGGTACACCATCGAGCGCCACGTCCCGGAGCCCTGACATGCCGCCGACGATCCTCTGCCTCTCGAGCTACCACAAGGGCCAGGAGTTGCTGCGGGCGTGCGCCGCGGAGGGTGCGCGCACGTTCCTGCTGACCGTGGAGGAGCTGCGCGACGCGGACTGGCCGCGCGAGGTCCTGGCCGACCTGCTGGTCATGCCGTCGTTCGAGCCGCGCGCGCACGTGCTGAACGCGGTCGCCTGGCTGGCGCGCACGGAGCCGATCGCGCGCATCGTCGCGCTCGACGAGTTCGACATGGAGCTGGCCGCGGAGCTGCGCGAGCACCTGCGCATCCCGGGTCGCGGGGTCACGGCGACGCGGGCAACGCGCGACAAGCTCGTGATGCGCGAGTGTGCGGCGGCCGCGGGGGTGGCGGTGCCGGAGTTCACGCGGGTGGTGCACCACGGCGAGGTGGCGCGCTGGCTGGAGACGGTGCCCGCGCCGTGGGTGCTGAAGCCGCGCGCGCAGGCGTCCGCGATCGGGATTCGGAAGCTGCACGCGGCCGGGGAGCTCTGGCCGCTGCTGGAGCGGCTCGGGGACGAGCAGTCGCACTTCGTGCTGGAGCGTTTCGTGCCCGGCGACGTGTATCACGCGGACGGCATCGTGATCGAGGGCGACGTCGTCTTCGCCGAGGTGCACCGCTACGCGCAGCCGCCCTTCGACGTGATGCATGCGGGCGGCCTGTTCTGCAGCGCGACCGTGCCGCGCGGCGACGCCGAAGACGCGGCGGTGCGCGCCGTGCTGCCGCGCGTGCTCGCGGCACTCGACCTGGCCGACGGCGTGTTCCACGTCGAGTTCATTCGCGCGCACGGCGACGGTCGCTGCCATTTCCTGGAGGCAGCCGCCCGCGTCGGCGGGGCGCACATCGCCGAGATGGTCGAGTACGCGACCGGCCTCAATCTCTGGCGCGAGTGGGGACGCCTGGAGCTGGCGCAGGCAGGTGGCGAGCGCTACCGGCTGCCGCCGGCGCGCCGCGATCACGGCGGCGTGCTCATCTCGCTCGCGCGCCAGGAGTGGCCCGACACGGCGTCCTACGACGACCCGGAGATCGTCTGGCGCCTGCGCAAGCGGCACCACGCCGGACTGATCGTCACCGCCCCCGACGCCGCCCGCGTGCGGGCGCTGCTGGAAGGCTACATGGGCCGGTTCCAGCACGATTTCCAGGCCGCGATGCCGGCCCCGGAGCGGGCCACGAACTAGGCTCGGTGGGAGGGTTCACGGCGCCAGCCTGCGGGCGTCCCGGTCGCGATGCCGATTACGCGGTCCGGGTTCGGGCCCGGTCCGGGTTCGGGGCCCGGTCCGGGAGCGACCCCCCCGTGGGAGAGGCGCCCGACGTCCCGAGCGCGCGGAACCGCGCGGTAAACAGTTGCGCGGTCCGGGCCCGTCCCCGACTTTGCAGCCGGAAGTGCCGTACCCGTCGAGCGATACCCCATCCTCCGCAGCGCAATCCACACCCGTGAGGCAACATGAATGGAGCGGCGAGCGAGCACGCTCTCATCCTGGTGGTAGAGCGGGATCCGCACGTCCGCGAGCTGGAGCAGTACTTCCTGGAAGAGGCCGGGTACGCCGTCGAGTTCGCCGCGGACGGGATCACGGCCCTCGAGCTGGCCGGGAAGCTGCACCCGAAGATCCTGATCACGGAGATCCTGGTGCCGCGGCTGGACGGGCTCGCTCTCTGCCGCCGCCTCAAGGCGGATCCGGCCACGCGCCACATTGCGGTCCTGATCTTCAGCATCCTGATGGCTGAGGGCCGCGCGCGTGAAGCTGGGGCCGAGAGCTTCCTGCACAAGCCTCTGGAGGAATCGCGGCTGGTGGAAACCGTCCGCCAGCTGATCGCGGGCCGGTCTCGGCCCCGCAACCGGGAACTGGCGCAATGATGTCGGAGCCGAAAGCAACCCCGGCGGCCGCTCTGACGACCCACGCGGTGGCGCCGGGTCGCATCAGCACGGGCAACCCGGTCACGGACGCGATCCTGGGCGGTGGCTTTCCTGCCAGCACGATCAACATCGTGATGGGACAGCCGGGTACCGGGAAGACGATTTTCGTGGAGCAGATCCTGTTCGCGAATGCGGGCGGCGAGCGGCCCGCGCTGTTCTTCACCACGCTGTCCGAGCCGCTCGCGAAGGTCGTGCGTTTCGTCCAGGAGTTCAGCTTCTACGATGAGAGCCTGATCGGTTCGTCCGTCCTCTACGATGACATTGGCGCCGACCTGGCCGAGAAGGGCATTGCCATGCTCGTGCCGCGGCTGAAGGAAGCGATCAAGAGCGCGCGACCGTCCCTGATCGTGATCGATTCGTTCAGGGCGCTGCACGACCTGTCCGACTCCGCGGCCGAGATGCGTCACCTCATCCACGATGTGACCGGGCTGCTGACCGCGTACGAGACCACGGCGTTCCTGATCGGCGAGTATCACCAGGAGGACATCCGGCATCACGCCGAGTTCGCCATCGCCGACGGAGTGGTGGAGCTCTCGCGGCAGCCGCTCGGCACGCGCGACGAGCGCTACTTCCGGGTCCTGAAGCTGAGGGGCAGCCGCTACCTGGAGGGATCGCACGCGTTCCGGATCACCGCGGACGGGCTCGACGTCCACCCACGCCTGGTGACGCCGCGGATCCCGGTGACCTACCAGCCAGCGGGCGAGCGCGTGCCCACCGGCGTGCCGGGTCTGGACGATATGCTCGATGGCGGCCTGCCCTCGGGCAGCTCCACGCTGCTGGCCGGGCCTTCCGGTTCCGGCAAGACCACCTTCGCGCTTCAGTTCGCGCTGGAGGGCGTGCGCCACGGTGAGCCGGCGCTCTGCGTCAATTTCCAGGAGAATCCGACGCAACTGGCCCGAACGATCCAGCGACTCGCCGGCAGCGCGGCCGCCGACCTGGACGTGCTGTACTCCTCACCCGTCGAGCTGCAGATCGACAGCATCATCGGCGAGCTGTTCCGGCGGATCGAGGCGAAGGGAATCCGGCGCGTGGTGGTCGATGCGATTGGCGACCTGGCCGCCTCGACGAGCGAGTCGCACCGGCTGCACGACTACCTGTACGCGCTGACGCAGCACCTGGTGGTGAACGGCATCACGAGCGTGTTCACGTTCGAGACCGCCGGCCAGTCGACCACCGGTGGCGACCTGAACGCCGGCCCGATCAGCTACATGGCCGACAACCTGATCCTGCTCGACATGCGCGGCGAGGACACCATGCGGCGGACGATCCGCGTGCTCAAGGCGCGCGGCACGGCGCACGACCAGGATATCCGCACCATCGTCATCGGGCCGGACGGGGTCCGCGTCACCTGAGGTCACCATGACGGACACGCTCGCCAGAGACGAGCAGCGCTCGGGGCGTCTGCGCGCGCTGACCGAGGTCAGCCGGGCGCTGACCTATACGACTTCCATCCAGGAAGTTCTGAAGCTCGCCGTGGAGCGTGCAGCCGAGCTGATGGGCGCGGACAAATCGCTCATCATGCTGGCCGACCAGGAGGGGCTGCTCACGGTGAACGCCGCGTACGGGATCGACCCGGAAAGGGTGAAGGAGTTCCGCGAGCCGCTCAGCGAGAGCCTGATCCGGAGGCTCGCGGCACTGCTCGATTACCAGGATTCGGGCTGCTTCCTGAGCGTGCCGCTGGTCGCGCAGGGCCAGGTCACCGGCATGCTCGCGGCGGTGCGGCCCGCGGCCGCGCCCTGCGGTGAAGACGACGAGTGGCTGCTATCGGCGCTGGCTGACCAGGCCGCCGTCGCGCTCGAGAACGCGCGCCTGCTCGAGGCGATGCAGGATGAGCGCACGGAGCGCGTTCGCGCGGCCGAGGCGCAGGGTCGCGCCAACGCCACGCTCGGTCACGAGCTGCGCGCGCCGCTCACCGCGGTCCAGGCGTATGCCGCACTGCTGATCGAGGGCGTGCTCGGTCCGCTGAGCGACCGGCAGCGCGAAGCGGTGTCCCGCATCCGGATGAGCGGGGAGCACCTCCTCGCCACCATCGAGAACGTGATGGATACGGTGCGCCTCGGTGCCGGCGCGATCACGTTCTCCATCACCGACCTGCCGGTATCGGAGGTCGTGTCCGAGGCCGCGAAGATGGTGCAGCCGCTGGCCGCGGCGCGGCGCCAGCAGCTGCACATCGGGCCCGTCGACGAGCTGGTCGTTAAAGCGGATCCGCATCGGCTGCGCCAGGCATTCGTCAACCTGATCGGCAACGCCATCAAGTATACGCCGGAGCAGGGCGCCATCACCGTTTCCGTCACGGCCGTCGACGAGCGCGGCCGACCCAGCGCCGCCATCATGATCCGGGACACCGGGCGCGGCATCAGCCCGGAGGCACTGCCGCGGATCTTCGAGGCCTACAACCGCGGCGAGGGCGCCAGTCTCGAGCCGGGCCTCGGGCTCGGCCTGTTCATCTCGCGCGAGCTGGTCCGCCAGATGCGCGGCGATATCCGGGTGGCAAGTGAGCCAGACGTCGGCTCGACGTTCACGGTCATTCTTCCGCTCGCCACGGAAAGGTCCTGACCGGCTCGTCGCCTCTCGCCAAATTCGTTGTGCGGCAATAACTTCCGGGATGTCGTTCCCCTGGAGGTGGAGAGTCGTGCGACGTCTGGTGTTCCCGTTCCTCGTGACCTTTGCCGCGCTCGCGGCGGCCGCGTGCGTCGAGCGCGTGAGCGCGCCGGGCGAGCCCGGCCTGCGCGTCATCGCGGCGCCCTCGGTCAACGACACCGTGGACGCGTACCCGCAGCAGCTGCTGGTGCTCGAGCTGCGCGACCAGCGCGGCCTCCCGGTCGCGGGTGCCGAGCTGGTCTTCTCGAGCCTCGTGGACGAGGAGACGCCGGCGCGCGTGAGCTCCGTGTATCCCGCGAGGCAGACGGATGCCGACGGGCGGGTGACGACGCGCGTGCAGTTCGGCACGATGACGGGCCCGGCGCGCCTGCTCGTCGAGGTGCCCGAGCTGGATCTCGGCCTGACGCTGAGCTACCTGGTGCATGCCGGCCGGACCGTGCAGCTGGTCGCGCCGGCGCAGGGCATGACGCTCGGCGACACCATCAGCCCGGTGGTGCGCGCGCTGGATCGCCACGGCAACGTCACCGGCCAGCCCGCGACGCTGTCCGACGCGCGCGCGCCGCTCGCGCTCACCGATGACGGCCGCCTGTACGCCACCGATCATGGCCGTGCGACGGTGCGCGTGCAGGTGCTCGACCAGGTCGATTCCGTGCTCGTCACGGTGGTGCCGCGCGGCTGGCTCGCGGGCTACGCGGTGGCCGGGCTGGACACGCTGCCGACGGGCATCCACCGCCTGACGCTCGACGGCCGCACCGGTGCGCTGGTCGCGGCGGCGACGCTCGGCATGCCCATGCCGCACGGCATCGACTGGTCGCCCGACGGGATGTTCCTGGCCTACGGCGACACGCCGTCGAGCCGCATCGTGCTCGTGAACACGGTCACCGGCGCCACCGCGCCGCTATCCGGCACCGATGCGTTCACGCGCGCGCACTCGCCCCGGTTCGCCGCCGACGGCGCGAGCCTCTTCTTCTGGGGCGCCGACCCGGGCGGCGAGGGCATCTGGAGGGCGCCACTCGGGGGCGGCGCGCCCCTGCTGCTCGCGCCCGACGCGCCAGCGAGTGCGCACATCAGCGCGGATGGGGCGCGCCTCACGTACGAGCTCGACGGCCGGATCGTGGTGCAGGACGTCGCCACCGGGATGATCGCCGACCAGGGCGTGAGCGGCACCACCCCGCGCTTCTCCCCCGACGGGCGCCGCATCGCGTTCTTCGATGCGGCAGGCGAGCTGGCCGTGCTGACGACCGGCACCGGGGCGTTGCGGACCGCCGTGCTCGAGGGCGTGCCCTACACCATCGACTGGTCGCCGCTCGGCGCGTGGCTGCTGGTCGGCGGCAGTACCGGCGTCCAGCTGGTCGAGCTCGCGACGTTGCGCGTGCTGCCCGTGCCGCACCACCTGTTCTTTCCCGCCTTCCGCTTCGTGGAAGAGACCGCACCCGCGATCGACTGAGTGATGAGCGACTGGCAGGATTACACGCCCGCGGCCGGGCACACCGTGGTCGGCAGCATCCGGCGGTTGGAGCGGATGGAGAGCCCGCAGCTCGGCAACGCGCGCGAGCTGCTCGTCTATCTGCCGCCCTCGTACGCGCTCGAGCCGGAGCGGCGCTATCCGGTGCTCTACATGCACGACGGGCAGAACCTGTTCGACGAGGGAACGAGCTTCGGCGGCGAGTGGGCCGTCGACCAGACCCTGGAGGCCGGCAGCGTGCACGGTCTCGAGGCGATCGTCGTCGGCATCCCGAACATGGGCCCCGACCGCACGACCGAGTACAGCCCGTTCCGCGATGCGAAGCATGGCGGCGGCCGCGGCGAGGCGTACCTGCGCTTCCTGGTGGAGACGGTGAAGCCGCGCATCGACGCCGATTTCCGTACCCTGAGGGACCGCCCGCACACCGGCATTGCGGGGTCCTCAATGGGCGGGCTGATCAGCCTCTACGCCTTCTTCCGGCGACGCGACGTCTTCGGCTTCGCGGGCGTCATGAGCCCCTCGCTCTGGTTCGCGCGCGGCGCCGTGCTCGACTGGGTCGAGCGCCAGCCGTTCGCGGGCGGACGCATCTACATCGACGCCGGGATGAGGGAAGGGGAGCGCACCGTCGCCGACGTGACCCGGCTGCGCAACGCGCTCGAGCAGAAGGGCTACCGCCAGCTCGACGACATGCTCTGCGTCATCGACACCGCCGGCGACCACAGCGAGCGCGCCTGGGCACGCCGGCTGCACCGGCAGCTTTATTTCCTGCTGGGCATACCCCGGCCCGTGCGAACGGCTGACGGCGGGCGGGGGTGAGGGTGGGCGTGGGGGGGGGGGCACTTCGGGAGCGCGGCGGGTGGGGGTCTTTCGTGCGCCGCCCTGATCCTCGTTCTTCCTCA
>DATHVV010000109.1:0-2495 GCA_035461105.1 Longimicrobiales bacterium | reverse complement strand
CCGTGCGGATCCCCATGCGGGCGGGCGTCTCGAGCCTGAACCTCTCCACCGCGGTCGCGGTCATCCTCTACTCCGGCATCACCGACACGCGCGCCTGAGCCGTCACTCCGCGCGGAGCGCGTCGAGCGGATCGCCGCGTGCCGCGCGCAGCGCCGGCAGCAGCATGGCGATCAGCCCGACACCGATGAGCAGCGCGGCCGCCGCCGCGAAGAGCAGCGGATCGGTGGCGCTCACCTCGAAGAGCAGCGAGCGCATGCCGCTGCCGAGCAGCACCGCCAGGAGCGCCCCGAGCGCGGTGCCGATCGCGAGCTGGAGGGTGCCGCGGCGCACGACCAGGCGCACGATGTCGGCGGCCCGCGCGCCGATGGCCATGCGTACGCCGAACTCGCGGCGGCGCCGCTCGACCGAGAACGCGATCACGCCGTAGAGGCCCACGGCCGCGAGCAGCAGTGCGGCGGCGCCGCAGGCCGCCATGATGCCCGCGCCCATGCCGTAGAACCAGTTGTTGTCCTCGATCAGCGTGCGCATCGAGCGAACGTCGTAGACCGGCACCTCCGGATCCGCGGCGAACGCGACGCGGCGGAGCGTCGCCGAGAGCTCGGCGGGGTCAGCGCCCCGGGCACGCACCAGCAGCCGAACCGCGGCCGGCGGCTCCTGCGCGAGCGGCAGGTAGATGCCCGCGGGGTTGCGGTCGCCCACCGCATCGAACGCTCCCATCCACAGGTCGGGCACGACCCCGACGATGGTGCGCCACGGGGCGTCCGGGCCGCCCGTCCGAACCCGCCGACCGATCGCTTCCTCACCCGGGAACAGCCGCGCCGCCGCGCGCGCGTTGACGATCGCGACCGGCGCGCCCTCGGGACCGTCCAGCGGTGTGAACGCCCGCCCGCGCACGGGCGCGGTGCCGAGCAGCGTGAAGAACTCGGGCGACACCGCTGCGCGGCGCAACACCGGCATCTCGTCGTCGTCCTGGTACGTCACTCCATCGAGGGCCACCCGGCCGAGCGGGGCACGGTCCGCGGGTGGCGTCGTCGCCAGTGCGGCCGCGGCGATCCCCGGCTCGGCGGCGAGCGCACCGGCCAGCTCGGCATGGTAGTGCCGTCGTGCGTCCGGTTCCGCGTCATCGGGCAGCGCGGCGCGCGCGGTGTACAGCCGCGTGGCCGAGAAGCCGAGCTCCACGCTCTGCACCTCGCGCGCGCTGCGCGCGAGCAGGGCGGTGGGCACGAGCAGCCCCAGGGAAAGTGCCAGCTCCAGGATGACGAGCAGGTGCATGACGCGGCCGACGCGCACGCCGGTGGCGCCGCGGGAATCGTCGCGGAGCGCGGTGGTCAGGTCCCCGTGCGTCGCCTTCAGCGCCGGCAGCAGCCCGGCCAGGAGCCCGCCGGCAATGACCAGCGCGAGCATGAACCCGAGCACGCGCGCGTCGAGGCGCGGTGCCATCCAGAGCGGCATGCGCTCGCCGAAGAAGCCGGCCAGCGCATCGATGCCGAGCGCGGCGACGAGCGTGCCGAGCGCACCGCCCAGCGCGGCCAGCAGCAGCGCCTCGAGCAGCACCTGGCGGACCACGCGCGCGCGGCTCGCCCCCAGCGCGGTCACGATCGCCAGGTCGCGGCTGCGGTGGACGGCACGCACCAGCAGCAGGTTCGCCACGTTGACGCACGCCACCACCAGCACCAGCAGCACGGCGCCGAGCATGGCGAGCATGGTGCGCGACGCGTTCTCACCGGTGAAGCGTGCCGCGAACGACTTCACCGCGACACCCATGTTCGCGTTGCTCTCGGGGTAGCGCTGCGCGAGCCGGCGCGCGACCACGTCCAGCTCCGCCGCCGCCTCACGCCGGCTCACACCCGGGCGCAGCCGGCCGATCACGTCGAACGTCGGTCCGTCCGGCGCGGCCACCATGGCCGCGTCGATCGGCAGCGGCAGCCAGACGTCCTGCCGGTCCGGGAAGCGGAACGTCTCCGGCATGACGCCAAGCACGGTATGCGGCCGGCCGTCCACGAACACGGTGCTGCCGATCACCGCGGCTTCGCTCGCGAAGCGGTCGCGCCACACGTGGTGGCCGAGCAGCACGACCGGCGCGGCGGCCTCCTCGGCACCGAACGCACGGCCCTGCGCCGCGCGCACCCGCAGCAGCGGAAACAGGTCGGGCGTCGCCCACGTCGCACGCCAGCGGTCCGTGCCGCTGCCCGAGCGCAGCGTGACGCTGCCGTTGCGGAACGCGGCCAGCTGCTCGAATGAGCGCTGCTGCTCCTGCCAGACCACCCAGTCCCGCGCCGCCACGCCCCAGCCCTCGCCGCGCGCGCCGTACGGCCTGCGCTCCAGGTGCACGATGCGCTCCGGGTCATCGAACGGCAGGCCGCGCAGCACGACGCCGTCCACCATGCCGAACATCGCGACCGGCAGGCCGATGCCGAGCCCGAGCGCCAGCACCGAGAGGAACGTGAGACCCGGCTGACGCAGCAGCGTCCGGGCCGCCTGGCGCAGCTCGTTCA
>DATHVV010000108.1:0-8505 GCA_035461105.1 Longimicrobiales bacterium | reverse complement strand
AGTCGCCCGGGCACGGCGTGCTCGTGGAGTCGGAGCGGCACGCGCCGATCGCGCGCGAGCTGCTGGACCGCGTGCCGGAGCTGCGCGGCAACCTCACGCACGACTTCCACACGGCCGTCCTCATGCGCGAGCACGGCGTGGCGCGCATCTACACGCGGGACACGGATTTCCACCGCTTCCCGTGGATCGAGGTGCTGGATCCGCTCTGACCGCGGAGGGGAGCCGCGCTAGCCGGCGTGCCCTGGACGTTCGGGCTGATGCGCACCTGATCCCGGCGCCGGCGGCTCTCAGTGAGCGGCTTGCAGCGCAATCCGCGCCAACTCGACGGCCGCGCGCCGGCGATCGGACAGCGGACCGCCGACATCGACGAGCAGCGCGAGCCCGGACCGGAACGCCGTCAGCTGCGACAGGGAGGGATCCCATCCTGCCGCCGCGCCGAGACCCTCCACCGGTTCCAGCCGGTAGTCGGGCATGACGTTGGCGCGCATGTCCGCGACCTGCGCTTCGAGCGCCGCGGTGGGATCGGTGATTTCGGGCGAGGGCCGCACCGTGATGGTGACGGCAGCCAGTGAGGTCTCCGCCACGGCTGCGTACGTGCAGGTCGAGAAATAGCTCTCCCCCGCCCGGCCGCCGTGTTCCGCCAGTGTGCCGGCGTTCATGGGCTCGCCTACCGCCGCGCTCACCTGTTCCGGGGAGAGCAGTGAACAGGCATCGATGGTCTCGCCTGCCATCGCCGCCTCCGCTTCGGCAACGGGCTCGTCGCGGGCGGCATCCGTGCCGCAGGCGGCGAGTGCGAGGACGAGCAGGGCATGCAGCCGTGCGTGTTCGAGACCAGCTCTCATCGTGGCTCTCCTTCCGGACGGGCGCCGTGGAACACCAGGTGGAGCGGAGCGTAGCCGCGCGCTTCAACGACGAGCCGAAGAGTGTCGGTGCGCACGCCGGCCGCGAGCGGCAGCTCGACCACGCCGCGGGCATCGGAGCGCGCCTCCGTGCCGAGCGCGCGCACGCGCGCCCCCGCTACCGGCTCTCCCGCGTCCGTCACGAACAGGCGCAGCACCGCGTCCTGCTCCAGCGGAGGCGGCATTGCGGGCGGTTCGACGCTGAGCGCCGGGAGTACCCGGCGCTTCCATAACACAAGCGATCCGCGGTGGCGCGCCACGAGCAGCAGTTCCGCGCCCTCACCGACCGGCGCGACCGCCAGGGAGAAGAGCTCACCTGCGCCGTCGGGAAGAGCTACCCCGTTCGGGGCGCCCCCCGCCAGCACACCGTCCTCCACCCGACTGCGCGCCGCATGCAGCGAGTCCTGCCCGGCCCAGGCCGACCACAGCCGTCCGCCCGCCGCCGCGCCCGCGGCGACGAGCCGCGCGCCATCGACGACGGCGATCGGCACGGACGGCTCATTGGGCAGCGCGCCGTGGCGCCAGGCGCGGATCACGTCGCAGTCCGCCACGCCTGCACAGTAGACGACGTAGACGCCGCCGGCGGGCAACCCCGTCACGGCGAAGCCGCGTCCCCCCGGCATGGTCGCGGCCGGCGCCGACTCCGGTACTTCGAAGGTGGCGTCATCGGCCGGAAGCGCGGTGATCGTGCGAAGGACGTCGCCGGAGCCCCTGCTGGCCAGCACCACGGAACCATCCCCATCGAACCCCAGCGCAGCATCCTCGCCGCAGCACCCGGCCATCAGCGCCCACCGTCCCGTGCCCGGATCGACTCCGCTGAGGCCTGGGGCACGCGTGGGAGCGCCGGCGTCCAGCGCGTGAACGAAGACCTGCGCCACGCCGGATCCGGCCGAGTCCCCGGTGAACACCGCCGTCAACGCCGAACCGGCCGGCTCCAGGCGCGGGCTCGCGAACGTCCGCCACCCGCGCGCGATCGTGTCGATGAGGGTCGGTCGGCCGCCTCCATCCAGAACGGCATGGAGCAGGGATCGGCCCGCACCATCGGGCGCAGTCCACAGAATGTGCATGCGGTTGTCGGAGCCGGTACGCGCCGTGAGATCCGCCGCTTCCGGGGCCATTCCCAGCACTCGCGTCCACCGGTCCGGGTCCGGCGGCTCCCCTTCCGTCTCGAGCGAGGCCGCCGGGGGCTCCGCCGCCGCCCCGGCTTCTGCCGACGGCGGCCGTTCCGCGCAGGCCGCGGCAAGCACCACCCCCGCAACCAGGGTCGCGGCGAGCGCCTGCAGTGTCCCCCACCTCACGGCGAACGTCCCGCCCTTCCCAGCGGCACGACGCCTTCCGGGACGCGCACGAAGAGCGTGCCCGTCCGGTCGCGGGCGGGAGTGGCAGCTGCATCGAAGACCCGCACTACCTTGCCGGCCTCGTCCAGCAGGACCAGGCGGTCCGAGCCCTCGATCCGGCGCCACGCCAGCGTATTGCCATCCGCCAGGCGCAGCGTGGCGCCCGCTGCGAGCGGGAGGGCCTGCAGTCCCGGCGGCTCCGGCTGCGGCCGCAGCGAAACCGCATTGAGGGGGTCGCTCACCACCGGCGCGCGCTGCGCGGGCGGGCGGGGGAGGGGTTGCACCGAGGCCGGGTCGCGGGCGCTCGGTGGCATGCGCGCCGCGGCGGTCACGGAGTGCGGGCAAGCCCGCGGCTGTTCTCCGTCACCGCCACACACCAGGACCCTCGTTTCTGCGACCCCCGCTGCATTGCGCAGCTCGAGCTCGACGGTCCCGGCACGTCGCGTGAGCGCGGGCGGCACCCGCACGCGAACCGCCCGGGACCCGTCCGGCTCCACCGTGCCGCTCGCCCAGGCGCCGCCGGCCGCGCGGACCCGAGCGCCCAGCGGCGTGCCACCCTGGTAGCCGAGCACGATGACACCGCCCGTGTCCGCCGCGGGGATGTGCGAGGGGTCGGGTCGCGCCAGCACCAGCGGTGCCTGAACGGTCAGCCGGCCCAGCTGCCGCGGACCGCCCCGGCCCGTGGACACGCCCACCAGGTACATGCCCGGTTTCGCCTGGAGCTCCGCGGGGACCTCGCAGCGCAATCTGCCCGCCAGCGCGTCGAGGCTCACCAGGACGCAGGGGTGGGGACCGACGGTGGCCGTGGCATCCGGTCGCAGGTTCTCAGCGCGAACGGTGATCACCGCACGCGCGACGCCCTTGTCGAGCACGGGGACGTGCGCAGGCTCGATGGCAGTGACCGAAGGAGCGGCCTGCGGCGCCGGCCGTATGGGCACGCGCAGCACGTTCGATTCGGCCTTGACGTCGTAGGCCGAATGGAATTCGGCGTCATCGTCGTCCGGATCCCCCACGACCCACTCCCTCCATTGCCCTTTCTCCACCCTGAACTCCAGCGCGCCCGGGGCACGCAGGTACACCTTATTCGGCAACTCCACGGTCTGCTGCCCCTGGGCCCAGCCCACGATCTCGCCGTTCGCGAGCAGCGGCGCGAGGTCCTTTCGATCCTCGAACCAGTCCCCCTGCGGGTTCAGGAAGAGCCGCCGCCACTGCCTCTCGCCCGCCCGCCGGACGTAGTACCGGAACAGGCGTGACGTCCAGCGGATGTCGCTGTCGGTGGTATGCTCGCCCAGGAGCCTCACGGTCGTGGTCCCGCTGCGCTCGTCCACCATCAGCGCGCCAGGCTCGCTACGCTCCAGGCGCGGAGCCTGGGCGCGGAGCGGCCCCGCGCTGGCGGCGACAGTCCCGAGCACGGCAACGACGAGGAGTTGAATCCGCATGATCCTCTTCTCCCATCTGCGGGTGACGGCGGAGTTGCGGGAAACGCGGCCGCGCTGCAAAGGAACACGCGACGCGCGGGCTCGGAGAGCGGACGAAACGACCGGGGAGGCAGTTGGTCCCAGTTTAAAGCCTCGGGTCGCCTCCGTACAGCTTCTCGGACCGGCGAGCACCCCGGGCCACTCGTGACCGCCGACCTCCGGCTGCGTGACCGGCTGGTGGCGCGCTGGCCTTAGTTCGGCGTGGAGGCCCTTTCGGAGGCATAAAGGCTTTTCTGGCTCGCAACGCAGTACATTGCCGGGGTTTCATCCCCTTCCCCCCGGAGACCCTATGTCCGTGATCCGAAGAAGCGTGTTCGTGCTGGCCGGCAGCCTGCTCCTCCCGCTGGGCGCCTGTGCGCCCGACCCCGAGGTGGAGGAAACCCCCGCGCCCGCGGCCGAGGAAATCGAGGCCGCGGCGGAAGCGCCCCCTGCGGATCTCCTGCAGGCGCAGGAGGCATACCTCGCGGCATGGAACGCGGACGACCTTGCTGCGCTGAGCGCGTTCTTCGTCGATGATGCCACCGCCAGGATCGGTGACGAGACCTACACGGGCCGGCAGCAGCTCGAGACGAACTGGCTGCAGCCGCGCCAGGCGATCAGCAGCGACCTGACTACCACCGAAACGAACCGCGAGCGGCGCGGCGACGACTGGCACGTGGCGGGCACCTACACCACCACGGTAACGCAACCGGGTGCAGCGCCGGTTCAGGCCAGCGGACGCTATTCGGTGACCTGGACGCGCACACCGGAAGGCCAGTGGCGCATCCGCTCCTCGGAAGTCATCCGGGATCCCCTGCCGCAGAACTAGCTCAGGTCGAGTTGCCGCCGCCCGTAACGGAGCGCGGGCGGCGGCATTCGATGCCGTGCTGCTACATCTCCCTGAAAATCTCCTCCATCGAGAGCACCAGCGGCTCGATTTCCGAGACCGGCGTCCACGTCACCCGGTCGGCGAGCCGCTCCGGCTCCTTCGCGCCCGCCGCGAAACGCCACACCCACACGACGCGCTCCTGCGGATCGGCCACCCAGTACTCCGGCACGCCGAAGTCCCCGTAGCGGCGCGGCTCCTTCACCCGGTCGATCGAGCTGCTCGTCGGTGAGAGCACCTCGACGATGAGCCCGGGGGGCAGCTCGACGCCGCGGTCGGTGATCCCGGCGCGCGCGGCGTCGGGAACGAACACCAGGTCCGGCCGCAGGAACTGCCCGGTCACGAACAGCACGTCGACGTCCGGCAGCACGACTCCGAGCCGGTGCCGCTCGACGTATTCGGAGAGTCGCCGATACAGCTGCCCGAGGATGTGCTGGTGCCGCGGCGACGGCGCCGGCGTCACCAGCACCTCGCCGTCGATCACCTCGTAACGGTTGCCGTCGTCGGGGAAGCGCGCGTACTCGGCATACGTCCAGGTGTACGGCTGCGTCGGGTCGCTCATGGAGTCCTCCGTGGACAGCGGGACCATGCCTGCGACCTACATGTTCGAGATCATCGCCTCGGCGAACTCGCTCGTGCGGACCTCGTTCGCCCCTTCCATGAGGCGCGCGAAGTCGTACGTGACGGTCTTCTGCGAGATCGTCTTCTCGAGCGAGCTGATGATCAGGTCGGCAGCCTCGTCCCACCCCAGGTAGCGCAGCATCATCTCGCCGGAGAGGATGAGGGAGCCCGGGTTCACCTTGTCCTGGCCGGCGTACCGGGGTGCGGTACCGTGCGTGGCCTCGAACACGGCATGACCCGTCACGTAGTTGATGTTCGCGCCAGGGGCGATGCCGATGCCGCCGACCTGCGCGGCGAGTGCGTCGGAGATGTAATCGCCGTTCAGGTTCATGGTCGCGATGACGTCGTACTCGGCCGGGCGCGTCAGGATCTGCTGCAGGAACGCGTCCGCGATCACGTCCTTGATGATGACGCCCTGCGGCAGCCGGAGCCACGGACCGCCGTCCAGATCGGTCGCGCCGTACTCCTCGCGGGCGAGCTGGTAGCCCCAGTCGCGGAAGCCGCCTTCGGTGAACTTCATGATGTTGCCCTTGTGCACGAGCGTGACGCTCTTGCGCCTGTGGGCAATCGCGTTCTCGATGGCCGCGCGCACCAGCCGCTGCGTCCCCTCCCTCGAGATCGGCTTGATGCCGAAGCTGCTGGTCTCGGGGAAGCGGATCGACCTGACCCCGAGCTCGTCCTGCAGGAACGCCCTGAGCCGGTCCGCCTGCTCCGTGCCGGCCTGGTACTCGATGCCGGCGTAGATGTCCTCCGTGTTCTCGCGGAAGATGATCATGTCCACGAGCTCGGGCTGCTTGACCGGGGAGGGCACGCCCTGGAACCAGCGGACGGGACGCACGCAGGCGTAGAGGTCGAGCTGCTGCCGCAGGGAGACGTTGAGCGAGCGGAACCCGCCCCCGACCGGCGTGGTCAGCGGCCCCTTGATCGAGACCAGGTAGTAGTCGAGGGCACGCAGCGTGTCATCGGGCAGCCAGTTGTCGAGCTGGTTCTTCGCTTTCTCACCCGCCAGCACCTCGAGCCAGGCGATGCGACGCTCCCCTCGATACGCCTTCTGGACCGCGGCATCGAAGACGCGCTGCGAGGCGCGCCAGATGTCCGGCCCGGTGCCGTCGCCCTCGATGAACGGTATGATCGGCACGGCGGGCACGCTCAGCCGGCCCTCCTGCATGGTGATCGGCTCGCCGTGTGCAGGGAGCTCGAGGGTGTCGAATTCCGGGGCGGTGCTGGTCGTGGTCATATGCCCGTGCGCTGCTCTGGTGTCTGGTGGTCGTGAACGGAGGAATCTACCGGGATGGGCTCCGACAGCAACATGGTGGGGTGTGCGACTTCGATCATCGCGGACGGCTTCGAGCGCTACCGCTCGCGGTTCGACGCGATCACGCGCCGGGCGCCGGTGCGGTTCGCCCGGCGGGACTGGCTGGGGGTCCAGCAGGATGCGCTGAACCGCCTGCTCCTGAGCGGCCACGAGATCGGCAGCACCCTCGAGCGCCTGCAGGATCTGCCGGGGCTCACCAGCGGCGTCGCCGGCGCGGCGCTGAAGGAGGCGTACGCCGAGTGGTCCCGGCCGCGGCCGGACGCGGACATCGCGCGCACGTTCTTCAACTCCGTCGTGCGCCGCGCCTTCGGCGTCACGGGAGTCGAGACCGCACTCGAGTTCGCCGGCGAGGAGCTGGATCCGGTGGTACCGGGTGCCCTGCCCCTGCGACGCTATGCGGCCGCCAGCGACGTGCCTCTGCAGACGATTCTCGAAGACGCTCCGCTCGCCTGTGCCTTCGCCGCCGTCGAGGAGGACGCGCAGCTCGCAGCTGCCCTGCTGCAGCGTGAGCTTGCCGACGCCCCGCCCATCGTGCACGTGGACGTGCTGGCACCGATCTTCTACCGGAACATGGGCGCCTACATCGTCGCCCGGCTGCAGCATGCGGATGGCACGACCCGCCCACTCGTGATTGCGCTGCGGCACGAGGATGGCCTGCGCGTCGATGCGGTGCTGCCGACCGTGGCGGAGACGAGCGTCATCTTCGGCTTCACCCGCTCCTACTTCCACGTGGCGATCGAGCACCCCCGCCCGGTCGTGGACTTCCTCCGCGACATCATGCCCCGGAAGCGCGTGGATGAGCTCTACACGTCGCTCGGATTCCACCGTCACGGCAAGGCCGAGCTGTACCGGGCAGTCATGGAACACCTCGGCGCGGAACGCTCGCGGCTCGAGCCGGCACCGGGAGCGCGCGGACTCGTCATGGCGGTGTTCACGCTGCCCTCGCTGAACGTCGTATTCAAGGTGATCCGCGACCACTTCGACGAGCCGAAGCGCACCACCGCAGCGGCGGTCCGCGACCGCTATACGCTCGTGTTCACCACCGACCGCGTCGGCCGGCTGGCGGACGCGCAGGAGTTCGAGAACCTCGAATTTCGTCGCGCCTGCTTCAGTGAGGCGGTGCTGGATGAGCTGCTGCGCGAGTGCGCTGCGACGGTCCGGCTGGATGGCGAGAACGTGGTGATCGCCCGTGCCTACACCGAGCGTCGGGTCACACCGCTCAACCTGTACCTGCGCGACGCACCGGCTGCGGCCGCGCGTGACGTGATCCTCGACTTCGGGTGCGCCATCAAGGACCTCGCGGCCGCCAACATCTTCCCGGGCGACATGCTGCTCAAGAACTTCGGCGTGACGCGTCATGGCCGGGTCATCTTCTACGATTACGACGAGGTCATGTACCTGACCGACTGCGTGATTCGCCACCTCCCGGAGCCGCCCTCCGAGCTGGAGGAAATGGCGGCCGAACCATGGTTCCCGGTGCGGGATGAGGACGTATTCCCCGAGGAGTTCGCGCCGTTCATGGTGGCGCCGGGTCCGCCCGGCGACGTGTTTCGAGCCGCGCACGGCGACCTGTTCACGGTCGAGTTCTGGCGAGGCATGCAGGAGCGGCACCGGCGCGGGGAACTGGTGGACTTCTTTCCCTACTCGGCGGAGCGCCGACTGCGCCGACCGGAGCCGTGAGCCTCATCGAGGCCCCGACCGGCTGCGCGATGACGGAGGCAGGAATCGTCCGGCTGCGTCAGTCGCCGACCCCGGTCAGCTCGATGGGAATACGCCGGACGTCCTTGCCCAGCTCACCGAGTTGCAACGCGAGGCTGCGCGTGGCCGCCGGAAAGGTGAACACGACGTCGCCCTGCTGAGCGCTCTGGTACGATACGACGCCGATGTACGTTTCACGAGGCTCCAGCGGAACGTCATCCGCGAACAGGCGGAAGTACGTAGGACCGATGGCGACACCCCACTCTATCTCGACGTTGGTGAAACGCATGGA
>DATHVV010000107.1:0-2063 GCA_035461105.1 Longimicrobiales bacterium | reverse complement strand
CCTGCCCGGCTGCGAGCGCGGCGCGGCACCGGAGACGCCGCGCATCGGCGGCACGGCGGTGATCGCGGGCTACGTCGAGCTCCGCACCATGAACCCGCTGTACACGCTGCCGGACGTGAACAAGGCGCTCGAGCGCTACGCACTGTTCACGCCGCTGCTGCGCTTCGACGCGGGGCAGCATCCCGAGCCGCGCCTGGCGACGTCGTGGGACACGGTGCGCTTCGCCCCGGATTCGCTCGCGCTGACGTTCCGACTGCGCGACGATGTGCGCTGGCACGACGGCGCGCCGGTGACGGCACGGGACGTCGCCTTCACATTCGAGCTCGCGAAGGACCCGCGCACGGGGTACGTGGACGCGGCCGTGCTGGCGCACTACGCGGGCGCAGCCGAAGTGCTCGACGAGCACACGGTGCGGTTCCGGCTGCGGGCACACGCCGACTTTCTGGAGCCGTGGTTCCTGCTGCCGCCGCTGCCGCGCCACCTGCTCGCGGGCACGCCTCCCGAACAGCTGGCGCAGCACCCGTTCGGCGCGACACGGCCGGTGGGCAGCGGTCCGTTCCGCTTCGTGCGCCGCGTGGCCGGCAGCGAATGGGTGTTCGAGGCCAATCCCGAATACCCCGAGGGGCTGGGCGGTCGGCCGCGCCTCGACCGACTGGTATACCGCACGGTACCGGAGCAGACCGGCATCCTGGCCGAGCTGCTGACCGGACGCGTCCACCTGGGGCTCTCGATCCGGCCGCCGCAGGTGCCGCGCCTGCAGCAGAGCCCGCAACTGCGGGTGCTCGAGATGCCGGTCGCGAACTGGGTCTTCCTCGGGCTGAACACGCGGCTGCCGCAGTTCGACACGCGCGAGGAACGGCGGGCGATCGCGCTGGCCCTGGATCGCCAGGCGATCATCGACGGGATCATGGGCGGCCGCAACGTGGCCGGTCGATCGGTGGTCACGCCCGTACACTGGGCGTACGACTCGACGGACAGCCGCACCGCGCCGCGCCACGATCCTGCCGCCGCCGCGGCCATGCTGGCGCGTGCCGGCTGGATCGACCGCGATGGCGACGGCATCCGCGAGGACGCTGCGGGACACCCGTTCCGGTTCCGGCTCAAGGTCTGGCAGGGCAGTGGCACGTACGCGGAGATCGCCGAGGTGATCCAGGCACAGCTGCGCCAGGTGGGCGTGCAGGTCGACGTGCAGATCGTGGAGTTCAACACGTTCCTGGCGCAGATGGAGGGTCGGCCCGGCAGCGGCGGCGTGCGACGCCGCGACTTCGAGGCGATGCTCGGGAACCTCACCGACAACCTGCGCAAGGATGACGGGCAGCTGTTCCACTCCAACAATGCCGATGGTCCGCGCTTCTGGAGCGGGTTCTCGTCGCCGGTCGTCGACTCGCTGCTGGACACGCTCGGCGTGACCCTCGACCGCGCCGCGGCCCGACCGCTCTGGCGCGAGTACCAGCGGCAGCTGCACGACGAGGCGCCCGTGATCGTCCTGTTCTATGCGCGCGGCATCAACGGCGTGCGTCGCGAGCTGGAGGGGCTGGTCGACGACTGGCGCGGACCGATCGCCACCGTGCAGCAGTGGTGGCTCCGGCCGGGTGCCGGTGACACCGCCACGGCCGGGCCGACGGAGGCGAGCCGGAAACCGTCCGCGGATGGTCTCTCCGGCCGCGTCCCGCGCTCCAGCAGCGCGCCCGCGCGCGACCCGTAAACGAAAGCGCCGCTCCGCCTTTCGACGGAGCGGCGCTCGCGCTTCAACGGGCCGTCAGGCGCTGAC
Organism: Longimicrobiales bacterium; assembly: GCA_035461105.1. Taxonomy (GTDB): domain Bacteria; phylum Gemmatimonadota; class Gemmatimonadetes; order Longimicrobiales; family RSA9; genus VEPF01. The sequence continues at coordinate 292 of DATHVV010000107.1, read as the reverse complement.
GGCCGTGGGCGCCGCCGCGGCCGTGGCGACGTCCGCCGTTTTCGCGCCTTCCCACGGCAGGTCCGGCTTGCCGAAGTGACCGTAGTTCGTCGTCCGCCGGTAGATCGGACGGAGCAGGCCGAGCCGCTCGATGATCGCGGCGGGACGGAAATCGAAGGTGCGCACGAAGGCGGCCGCGGCCCGCTCGTCGCCGGTGCCGAACGTATCCACCTTGACCGAGACCGGCTGGGCGACGCCGATCGCGTAGGAGACCTGGATCTCGGCACGCCGCGCAAGGCCCTCGAGCACCGCC
>DATHVV010000106.1:0-5311 GCA_035461105.1 Longimicrobiales bacterium | reverse complement strand
CCGACCGGGCACGCCACGATGCAGCGGCCGCAGCCCACGCAGCTGGGCCGGCCGTACTCGGCCACGAAGCCGCGCTGCTTGTGGTAGAAGCGGAACTTGATGCGGCTCGCCTGCGAGTGCCGGAAGTTCTCGCCGCCCGCCACTGCGGCATGCTGCGAGTACAGGCAGGAATCCCAGGTGCGCACGCGCAGCCCATCCTTCGAGCCCAGCGCCACCTCATCCTGCACGTCGTAGCAGTAGCACGTGGGGCAGACGTTGCTGCAGTTGCCGCACGCCAGGCATTTCTCGCCCAGCTCCTCCCAGATGTCGTGGCCGTACTCCAGCTCGAAGATCTCCGGCAGGTCGCGGATGTCGACATCGAGCTCGAACTCGCTGCGCTTCTCCGCCGAGCGGCGCTTGTACTCGGCCACGTCCTCCGCGCTCACCTCCTGGAACAGCGGCCCGGTGGCGAGCACCATGTCGTCACCCAGCGCCGTGCCCACCATCACCAGGTACTCCTCGCCGATGTCGTAGAAGAACAGGTCGAAGCCATGGTCGACCATGTCGGCCCGCATCGAGTGGCAGAAGCAGTGCTCGTCGGGCGTGCAGTCCAGCCCGATCACGGCGACGTTGCGGCGGCGCTGCAGGTAGTAGGGGTCCGGGAACGGGCCCTTGCCGAACACCTCGTCCAGGATGTTGATGCCGTAGATGTCGCAAGGGTGGACGCCGAACAGCACGATCCGCTTGTTCAGGTCCTCGGACGCGGCCACGTACCCGGTGTCCGCCCGGTACCGGAACATGGTCTCGCGTGGAGGCAGGAAATATTTCTTCGGGGGCAGCACCGTGCGCACGTAATCGAGGCGCGCCTCCGACCAGCGCTCGAGCGGCCGGAACGCGAACCCGGCCGGCACCTTCACGGGGGCATGCACCTCCCCGAACTGCTGCAGCACCGACGCGAAGAAGTCGAGCTGTTCCTTGGGCAGCTTGAGGATCTTCATGTGCCGGCTCCCGTTCCCGAAGTGGCGGCGCCGAGTCGGCCCTCGATCCGCTCGAGCAGCGCGCTCATGTCGACGGGCTTGGCGATGAAGTCGTCGTGGCGCAGCCAGGAGTGGGCCGGATCGATGCCGAAGCCCGGCACGTTGCTGTAGATGGAGCTGACCACGAACACCGGGGTGTGCTCCAGCCCGGCCGTGCGGCGCAGCTGCTGCAGCGTGAAGAAGCCCTCGGTGCGCTCCTCCATCATTACGTCCATCAGGATCAGGTCCGGGCGCTGCGCGATCGCGCTGCGCAGACCCTCCCGGCCATTCTTCGCCTCCACGACGGCAAAGCCGCGGGTCTCGAGAAACACTCCCACGGCCCTCCGGAAGTCGGCGTCATCATCGATGATCAGAACCTTGCGGCTCATTCGGCACTCCAGGATGGGACGATGTCGCGCCGCCCGCAGGCAGGCGCACGGTGAACGTGGAGCCCTGCCCCGGCACGCTCCGCACCTCGATCGTGCCGCCCATTTCGGCGGCGATCCGCCGGCAGATGGGCAGGCCCAGGCCGGTGCCCGACGGGCGCGTCGTCTCGCCCTCGGCGGGGCCGACCCGGAAGAACTCGTCGAACAGGAAGGGGAGACACTCCTCGGGGATGCCCCGCCCCGTGTCCTCGACCGCGATGCACACCTCGCCGGCACAGCGCGATGCACTGACCCGAATGCTGCCGTGCGGACGGTTGTACCTGATCGCGTTCGTGATCAGGTTGTCGAGCAGCACGCTGAGCGCGCTCGCGTCGCCCACGATCGGCAGCGGCTCGACCGGCAGCTCGCAGGTCAGGGTGAGCTGAGCGGCGGCCGCGACCGGCTGGTAGGTGTCCGGCACCGGCAGCAGCAGCGCAGCCACGTCGAGCGGCTCGCGCCGGCGCGCCAGCGCGCCGCCCTCCACCTGCGCCAGCGTCAGCCAGTCGTGGATCAGCGTCTGCATGTCCTCGGCGCGCTTCAGGCACCGGTCCAGCCACTCGGCGCGGTGCTCGGCGGCCTCGGGGGCATCGCCCAGCCGTCTGAGCACGTCCAGGTACTGCTGGATGGCGACGAGCGGTGCCTTGAGCTGGTGCGAGACGAACGTGACGAACTTGTGGCGCAGCAGCTCCCGCTCCAGCTGGAAGCGCCGCGACTCCTGCTGCAGCCGGCGCCGCTCCATGCCGCGGCCGACCATCAGGCGCAGCTCGTCGGGCGAGAACGGCTTCGGCAGGAAGTCGTAGGCACCGGACTTCATCGCGTCGACCGCTGTGCTGATCGTCGCGTAGCCGGTGATCACGATGATGACGGTTTCCGGATCGAGCTCATGCACCCGGCCGATGACTTCCAGCCCGCTCAGTCCCGGCATCTTGAGGTCGACGATGACCAGCGGCGGCTTCAGGCGCCCGACGCCCTCCAGGCCCGCGGCGCCGTTGTCGAACGTTTCCACCGCGAAGCCCATCCGCACCAGGATCTGGCGGCACGACAGCCGCATGGCATGGTCGTCGTCGATGACGACGACGATCCGCTCCGGGGCCGCCGCGCCCTCCGCGCCCGCCGCCGGCGACTCCGCCAGCCCGGGCAGCACCTCGGTGGTCACGGCTCAGACCCGCGCGCCGCGCGGGGCCAGCCGCTGCACGGTCTCCAGGAAGCGAGCGAAGTCGAGCGGCTTCGTCAGGTATACCGTGGGCCGGATCATGGCGACTTCCTCCGAGCGCGGATACAGCTCGTCGGGACTCGACTCGATCGAGGAGACCATGATCACGGGCGTGTCGTGACACCCCTCGAACTGCTCGCAGAACCTGAGCGCCTGGTTGACCACGTAGCCTTCCGTACTGCTCTCCATCATGATGTCGAGAATGATCAGGTCGGGATGGATGGCACGGGCCAGGGCCAGCCCATCCTGTCCGCTCGCGGCCATGTGGACCGCATAGCCTTCGGCCTCGAGCAGCGACCCGACCGAGGCCCGAAAGTCCTCGTCATCATCGATGATCAGGACCTGCCGCGCGCTATCCTGCATCTCGGCGCTCCTCTCGCGACGACTCGTCACACGGAATCCCTCCGGGTACCGGCCCACCGGCCGGCACTCCCATGGTGCACTCGCGGAGGTCCGCGCAACAGGCGTTGCACCGGGGTTTCGCGCGCGCACGGCGCGCGAATCAGCGCAGTCCGCGCGCGCATCGGGCCGGCGCCGACCCGCGCACCTGGCACCGGCGAGTCGCGTCCGTCCCGTGGTCGCCGTCCCCCTCGCGCCGCCGCGCACCCTCACGCTATCCTTTCGGCCGGTTCGATCGTTTCCACCCACCCCGGAGCCAATGGCCGTGAGCGATCCGAAACGGAAGCGTCGGAGCACGTTTTCGTTCGGCGACGATGCCCACCCCGACGACGAGCGTACCGCCGGCCGTGGACGCTGGGGCATGCGCTCCGCGTACTGGCTGCTGCTGGCGCTGGTCGCGCTCGGCGTCACCATCACGGTGCGCTTTCCGGAGAACGAGTGGGTCGATCGATTCGGCGCCAACTTCGTCACCGATACGTTCGGCATCCTGCTCACCGTCGTCTTCGTGCAGCGCTTCCTGGACCAGCAGGATCGCGCCCGCCGGCTGCGCGCCTCCATCGGCGGGCTGCGCAAGGCGACTCGCGCCCTGGTGCGCGTGAACCACATGTGGCGCATGCTGATCAAGGGCTGCCTGCCCCAGCCCCCCGAGATCCCACCCGGCACGCTGCACCAGCTCTACGCGCCGCACTTCACCGAGCACCTGATCGGGCTGGACCCGCACGTGGTGCGCGAAGCGGAGGACCCCACCTCCCAGACCTGGCTGCGCTGGGCCGTCGATGAGCTGCACGCCATGCAGGAGACGCTGCGCACGGTGATCGTCGCCTACGGCGCGTCGCTCGACCCGGAATACGTCGAGGCCATGGACGACGTGGTCGACGACCGCTTCATCGTGAGCCTGGGCGAGCTGGCGGAAGCGGAGACCACCGCCTCCGCCTACCGGGTCACGCTGAACCGGACGCGGGGCATGCGCGAGGAGCACTTCTCGAAGCTGCTGCGCCTGATCGAGACGCATAACCGGCTGGCCGGCGAGGCCGCCAAGCGACGGAGCCGGAGCAGCATGCCGCGCTCCGGCTCCATGGGACTGGCCCTCTCCGCGGATGCGGACATCCGCGTCTCCACCACGCTCGAGCGGCGCGTCTGGAACGCCCCGCCCATGCCGGCCGCGCTCCGTCCCGAGCAGCGCGTGAATTGAGAACCTGGGCAGCGCCGGCCGCCCCGGGTCCCGCCGCGCCTGCTGCCGGTCGGCGGGACGGGCCCGGGGCGACGGTGCTTCAGTGCCCGCCGGTGACGGGCGGGCTGGCGGCGGCCGGGGTGCAGCCGACCAGGCCGAGGCGGCCCAGGATGCGCTCCAGCGGGCAGAACTTCGTGAAGCTCGACTGCAGCACGTTCGCGCCCACGAACGCCGTGAACAGGAACCAGGCCGGGCTCACCCACCAGCCCAGCGCGAGCGACAGCAGCACGAACGTGCCGGCGAAGCGCCGGATGATCCGATCGTCACACATCGAGCTTCTCCTCTAGAAGAACGTTTCGGTTGGCAGCACGGCGGCGTGCAGCCGTTCCTGCGGGGCCAGCGTGCCGGCCGCCGCACGCAGCGCGGCGACCAGCGCATCGGTGCGCCCGGCGGGCACGATGCTGAAGTAGATCCGGGCGTTCCCCGGCCAGGCGCGCGTGCCGACGCGCGGTCCGGTCGTGCCGGTGCCGTGCGCATCGCCCAGCTCGGTGTATCCGCCCGCCTCGTGGGCCTCGAGCAGCTCAGGCACCAGCCGGGACTGCGCTCCGCTGTAGATCACGAGCAGCAGCTTCATGCGGTATCTCCTCGGTGTGCTCGCGCCGGCTCATCAGCTCCCAGTAGAGCAGCGGCACGATGATCATGGTCAGCAGCGTGGCCACGATGGCGCCGCTCATGAGCGCCACGGCGAGGCCCTGGAAGATCGGGTCGAGTACCATCACCAGACCGCCCACCACCACCGCGGCCGCGGTGAGCGCGATCGGCCGGAACCGCACCGAGCCCGCCTCGATCACCGCATCGCGCAGGCTCCGCCCGCGCGCTTCAGCCAGCTGGATGAAATCGACCAGCAGGATCGAGTTGCGCACGATGATGCCCGCGAGCGCGATCATGCCGATCATCGACGTCGCGGTGAACTGCGCTCCCAGCAGCGCGTGTCCCGGCAGGACGCCGATAATGGTCAGCGGGATAGGCGCCATGATCACGAGCGGCACCATGTAGGACCCGAAATGCGCGACGACCAGCAGGTAGATAAGTACGAGCCCGACCGAAT